>NZ_JBMRGI010000022.1:0-82127 GCF_049384345.1 Stenotrophomonas sp. CASM110
CCCCATGGGTGAGGGCGCTTTGCTTGCGAAGCACTGCTTCGCAAGCGCCCGAACGCACAGCCGCCAGCGGCTGGGCCGGACCCCGGAGGGGGGTTTACGGCGTGTCCTGCCCACCCACACCGCGCCGCCATCCCTCAGCAAGCCCGCTGTTGCTGTGGCTGTTGCTCCGGCTCTGAGCAGGTGCAGGGCTGCAAGCCCTGCCGAAACACCCCCAACCATGACTGCAGTCACTTGCCCGGATGCCCCGCGCTGGCGAAAGTCGAGTGGTTGACGATCGGCTCGGCCCGTTGCCGGCCGCACGCAAGCGAGAGAGAGAAACGCTGTGCAACGACGTGAGTTCCTGGCTTTTTCCGGTCTGGGCCTGGCGGGCCTGCTGCTGCCGCATTCCCGTGCCATCGCCGCCGAGCAACTGCTCGCCCCGGTCGACACCCTCCAGCGCAGGCGCCTGGCGGACGTGGCGCTGGCCACCGCACGCACGGCCAAGGCCAGCTACTGCGATGTGCGCATCGGCCGCTACCTCAACCAGTCGGTCATCACCCGCGAGCATCAGGTCGGCAACGTGACCAACCGCGAATCGTCCGGCGTGGGCGTGCGGGTGATCGTCAACGGGGCCTGGGGCTTCGCTGCCACCCACCAGCAGACCGAGGCCGCCGTACGCGCTGCGGTCGAGCAGGCGGCCGCGATCGCCCGCGCCAACGCCAGCATCCAGACCCGGCCGGTGCAGCTGGCGCCGACGCCGCCGGTCGGGGAGGTGCGCTGGCAGACCCCCGTCCGCAGGAACGCGATGGCGGTGCCGATCCAGGACAAGGTCGAACTGCTGCTGGCCCTCAATGCCGCCGCGCTGGATGCGGGCGCCGACTACATCAATTCCACCCTGTTCCTGGTCAACGAACAGAAGTACTTCGCCTCCAGCGATGGCTCGTTCATCGACCAGGACATCCATCGCATCTGGCTGCCGTTCACCGCCACCGCCATCGACAAGGCCAGCGGCAGGTTCCGCACCCGCGCCGGCCTGTCCTCGCCGATGGGCATGGGCTATGAGTTCCTCGATGGCGATGCGCGCGGCAAGGTGCACCTGCCCGGTGGCATCACCGCTTACCGCGATTCCTACGACCCGGTCGAGGACGCCATTGCGGCCGCCCGCCACGCGCGCGAGAAACTGAAGGCGCCGTCGGTGAAGCCCGGCAAGTACGACCTGGTGCTGGACCCGTCCAACCTGTTCCTGACCATCCACGAAAACGTCGGCCACCCGCTGGAGCTGGACCGCGTGCTCGGCTACGAAGCCAACTACGCCGGCACCAGCTTCGCCACGCTGGACAAGCGCGATGCGGGTTTCCGCTGGGGCAGCGACATCGTCACCTTCTTCGCCGACAAGACCCAGCCGGGCAGCCTCGGTGCGGTCGGCTACGACGACGAGGGCGTCAAGACCCAGCGCTGGGACCTGGTGCGCGACGGCATCCTGGTCGATTACCAGGCCACCCGCGATGAAGCCCATATCCTCGGCCGCGATGCATCGCATGGCTGCAGCTACGCCGATTCCTGGTCCAGCGTGCAGTTCCAGCGCATGGCCAACGTCTCGCTGGCGCCGGGCAAGCAGCCGCTCAGCGTCGAGGACATGATCAAGGACGTGGAGAACGGTATCTACATCCACGGCCGGGGGTCGTACTCGATCGACCAGCAGCGCTACAACGCACAGTTCGGTGGCCAGCTGTACTACCAGATCAAGGACGGAAAGATCGCCGGCATGGTCGAGGATGCGGCCTACCAGATCCGCACGCCGGAATTCTGGAATGCCTGCACGGCCATCTGCGATGAACGCGATTTCCGCCTGGGCGGTTCGTTCTTCGACGGCAAGGGCCAGCCCGGCCAGGTCTCGGCGGTCTCGCACGGTTCGTCCACCACCCGCTTCAACGGCATCAACATCATCAACACCGCGCGCAGTCTCGGCGCTTGAGCCACCCATCCTTCGACATGGAGAGCAGCCTTGCAAAGACGTGACTTCCTGGCCCTGACCGGGCTTACCGCGGGCGGGCTGATCGTGCCCTCCTTCTTCGGCAAGGTGATCGCCGCCGAGCAGCTGCAGTCCAGCCTCGACCCGGCATTGAAGAAGCGCCTGGCCGACGCGGCGCTGCAGGCGGCGCGCAGCGCCGGTGCCACCTACTGCGACGTGCGCATCGGCCGCTACCTGCGGCAGTTCGTGATCACCCGCGAGGACAAGGTGCAGAACGTGGTGAACACCGAGTCCACCGGCGTGGGCATCCGCGTGATCGTCAACGGCGCCTGGGGCTTTGCCGCCACCAACGCACTGGGTACCGCCGACGTGGCCAGGGCCGCGCAGCAGGCGGCGGCCATCGCCAAGGCCAATGCCGGCGTGCAGACCGCACCGGTGCAGCTGGCCAAGGCGCCGGGCGTGGGTGAGGTGAGCTGGCGCACGCCGATCCGCAAGAATGCGATGGAGGTGCCGATCAAGGACAAGGTCGGCCTGCTGCTGGACGTCAACGCTGCCGCAATGGGCGCTGGTGCCAGCTTCGTCAACTCGATGCTGTTCCTGGTCAACGAGCAGAAGTACTTTGCTTCCACCGATGGTTCCTATATCGACCAGGACGTGCACCGCATCTGGGCGCCGATGACGGTCACCGCCATCGACAAGAGCAGCGGCAAGTTCCGCACCCGTTCGGGCCTGTCCTCGCCGATGGGCCTGGGCTACGAGTACCTGGACGGCGCCGCCGCCGGCAAGGTGGTCAGCCCGAATGGCGTGGTCAACTACAGTTCTTCCTACGACATGAAGGAAGACGCCATCGCCGCCGCCCGGCAGGCGCAGGAAAAGCTGAAGGCCCCGTCGGTGAAGCCGGGCAAGTACGATCTGGTGCTCGATCCGTCGCATACCTGGCTGACCATCCACGAGTCGATCGGCCACCCGCTGGAACTGGACCGCGTGCTCGGCTACGAAGCCAACTACGCCGGCACCAGCTTCGCCACCCTGGACAAGCGCGAACAGCATTTCCAGTACGGCAGCGAGCTGGTCAACATCTTCGCCGACAAGACCCAGCCCGGCAGCCTCGGCGCGGTGGCATACGACGATGAAGGCGTGAAGTGCAAGCGCTGGGACCTGATCAGCAACGGCAAGCTGGTGGACTACCAGACCATCCGCGACCAGGCCCACATCCTCGGCAAGACCGAGTCCGACGGCTGCTGCTATGCCGACTCGTGGTCCAGCGTACAGTTCCAGCGCATGGCCAACGTGTCGATGGCACCGGGCAAGACGCCGCTGAGCGTGCCGGACCTGATCAAGGACGTGGAGAACGGCATCTACATCATCGGTGATGGCTCGTTCTCGATCGACCAGCAGCGCTACAACGCGCAGTTCGGCGGCCAGCTGTTCTACGAGATCAAGAACGGCCAGATCACCCGCATGCTGGAAGACGTGGCTTACCAGATCCGCACGCCGGAGTTCTGGAACGCCTGCACCGCCGTGGCCGACGAACGCGACTACCGCCTGGGCGGTTCGTTCTTCGACGGCAAGGGCCAGCCGGGACAGGTCTCGGCGGTCTCGCACGGCTCGTCCACCGCGCGCTTCAACGGCATCAACGTCATCAACACCGCACGCAGCCTCGGCTGACCGGTCAGGAGCCCTTACACCATGAGTATCTTCACCGAAGCCCAGGCCAAGGCCATCCTCGACAAGGTCATCGCCCTGTCCAAGGCCGACGAGTGCACCGCCGTGCTGGCCGGCGCGATCAGCGGCAACATCCGCTTCGCGCTGAACAATGTCTCCACCAGTGGCATCGTCGACAACACCGAACTGGCAGTCACCGTCGCCTTCGGCAAGCGCGTCGGCACCGCCTCGATCAACGAGTTCGACGATGCCGCGCTGGAACGCGTGGTGCGCCGTGCCGAAGACCTGGCCCGCCTGGCCCCGGAGAACCCGGAGTTCATGCCGGCCATCGGCAAGCAGAGCTACCGCGCCAGCCCCACCTTCAGCGAATCCACTGCTGCCATCGATCCGGCGTTCCGTGCCAAGGTCGCCGCCGATTCGATCGCCCCGTGCCGTGGTCACGGCCTGATCGCCGCCGGCTTCCTCGAGGACGGCCAGGGCTTCCAGGCCACCGCCAACAGCAACGGCAACTTCGCCTACCAGCGCACCACCAACTTCGATTACACCTGCACCGTGCGCACTGAAGATGGCCGCGGCTCGGGCTGGGTCGGCCGCAACCTGAAGGATGCGGCCGACTTCAAGGCCGACCAGGACATCCACATCGCCATGCGCAAGGCCACCGAGTCGGCCGAAGCCAAGGCGCTGGAACCGGGCAAGTACACGGTGATCCTGGAGCCGGCCGCAGCGGCAGGCCTGATCAGCTTCATGATGAACTTCTTCAGTGCGCGCTCGGCCGATGAAGGCCGCAGCTTCCTGTCGAAGAAGGGTGGTGGCAACAAGCTGGGCGAGCAGGTCTACGACCCGCGCGTGACCATGATCGCCGATCCGTGGCATCCGGACGCACCGGTGCTGCCGTGGGACAACGAAGGCCTGCCGCGCGAGCGCATGGCCATCATCGAGAACGGCAAGATCGCCAACCTGGACTACTCGCGCTTCTGGGCGCAGAAGCAGGGCAAGACCGCCAAGGCCTCGCCGGGCAACCTGCTGATGAGCGGTGGCGACAAAAGCACCGCCGAGCTGGTGCGTGGCACCCAGAAGGGCATCCTGGTCACGCGTACCTGGTACATCCGCATGGTCGATCCGCAGACGGTGCTGCTGACCGGCCTCACCCGCGACGGCACCTTCTACATCGAGAACGGCCAGATCAAGCACCCGGTGAAGAACTTCCGCTTCAACGAGTCGCCGGTGATCATGCTCAACAACATCGAAGAGCTGGGCAAGCCGGTGCGTGTGGCCGGTGATGAGTCCAGCTACGTGATGATGATCCCGCCGATGAAGCTGCGCGATTTCACCTTCACCTCGCTGTCCGACGCCGTCTGATGGATCGCCGGGCCTGCCTGCGCTGGTTGGCCGCTGCCGCTTCGGCGGCGGCGCTGCCGGCCTGGGCACAGGCAGGCCCGCGCAGTTCGCGCTACGACTTCTGGTTCACCCGCCTGCAGTACGACTCCGGTGACTGGGACGTGGACGCGCGCATGCCGTCCAACCTGATCACCTCGCTGATCGACTACACCTCGCTGCGCGTGGACCCGCAGGAGCACGTGGTGGCACTGGCCGACCCGCGCATGCTGGAAGCGCCGTTCTGCTACCTGGCCGGCCACACGCTGGTGGAGTTCAATGCCGCCGAGCGGCAGAACTTCGTGCGCTATGTGCGCAATGGCGGCTTCGTCTTCGTCGACGACTGCAACCACGATATCGATGGGCTGTTCGCCACCTCGTTCGAGGCACAGATGGGCCGCCTGTTTGGTCCCAGGGCACTGCAGAAGCTGCCCAACAGCCACCCGCTGTACCGCAGCTTCTTCCGTTTCCCCGATGGCCCGCCGGCCACCAGCTTCGAACTCAACGGCTGGGGCGACGACCTGGTGCACGACTACCTGAAGGGCATCGAGATCGATGGCCGCCTGGGGCTGCTCTACAGCAACAAGGACTACGGCTGCGAGTGGGACTACGACTGGCGCAACAAGCGTTTCCTGGCCGAAGACAACACCCGCTTCGGCGTCAACATCGTGATGTACGCGTTGAACAATTGATAGGACCGGCACGCCCATGACTTCCCCCGACCTCGATTCCCTGTTGCCACGCCTGGATGCGCTGCGCGCCACGCTTGCACGCGCCGTGGTGGGCCAGCACACCGTGGTCGAGCAGCTGCTGATCGGCCTGCTGGCCGGCGGCCACTGCCTGCTGGAAGGCGCGCCCGGGCTCGGCAAGACCCTGCTGGTGCGCTCGCTCGGGCAGGCGCTGGAACTGCAGTTCCGGCGCGTGCAGTTCACCCCCGACCTGATGCCCAGCGACATCCTCGGCACCGAGCTGCTGGAGGAAGACCACGGCACCGGCCATCGCCATTTCCGTTTCCAGCAGGGCCCGATCTTCACCCACCTGCTGTTGGCAGACGAACTCAACCGCACCCCGCCCAAGACCCAGGCCGCACTGCTGGAAGCGATGCAGGAACGCACGGTCAGCTACGCCGGCACCACCTACGCACTGCCGGCGCCGTTCTTCGTGCTGGCCACACAGAACCCGATCGAGCAGGCGGGCACTTACCCACTGCCGGAAGCGCAGCTGGACCGCTTCCTGCTGCACGTGCTGGTGGATTACCCCAGCGAGGACGAGGAGCGGCAGATCCTGGAACAGACCACCGGCGGCGCCACCGACGCGGTGCCGAAGGTGATGGATGCAGAGGCGGTGATCGCGCTGCAGGCCGCCGTACGCCAGGTGCATGTCAGCCCGGATGTGCTGGCCTGGATCACCCGCCTGGTGCGCGCCAGCCGCCCAGGCGAAGGCGCACCCGCCGCGATCAACCAGTGGGTGAAGTGGGGCGCGGGCCCGCGCGCCGGACAGTCGCTGGTGCTGGCGGCAAAAGCGCGCGCATTGCTGCAGGGCCGCTTTGCCGCCACCCGCGAGGATGTGCAGGCACTGGCCGCGCCGGTGATGCGCCATCGCCTGCTGCTGTCGTTCGCCGCCGAGGCCGAGCAGAAGCGTGCCGACGACGTGGTCGCCGCCCTGCTGCAGGCCGTGCCGTTCCCGGGTTGAGCCACCCGTGAACGCCGGTACCCCGCTGACCTTGCCACCGGAACTGCGTGCGCGCCTGCGCACGCTCCGCGTGCGGCCACGCCTGGCCAGTGGCGCCAGTGGCATCGGCCAGCACGCCAGCCGCAGCCGCGGTGCCGGCCTCGAATTCGCCCAGTACCGTGCCTACGAACCAGGCGATGAGCTGCGCCAGATCGACTGGAAGCTGTATGCACGCTCGGACCGCTTCTTCGTGCGCGAATCCGAACGCGAAAGCCCGATCACGGTCTGGCTGCTGCTTGATGCCACCGCCTCGGCCGGCCAGGCCGATCGCGCGGCACCGCAGCGCACCCGCCTGGACCACATGCGCGGTGTGGCCGCCTGCGTGGTGGAACTGGCCCTGCAGCAGAGCGACCGTTTCGGCCTGCTGGCGATCAATGGCGATGGACTGCAGTTGGTGCCCGCAGCGAACGGCGCACGCCAGCGTGATCGCGTGCACCTGCAACTGCATGCACTGCAGGCGCGTGGCGGCTGGCCTGTGGCCGATCGCCTGCGCCCGCTGTGGGAGCGCGTGCGCCCGGGCGATCTGCTGCTGGCGATCGGCGACGGTTTTGACGAGGCCGGCATTGTGCTGCTGGAACAACTGGCCAGCGCACGCCGCGAAGTGGCACTGCTGCAGATCCTCACCGCCGACGAGCGGGACTTCCCGTTCGGCGCAGGCCATCGCTTCCGCGATCCGGAGACCGGCGAGGAACTGCTGGGCGATGGCGCGGCGATCCGCACCGACTACCTGCAACGCTTCGCTGACGCACGCAACGCATTGCAGTCGCGCCTGCAGGCCAGCGGCATCGCCAGTGCCACTGGCTGGCTCGACCAGCCGCTGGACCAACCACTGCAGGCACTGTTTGGCCGCAGGGGCGGCGCATGACCCTGCTGTTCCCGTTGGGCCTGGCCGCGCTCGCTGCAGGGTTGCTGCCGCTGCTGATCCACCTCGCCCGCCGCCATCCGTACACACCGCTGGATTTCGCCGCGCTGCGCTGGCTGCGTGCACAGATCCGGCCGCGCCAGCGCATCCGCTTCGATGACTGGCCGTTGCTGCTGGTGCGCCTGCTGTTGCTTGCCGCGTTGGCCTTGCTGCTGGCACGACCTGCATTGACCGGGCCTGCGCCAGCCCTCACTGCGTGGACGGTCGTAGCCCCAGGGCTGGACGCGACCGCACTACGCGGCACCGCCGAAGCGGGCAACTGGCATTGGCTGGCGCCCGGCTTCCCTGCCATTGATCAAGTGCCACCCGCGTCCACGGCTTCCCTGCCCAGCCTGCTGCGCGAACTGGACGCACAGCTGCCTGCGGGCACCGCATTGACCGTGCACGTTCCCGATCCCCTGCCCGGCCTGGACGGCGCACGCCTGCAGCTGTCGCGCGAGGTGCAGTGGCGCCCGCAGCCGATACCGGTGAGTGAGCGACCGAGTGCCGCAACGTTGCCGCGCCTGCGCGTGCACAGCGATGCTTCGGCCGCCGTCCAGCACTGGTTGAATGCACTGCAGCGCGCGTGGGGCAGGCAGGCGCCGCTCGCGCCTCTGGTGGCGGATGCGCTGCCCGAACGCGGCGAGATCGGCGTGTGGAGCCGCACTGGCGCACTGCCGGCGAACTGGCAGGCGTGGCTGCAGGACGGCGGACGTGTAGTGACTGCCGGCAAGCCTGCCGCCGAGGCCAGCATCCTGCTGCGCAACACCGAGGGCTCCCCGCTGCTGTGGCAGCAACGCATCGGCCACGGTGTCCTGCTGTCTCTGCCCGGCGACTGGGATGCCTCAGGCAACGCTGCGCTGCGCGATCCGCAGTTGCCACGCGCGCTGCTGCTGGCTCTGCAGCCGCCTCCGCTGCCACGCCTCGGCGATGCCCAGGACCAGGCCCCCCGCCAGGCAGCACTGCCTGCGGCAACGCCGCCGCTGCGCAAGCTCACCCCGTGGTTGCTGCTGGCCATCGTGCTGCTGTTCGCGCTGGAACGCTGGATGGCCAGCAGTCATCGACGCAGGGGGCCCGCATGAACACCCTGCAGCTCGCCTGGCAGCACGCGCGCCGCCGCCGTGCGCTCGTCACCCTGCTGCTGGGCCTGCCGTGGGCGCTGGCCGCAACGGTGCTGGCGCTGCGCCTGGCGGGCTTCGATATCGCCTGCGTGATCGGCACCATCGGCCTGCTTGCCTGCGCAGCGCTCGCCACGGCACGCTCCCGCCAGCTGGACCCGCAGTGGTTGCAGCGCCAGCTCGATGGCAGCGGCGCCAGTGAGGACAGTGCCGACCTGCTGTTTGCCGATGCGCTTACCCTCAATCCGCTGCAGCAGCGCCAGCGCGCGCATGTGCTGGCCACGCTGGAACGCGCGATGCCGGAACTGCGTCCGCGCTGGCCGCGTGGAGCATTGGCGCTGTGCTGGATCGCAGGCCTGGCCATCGTTGCGCTGGCATTCGGCTGGCCACGTTCCAGCCCCGGCTCCGCGCCGGCCCGTGCGTCGGCGCCTGGCAGCACGGCTGCCGCGGGCCCACTGCACCTGCAGTCCACCCGCATGCGCATCGACGCGCCGGCCTATACCGGCCAGGCCACGCTCACCCAGAACGCACTGGATGCCAAGGTCGCCGCCGACAGCCGGCTGTCGTGGTCGTTGCGCTTTGATCGCGCACCGGACAAGGCATGGCTGCAGTTCCACGATGGTCGCCGGTTGCCGCTGAACGAACACGATGGCCAGTGGCAGGCACAGGATGTGGCGCGCACGCCGGTGCTGTACCGCGTGGTGAGCGAGCCGGCGTTGGCCGGAACCGACCTGCATCGTCTGGACGTGGTCGCCGACCGCGCGCCCGGCGTACGCGTGCTGGAGCCGGCCGCCAGCCTGGTGCTGGGCACGCCCGGGCAACGCCAGTGGTCGTTGCGCTTCGAGGCCACCGACGACTACGGCGTAGCCGCGCAGGCAACGCTGTCGGTCACCACCACCCAGGGCAGCGGTGAGAACATCACCTTCGTGAAACGCAGCGTGACGCTTGCCGGCAGCGGCGAAGCCACCGCGCGGCGTTTCGCCCACACGCTTGATCTGGCTGCGCTGGGCGCGCAACCGGGCAACGATGTCATCGCCCAGCTGGAAGTGTGCGACAACCACGCGCCAACGCCGCAGACCGGGCGCAGCAGCAGCGTGATCCTGCGCTTGCCTAGCGCCGAGGTTGCACTCGGTGCCGAACTGGAAGGCCGCATCAAGAAGACCCTGCCGGCCTATTTCCGCAGCCAGCGGCAGATCATCATCGATGCCGAGGCGTTGATCCGGCAGCGACGCAGCCTCGCCGCCGAGGACTTCGTGAAACGCAGCGATGCGATCGGTGTCGACCAGCGCATCCTGCGCCTGCGCTATGGCCAGTTCCTGGGCGAAGAAAGCGAAGGTGCACCGAAGCCACCGCCGACCAGCGACCTGCCCACCAGCGATGCGCCGACCGCAGACAGCCACGACGACGAACACGATCACGACCATGGCGCCGAGGCCGGTGCGCACGACGCGCATGGCCACGACCACGGCGGCAAGGCGTCCAATGCCGATGCGCCACCGGTGTTCGGCAGCGCCACCGATGTGCTGTCGGAGTACGGCCACACCCACGACCATGCCGAGGCCGCGACCCTGCTCGACCCACAGACCCGCGCCACGCTGAAGGCCGCGCTGGACCAGATGTGGTCGGCCGAAGGCGAGCTGCGCCAGGGCCGTCCGGAGCAGGCACTGCCGTTCGCCTACAAGGCACTGGGGTTCATCAAGCAGGTGCAGCAGGCCGAGCGCATCTACCTGGCACGGGTGGGGCCGGAGCTGCCGCCGATCGATGAAGGCCGCCGGCTGGGTGGCGATCGCGCTGGGCTGGCCAGCCGTGAACTGCCGTTGGCCGCCCGCACCCCGCCCGATCCGGCCATCGTCGAAGCGTGGCAGCGCCTCGGCGATGACACCAGCGTGCCCGACCTCGACGCACTCGCCAGCTGGCAGCAGCGCAATGCCGCCTACCTGCCCGACGCACTCGATCTGGCTGCCGCCATCGAGCAGCTGCGCATCGAACCCGGCTGCCGCGACTGCCGCCAGCGCCTGCGCGCACAGGTATGGCGCGCGCTGCAGCGACCCCTGCCGCAGGCAATGCGGCGCAACGCCGCCGATGCGATGGGGCAGCGGTACCTTGATGCGCTGGAGGTGCAGCCATGAACGCCTCCGCTGTGAACCTGTGGATTGCGCTGGCACTCGTCCTGATCGTGGTCATCGCCAGCGTGCGCCAGCTGCGTGGCAATGCCGCGCGTCGTGGCCGCCAGTGGATCGTGATTGCGCTGCAGCTGATCGCTGCCACGCTGCTGTACTTCTGCCTGGTCCCGCCCACCGGCCAGCAACCCGCGGTCGGCCTGGTCGTGCTGGGAATCGATGCCGACAAGGCCGGCGCGCTGCCGGCCAGCGCAGGCCCGCGGCTGCTGTTGCCTGAGGCTGCCGATGTGCCTGGGGGCCAGCGCGTGCCGGACCTGGCCACGGCGCTGCGCCAGCATCCGGCTTCCACGCTGACGCTGGTCGGTGCCGGCCTGGTCGCGCGTGACCGCGACGCGGTACTGCCACGCGACGTGCGCTGGCAGCCGGTAGCTCCGACGCGCGGGTGGATCGCGCTGCAGCCACCCGCCGACACCGCGCCCGGCGCACGCTTCGACGTGCATGCACAGGCGCGCGGCGTCGCCAAGGCCAAGGCGGAACTGCTTGACCCCGCCGACAGCGTGGTCGATCGCGTGGACGTTGCCGAGGACGGTCACGTGCAGCTCAGCGGCATCGCCCGCGCCGAGGGCCGCAGCGTGTTCCAGCTGCGCCTGCTCGATGCCGGCGGTCATGTGGTGGACAGCGCGCCGGTACCGCAGCAGACCCTGCCGGCGGCACCGCTGCGCATGCTGGTGCGTGCCAGTGCGCCGGGCCCGGAGCTGAAGTACCTGCGCCGCTGGGCCGCCGATACCGGCATCCGCGTGCAGGTACAGGCCGATACCGGGGCAGGTGTCAGCGTGGGGGATGGCGCGGTCGCGCTGGATGCAGCGTCACTCGCGCGCAGCGATCTGTTGCTGCTGGACGAGCGCAGCCTGACCGCATTGAGTGCCGGCCAGCTGGCTGCCGTGCGGCAGGCGTTGCGTGACGGCCTTGGCGTTCTGTTGCGTAGTGCAGGCGCACCTGCAGCCGGCGCGCGCCAGCGCCTGCAGGATCTGGGCCTGCCGGTGCAGGGCGATGGCAGCAGCCACGCCCTCGAACTTCCCGGCGACGGCGACAGCGCGGTCCTCGCCGCACGACGCGGCCCGCTCGCCGCCGGAACGCTGCCGACCGGCTACGGCGAGGAGGCTGACCGCAGCTCGCACAGTGCGCCCCTGCCCGCGCTGGAAGCACTGGCGCTGCAGGCGCCAGGCAGCAACGCCCTGCTGCGGGATGGGACGGGCAAGGCCGTCGGCGGCTGGCGCGCGGTCGGCAAGGGCCGCATCGGCCTGCTGCCGATCACCGACAGCTGGCGCTGGGTGCTGGCCGGACGCGATGATCGCCACGGTGAACTCTGGAGCAGCGTCGTCGCCACGCTGGGGCGTGCGCAGGGCAGCGGTGATGCGCTGTGGTCGCCGCAGACGCTCGGCTG
This sequence comes from Stenotrophomonas sp. CASM110, assembly GCF_049384345.1. Lineage (NCBI taxonomy): Bacteria > Pseudomonadati > Pseudomonadota > Gammaproteobacteria > Lysobacterales > Lysobacteraceae > Stenotrophomonas > Stenotrophomonas sp. CASM110. Next base: position 12,305 of record NZ_JBMRGI010000022.1, read on the forward strand.
GGCGGGCGAACGGCAGGCGCTGTGCGGCGTGCAGGCGCCACTGCAGGTCTTCAACGCGCGCGGAGACAGCGTGCCCCTGATCGTTGACGGCGCAACGTCGACCCTGCGCTGCGCCGGCTGGTGGCCGCGCGAGGCGGGTTGGCAGCGCCTGCAGCACGGCGACACCACGGTCTGGCGCTATGTGTTCGACCCGAAGGCCGCACCTGCACTGCACCAGCAGGCGATGATCGATGCAACCACGCGGGCGTTGTCCGTCAGCGGGCCGACGAACACGGCGATGATGCAGCCCGTGCCGGGCTCGCGCTGGCCCTGGTGGCTGGCGTTCACGGTGTGCGCTTCGCTGCTGTGGTGGCTGGAGCGGCGGCGCTGACCCGGGGTCGGATCCCTTTCGCCCGCGACAGGGCTCTGACCCCCTCCGTCATGCGTCCTTCAACGCGTGCCCGCGCGCCGGTAAACGCCGTTGAAGCGCACGTTCATGCCACCGCATTCGCTGTTGTCGGCCACGATCAGCACCTCGCCCAGCGAGTGCACGCGCACCCGGCACGTGTCCTCGACGAACTCGACATCAGCACCACGCGGCGTCGCGCGCGCTTCCACCTGGCCCATGTTCGGGCCATACGGGCGCTGTTCCGGCGTGGGGTTGGCAGAAGGCCAGTAGGCGTCGCCATCCACATGCAGTTGTCCACCCTGCACGGTGATGCGCAGGCCGTTGTCGCCGTCTTTCCAGTGGCCCACCCAGTCCTGCAGCGTTGGCACGGCCACCGGCAACGGCTGCAGCTTGCTGCGGTCCACCCAGCCGGCGCTGCCGCCCACCTTGTTCGGGAAGAACGCACAGCGGTAGCGGCCAAGGTCGCGACCGGTCACCACCGTATCGCCGTTGACCACATAGCTGCGCTGGCGGCAGGCCGGTTCGCCCTTGGCGGGGCACCCGTCCATGTCGCCGAGCAGATACAGGCGCGGTGCGTCGACCACCCGCGCCAGCGCGAACCGGCTCTGTTCGGAGGGGAACGCGCCATTGCGGCACGCGCCATCACCGGCGATGCCGGCAGCAAAGGCGGACGCGGGCAGCAATGCAGCCAGCAGGCAGAACGAACGCAGGAACATGGCAGCGCTATCGGTTGAGGAACCGGCAGGATATACCGGCCTACTTCACCGGCGGTGCATCACCGGCATCCTGCTGCTGGGAGAACCGCAGCGCACGCTGCCGCTGTTCGGCACTGAGCTCAGGCGGTGGCCGGGCGATGGCGGACTGGATCTGGTCGGGGCCACCGGTGAGCTTGTTCAGGCCCCGGCCCGCCGCCAGCACGCCCTTGACCACGCCCATCATGATGTAGCCGCCGCCCATGCTGACCTGCTCCGGTGACGGTGGCTCGCTCCAGTCGCGGCTGAAGCGGTTGTCGCCGAACTTCACCGGGTTCTTGAAGCGGTACAGGTCCAGCGGCTCGTCGTCGGGCTTGAGTGCACGCACCTCGCCGAGGGTGGTGACGTTGTCCTGCGGCAGGGCGGTGGAGATCGGCGCGGTGGCTGCTGCCGGGGCATCAGCAGGGGGAACGGGTGCAGGATCGGGCACCGATACCGGCGCGGCCTGCTGCGCCTGCGCGATGCCGGCCAGCAGCATGCCGGCCAGGAGTGCTCCCTGCGTTCCACGTCGTGCCACAGCCATCCGCCCTGTTGGTTGCGTCCAGCGCCCAAGGATACGGATGCCGGCTTCAGATTTCGTTGCTGCACTGGCAGCTGTTCAGCCAGGGGAGATGCGGCGGCGCCACGGGACGCGAGCACTGAACGGTTCACGCCCTCCGTGTGCGATGTCTCACATCCTGAGACGTGGATGTGGTGCCATGTGACCCCTCGCAATCCGTCCCGGCTCCACTTTCCATGGCTTACGAACTCGCCAAGCGCACCGCCGATGCCGAGCAGAAGCTCGCCACCCGCGATGGCCTGCCCGCCCGTGACGGCGCCCTGCTCAGCGCGCGCCTGCAGCGCCGCTACCAGGACCGCATCACCGGCAGCTTTGCCATTCCCGGCCGCGAGGGCCGCTATGCCCCCATTCCCGATGCGGTACCGTCGGCCCTGGCCGCGGCCCTGAAGGCACGCGGCATCGAGCAGCTCTACAGCCACCAGGCCGAGGCCTGGGAGGCCAGCCAGCGTGGTGAGCACGTGGCCATCGTCACCCCCACCGCCAGCGGCAAGTCGCTGTGCTACACCCTGCCCGTGGTCAGCGCGGCGATGCAGGACAAGGCCAAGGCGCTGTACCTGTTCCCGACCAAGGCGCTGGCACAGGACCAGGTGGCCGAGCTGCTGGAACTCAACCGTGCCGGCGATCTGGGCGTCAAGGCCTTCACCTTCGATGGCGATACCCCGGGTGATGCGCGCCAGGCGATCCGCCTGCATGGCGACATCGTGGTGTCCAACCCGGACATGCTGCACCAGGCGATCCTGCCGCATCACACCAAGTGGGCGCAGTTCTTCGAGAACCTGCGCTACATCGTCATCGACGAAGTACACACCTACCGCGGCGTGTTCGGCAGCCACGTCACCAACGTGCTGCGCCGGCTCAAGCGCATCTGCGCGTTCTACGGCGTGCAACCGCAGTTCATCCTGTGCTCGGCCACCATCGGCAATCCGCAGGCGCATGCCGAGGCGTTGATCGAGGCACCGGTCACCGCGATCACCGAATCCGGTGCGCCCAGCGGACCGAAACAGGTACTGCTGTGGAACCCGCCGGTGATCAATCCGGACCTGGGCCTGCGCGCCTCGGCACGCTCGCAGAGCAACCGCATCGCGCGCATCGCGATCAAGTCCGGGCTGAAGACCCTGGTGTTCGCGCAGACCCGGTTGATGGTCGAAGTGCTGACCAAGTACCTGAAGGACATCTTCGACCACGACCCGCGCAAGCCGCCGCGCATCCGCGCCTACCGTGGCGGCTACCTGCCCACCGAGCGTCGCGAGACCGAGCGTGCGATGCGCGCCGGCAACATCGACGGCATCGTCAGCACGTCGGCGCTGGAACTGGGCGTGGATATCGGCAGCCTGGACGTGGTCATTCTCAACGGCTATCCCGGCAGCGTGGCCGCCACCTGGCAGCGCTTCGGCCGCGCCGGTCGCCGCCAGCAGCCGGCGCTGGGGGTGATGGTGGCCAGCTCGCAGCCGCTGGACCAGTACGTGGTGCGGCATCCGGACTTCTTCGCCGAGGCCTCGCCCGAACATGCACGCATTGCACCTGACCAGCCGCTGATCCTGTTCGACCACATCCGCTGCGCAGCCTTCGAACTGCCGTTCCGGGTTGGCGATGGCTTCGGCCCGATCGATCCGGAAGTGTTCCTGGAAGCGCTGGCCGAAACCGAAGTCATCCACCGCGAAGGCGAGCGCTGGGAATGGATCGCCGACAGCTATCCGGCCAACGCGGTGAGCCTGCGCGCGGTGGCCGACGGCAACTTCGTGGTGGTCGACCGCAGCGACGGCCGCCAGCAGATCATCGCCGAGGTCGATTATTCCGCCGCCGCACTCACCCTGTACGAAGGCGCCATCCACATGGTGCAGTCCACGCCCTACCAGGTGGAGACGCTGGACTGGGACGGCCGCAAGGCCTATGTCACCCGCACGCATGTGGATTACTACACCGACAGCATCGACTTCACCAAGCTCAAGGTGCTGGACCGTTTCGACGGTGGCGTGGCCGGCCGTGGCGATTCGCACCATGGCGAAGTGCACGTGGTGCGTCGCGTGGCCGGCTACAAGAAGATCCGCTATTACACCCACGAGAACATCGGCTATGGGCCGGTGAACCTGCCCGACCAGGAACTGCACACCACTGCGGTGTGGTGGCAGCTGCCGCAGGCGCTGCTGCTGCGCGCGTTCGCCAGCAAGCAGGATGCGCTGGATGGGTTCCTCGGCGCCGCGTATGCCCTGCACATCGTCGCCACCGTGGCGGTGATGGCCGATGCGCGCGATCTGCAGAAGTCAGTCGGCAACGGCGATGGTGCCTGGTTCGCGATCGCCGACCAGAGCGGCCGTGGCCAGCTGCGCGGCAGCGAAGGCGACCCTGGCGCGGTGGAGCTGCTGCAGGAGTTCGTGCCGACCGTTTATCTGTACGACAACTTTCCTGGCGGCGTTGGCCTGAGCGAGCCGCTGTGGCAGCGCCAGGCCGAGCTGGTGCAGCGCGCGCGCGAACTGGTGCAGCGCTGCGACTGCAAGGCCGGTTGCCCGGCCTGTGTCGGCCCGGTGCTGGCTGCACAGGAGGAAGATGAAACCTCGCCGCGCGCGCTGGCGCTGCGCGTGCTCGACCTGTTCGACGCAGAAGCCTGCCAGCACGTGCGCGACGTGGTGGTGACCACGCGCGAGCCGATGGAGCTGCTGGCACCGTGAGCCTGAGCCTGGACAAGCTGCGCCTGCTGCGGAAGCAGGCCGGCGACCCGAAAGCAGTCACGCCGGTGGCACCCGAACCGCCCCCCCCGGCGCCGGCCCCGGTAGCCGCCAGCGATGCACGGCAGCCACCGGCGGAGCGCTCGGTGTTCGCCTGGGTCGAACAGGAAATCCGCCACAAGCCGACCGGCGCTGCCGCGCCTGTGACGGCCGCCGCACCGTTGCGTCGACCGGAAGTGGGCAGCCTGCACCGCCTGCTCGGCCTGCGCTCGCGTGGTGGAGCCGCACCGGCACGCGCCAGTGCCCAGGATCGCCAGCTCCCCGGCGAGGAAATCGCGCCGGGACTGTTCCTGATCGAGTCGCTGCAGCCGCAATCGATTCCCGCGGAACCGCTTTCCCTGGCGTTCGCCAGGCGCGAGCACGAGCACGTCGCCGCGCGCGACCTGCTGTTCTTCGATACCGAGACCACCGGCCTGGCCGGCGGCACTGGCACCCGCGCCTTCATGATCGGCGCCGCCGACTGGCATGTGTGCCCGCAGCGTGGCGAAGGCCTGCGCATCCGCCAGTTGCTGATGTCGACGATGGCCGCCGAGGACGCGATGCTGGCCACCTTCGCCCGCTGGCTGCAGCCGTCCACCGTGTTCTGCAGCTACAACGGGCGCAGCTACGATGCGCCGCTGCTGAAGACGCGCTACCGGCTGGCCCGCCAGCGTTGCCCGATCAGCGCGCTGGATCACGTCGACCTGCTGTACCCGACCCGCCGCCGCTATCGCGGCACGTGGGAGAACTGCAAGCTGTCCACCATTGAGCGCCAGCTGCTGCGCGTGGTGCGCGAGGATGACCTGCCTGGCTCCGAAGCCCCGGGCGCATGGCTGCGTTTCCTGCGCGGCGGCGATGCGGTGAACCTGCGTCGGGTGGCCGACCACAACCATCAGGACGTGGTCACCCTGGCCCTGCTGCTGCAGCGACTGGTGCGCGAGGAGCAGCGCGAGCGCGAAACACTGGCGCTGGTCGGGCAGTAATGGCCAAGGGCCGCGTTGACATGCCCTGACGGTGGCAGCGGTGACACTGCCGCCACCATCCACGCCTGGAGTCCGACGATGCGCCTCAATCCGCTTGCCCTGCTCGCCATCCTGCCGCTGGCCGCCTGCAGCCACGCCGGCAGCAGCACCACCCACGATGCCGCACCGGCACCGGTGGCCGATGCCGCCCACGAATGCAGGCCGGAAGCGCTGGAAGCCTTCACCGGCAAGACCGCCGACGAGGCCACCATCAAGAAACTGGTCGCCGACAGCGGTGCCCGCAACGCGCGCGTGGTCAAGCCGGGCATGGAAGTAACCATGGACTTCCGCCAGGACCGCGTGACGGTGCAGGTGGACGGTCAGAACCGGATCGAGCGCGCCAGCTGCGGTTGATCAACCCAGTGGGTGCCGGCCACTGGCCGGCACCCCACATTGCCGGCCAGCGGCCGGCACTACCAGTCAGAGTCGCTCGGCCTTGCCGCTGGCCAGTGCGCGCGCGATCACCTGCTGCGCCTGCCGCGACGCCTGCTCATGCACGCGTGCCTGACGCTCACCCAACGCAGCCTGCCGGCTGCCCAGCGCCGCCTGGCGGCTGGCCAGTTCAGACTGCTGGCTGGCCAGGCGCTGCATGCCGCGGGTGTGGGTGGCCCGCGCGGTTTCGTTGTCCACTTCCTGCATCGCACGACGTGCCTCTGCAGCAGCCTCACGTGCAATGGCCGCATCGTTGGTCGCGCCCGGCGCCGCCTTCGCCGCTTCTGCCGCCGCTTCGCGGTTGATGTCATGCGCGGCCATCGCGCTGCGCGCAGCCTCGGCAGCGGCCAGTGCCATGCGGCGCGCCTCCTCGCCCTGCAGGCGGCCCATCTCGCCCATCTGCCTGCCGAGTTCGCCCTGCTGGCGACCCAGCGCACTCTGTTGGCGGCCCAGTTCGCTCTGCTGGCGGCCCAGATCCGCCGCGCCGCTGTAGGCACGCTGCAGGCTCTGGATCATCATCGGGTCTCGCACCACGTAGCGCTTGTCGCCCTTGCGGAACCACAGCGCCGGGCCCTTGCCGAGCTGTCTGCGGGCCACCGTCACGTCGTCCATGCCGCCGTTGGCGAAGGTCGAATCGCCATCTACCAGCACGAAGGCCTCCGGCGGCGATTTGCCCAGGTCCAGGCGGCCGTAGGTGGTGATGGAAGTGGTGCGGGAGGTCGTGTGTTCACTGTGCATGCCGGTATCGACATCGACATCCGCATCCACGTCGACCGCCACATCCGCATCGTCCGGACCTGACAACGCCTCGACATCAGCCGGCTCGGCGGGCGGCGCGGGCGCCACCGGCACGGCCGGAACGCGCGCGGACGAAGGCGGTGCGGGCGGCGCTTTCGGAGCCTTCGGCGGCGGCGGCGGCACGACCTTCGGCGCCGCAGGAGGCGCGGGCGGTGCCGGCGGCACCGGCGCTGCGACCAGCCGCATCGGCGCCACGCCCACCACCAGCACCATCGCAGTCAACGCCATCGCCAGGATGCGCGGGCAGGACCGGCGCGACTGCAGCGAGAGCAGGCGGCGCTTGAGGCTGGTGGTATCCGGTGCGGCACTGGCCACGCCCAGATGCGGCTGCGGTGCCACGCCCAGCTGCAGCAGCAGACGGCCATAGGCCTGGCGGCTGGCACCGTGCTGGCCAACCACCGCTGCATCCACCGCTTCCTCGCGCGCCTGTGCATATTCACGCACCGACAGGCGCAGCAGCGGGTGGAAGAAGAACAGGTGCTGGGCCAGTGCAGGCAGCAGGCCCCATTGCAGGTCACGCCGCTGCAGGTGCTGCAGTTCGTGGGTCAGGGCCAGGTCCAGCGCGTCGCCCTGCAGGGCGTTGTCGCCCGCCGGCAGCAGCAGCACCGGGCGGAACGGCCCGACCAGCTGCGGTGCGTCCACCTGCGTGCTCATCCACAACCGCGGCGCAGGACGCACGCCGTGCGCATCGGAGGCCAGCTGCAGGGCCTGCACCAGCGCCTCGTCCTCGCAGGGATAGGCCGCTGCCAGCAGCGCGCGGCAGCGACGCCACTCACCGAAGGTACGCAGGGCCATCAGCAGCACGCCGGACATCCACAGCGTGGCCAGTGCGACGGCCCACCATGCCACCGCCGGCACGTCCGCGGCGGGCATCGGCATTGCGGCCAACAGCTGTGCCGAGGCCTCCGGGGCCAGCGGGTAGACCATGTCGGCGGCCACATCGGTCGCGCTCATCGCCACCGCCTGCGGCGCCGGCAGCCAGGCCAGCTGCAACGGCTGGCTCCAGAACAGGCCGAGCACAGCCTGCAGCGAGACCAGCCACCACAGGCGGCAGCGGGTCGCCGCCGACAGCGACGGCAGCGCGCGGCATACGCCATACACCAGGGCCACCAGCAGCACGGTCTGCAGGCTGGTCCAGCCCAGCCGTTCCAACATCGGGATCAGCATCGTGGTGTCCATGGCTCAGCCCTCGTGGCGGCGCGATTGGAGTTGGGCAACCAGCGCTTCCAGCTCGGCCAGCTCGTTGTCGCTGACCTCCTGGCGCTGCGACAGGTAGGCCACGAACGGCGACACCGAGCCCTGCAGGGTGTTGTCGACGAACTGCGCCACCGCGCCCTGCAGCACGCTCTGCGGGCCACGCGTGGCCTGGTAGCGGTAGACACCGTCCTGCTGCTGGCGCTGAAGATACCCCTTCGCCCGCAGTCGCTCCATCATCGTCAGCACGGTGGAGCGGGCCAGCCCACGGGCCTCCCCATAGCCACTGGCGACCTCGCCGACCGTGGCCGGCGCATGTTCATCGATGTACTGCAGCAGGGCCAGCTCCTGGTCCCCGATCGTCTTGCCACGCATGACACCACTCCCTTGACTACACGTGTCGCCACTGTCTGCGTGACGACAACTGTAGTCAACCCCCCGGAAGTCATGGGCCGACGAACGGTAGGCACCACCGCGCCCTTAAACCTTTGACGCGCCGTCTGCATCCGATCCGCAACGTCCCAGTGGAATGCCGCATGTTCCGTCCCACGCTCCGAGTGCTGCTCATGCTCATCAGTGCACTGCCCTTCGCTGCCATCTCTGCCAGCCACGACCCGGCCAACGACCAGACCCGCCGCCTGATCCGCCAGGTCATGCTGGAACAGCGCATCCCCGGCTTGCAGGTCGCCGTGGTCAAGCAGGGACAGATCGTGCTGTCAGAGGCCTATGGCCTGGCCAACGTCGAGAATGGCGTGCCTGCCACGCGCGACACCCGCTTCCCGCTCAATTCGGCCACCAAGGCGTTCACCGGCGTGGCCGCCGCACAGTTGGCACAGCGGGGGCAGCTGGATCTGGACGCGCCGGCGTCGCGCTACCTGGATGATCTTCCACCTGCGTGGAAAGACGTACGCGTGCGCCAGTTGCTGGCGCATGCCTCAGGCCTTCCGGACATCCTTGATGCGAACGGACTGCTGGGCGGTGGCTCCGAAGCACAGGCGTGGACGGCGGTGACAGCGCGGCCGCTGGAAGCGGCGCCCGGGCAGCGCTTCGCCTACAACCAGACCAACTATGTCCTGCTGGCACGGATCATCGCGCAGCAATCCGGTATGTCCTACGAACGTTTCCTGGCCACACGCCAGTTCAGCAGCGCGCGCATGGCCCGCACCACCTTCGGCGACAGCTACGACCTGATTCCGGATGCGGCGACGATGTACAGCCTGGCCCCGCGTGCCACCGATGCTGTGGATGCACCGTCCCGCCTGTCGCACTGGTTCTACGACATACCGCCTTCGCTCTGGGCCGGTGGCGGCATCCTCACCACCGCCGACGACACCGCGCGCTGGCTGGTCGCGCTGACCGAAGGCCGTTTGCTGCAGGACCCGGCCCGGCAGCGGATGTGGAGCGCAGAGCGCCTCGCTGATGGCCGCGCCGGCCCGTGGGCGGGTGGCTGGGCGGTACTGCGCGCATCGCCCGACCTTCAGGTGGCCGGTATCGGCGGTGCGCGCTCGGCCTTCGTGGTCTATCCCGAGCGCGGCGTGGCGGTCGTGGTGCTGACCAATCTTGTCGGTGCCAATCCGCAGCAGTTCATTCCGCGCATTGCCGACTTCTATGTGCGCGATGCCTCAACGCCCCGTCACGAACGGGTCGGCCTTGCACGGCCGCAAGGGGCTGTCATCGCAGGGCCATAGCGCGGCGGGAACGGCCCTGGCCACTTCGAAGTGATCCTGGTTCCAGTGCAGGAAACCGCCGTGGATGGCATTGCCATGGTCGAAGCTGCGTGCATCGGCGGCCAGTGGCTGTTCGGGGTCGGCTTCGGCCACCCAGCGCAGTACTGGCACTTTGTCCAGCACGCCGATGAAGGCGAACAGATCGCCCGCGCCCTTGTCCTGGTAGGCCGTCATGGTCGCCGCATCGGGCAATCCGGCCTGCGCCAGGATGGATGCGGTGACATCCTGCAGCGGTGCGGCTCCCTGTGCGATGTAGGCGCGCATGCCCGTGGTGGTTGCCGGGCAGCCCTGCAGCTGCACCAGATAGCCGGTGGTACCGCCACTGCCGGAGAACGACCGCATCCAATAGCGGAAACGCGGCCCGCTGCGATCAGTAACCATCAAATCCTGCTGGCCATCCTGCGCGGGAATGGAGAGCACCTCCACCTTGCTGGCGCTCTCCACGTTGCACTTCAACTGCGCCAGCACCTGCCTGGCAGGTTCGGGCAGCGTAGCGTAGCGGCCGCCGGGATGGCCGCTGCCGGAAGCCTTCGGCAATGCGGGCAGTCCGCGGTCCGTGGGAAGGGTCTGCGCAGGCAGGGCCTCCGGTTTCGCGGCCGAGCTGGCAGTGGGCGCCACCGGCGCGACGCGCTCTCCAGCGGGCGCGCAGGCACTGCAGGCCAGCAGCAGCATCAATGGAACGCTCGGCGTCAGCTGCGATCGGATCATCGATCAACGCCCTCCCATCACCGGCGCGTCCTGCTGCTGTGCCGGCGCGGGCGCAGGTGCAGCCTGTTCGCGCGATTGCTGCTGCAGCTGGCGCAGGCTGGATTCCACCGCGGTCTCGCGCACCTCGGCCGCATTGACCCCTGCGCGCAGCGCCGCAGGATCGCCCGGGCTGCCCTGCACCAGGAACAGTGTCTCGCCAGCCGCACGGCCGGCGCTGGGATTGCTGGCCACGATCTGGTCGACCCGGGTGATGCCCGCGGCCTTCGCTTCGCGCAGCATCACCAGGCTGTAGTCCTCGGCATGCTCGGCGTAGCGTCCGCCCAGGGCCTGCAGGCGCGTACTGATCTGCTGCTGCAGGGCATGATCGCGATGCTGCGGCTGACGGGGGTCATCGTTGGCCGCGAGCGGCACGTCCTGCCCCAATTCGCGCGTCTGGCCGGGTGCAACCGAGGTCAGCACGTACTGCCAGCGGTTCTGCCCAGGCGTGCCGCGCACCGTCGACACGAAGTCGTCATACTCGCCGCCACCGATGGTCTGGCAACCGGCCGAATCGGTGTTGGAACGGCTGCCACGATGGATCTTGAAGGTGTCGTTGAGGTCCTGCACGCCCTGGGTATCACGCGCATCGAACCAGCCATCGCCATTGCTGTCGCGCTCCACCCGTCCGGCGCCCGCAGTGATCGCGTCCTGCGAAGGACGCAGCGCGAACTCATCGGGATGGCCATTGCGCGGATGAGTGGTCGCGCGCATCTCGATGGTGCCCTCGCCCAGGCGCCCCAGATCCTTGACCCGGTCGCCGTTGACGTCCTCACCCTCGGTCTTGGCACGCGGCGCCACATTGCCAAAGCCCGGGCTGCGCGGCGCGGTCTTGGCATGGCCGTCGTACTGGGCGGTCGGCTCGGTCGTGGCCTGGTTGAACTCGCGCACATGGCCGCGGCCCTGCGCATCCTTCCACAGCACCACGATGCGGTCATCGTAGACCCCACGTCCGCGCGCCTCGGTCGTGCGGTTCTCATCGCGCAACCCCAGCACCACGCGGTCCTGGGTTGCCATTGCATCGTTCGCTGCGATGTTGCCGCGCTGGGCCACGATGCTGCCATAAACGTCGTACTGCTGGGCCTGGCTAAATCCCGCTGTCTCGGCAGCATCGGGCATCCGGGGCGGGCGCGTCGCCTCGCCCAAGCGATCCAGCATCGGATTCACCGTAGCTGCATCCGCTGCGGCCACGCCCCCGTTCCGGCGCAAGCCCTCAAGCTCGGCGGCCGCACGCGCCGAGATATAGCGATCCAGCGATTCCTGCACCACTGCGCTCTGGCCGTCGTGCAGGGCCTGGAGGCGGGTGGCGGCAGCACGCGCATCGTTCCGCCGCAGCAGGGCGACGACCTCGTTGGCTGCGGCATTGATATCCATTTCGGGCATGGTCGGTCCTTGAACATGGTCGGTACAGGATCAGCCTACCCCAATCGCACGGTGTGGGGCCTTTGACAGGCCGCACACCTTCGCTGCCGCCGGATCCAGGCGGGAACCGACACGACTCAGCCGCGCGGTCCACCCATCACCGGCAGGATCGCCCCGCTGATGTAGCTTGCACAGACCGGCGAGGCCAGGAACACATACGCCGGTGACAGCTCTTCAGGCTGTGCAGGCCGGCCCATGTCGCTGTCCTTCCCGAACTCGGCGACATCCCCGGCCTGCTTGTCGGCCGGGTTCAGCGGCGTCCATACCGGCCCCGGCGCCACGCAGTTGACCCGGATGCCGCGCGGCAGCAGCTGGCTGGCCAGAGCCTTGGTGAACGCATGGATCGCGCCCTTGGTGGCCGAGTAATCGATCAGCGCCTTGCTGCCGAAGAGTCCGGTTTCCGAGCCGGTGTTGATGATGCTGGCGCCCTCGCCCAGATGCGGCAGTACCGCACGCGCCATCTGGATGTAGCCGCCGATGTTGGTCTGCAGCGTCTCCTGCAGGTGCGCGTCTTCCAGATCCTCCAGCCGCTCGCAGTGCAGCTGGAACGCGGCGTTGTTGACCAGGATGTCGATGCCACCGAAGGCCTTGGCCACCTGCTTGACCGCCTTGTTGCAGAAGCGCGGGTCGCGCACGTCACCGGCGATCACCACACAGCGGCCACCTTCGCGCTCCACGTGCTGGCGGGTGATGTCGGCATCTTCGGCCTCGTCCAGGTGCAGGACCGCCACATCGGCGCCTTCGCGTGCGAACAGCACGGCCACAGCACGGCCGATGCCGGAATCACCGCCAGTGACGATCGCGCGCATGCCCTGCAGCTTGCCGCTGCCGGTGTAGTCCGGCGCGAGGAAGCGCGGTGCCAGCTCCAGTTCGTGTTCGCGCCCCGGCTTTGCCAGCTGCTGGGCCGGCATGGCCTCCGGCTGGCGGCGTGCGCCGGCCTGGGTCGCGGTCTTTTTCGTGGCCTTCTTGGCCGCGCGGGCATCCTTGGCCTTTTCCTGGTCCTGCAGGCGCCGCTGCCGGGCGGCAACGCGGGCGGCGCGGGGATCACCAGCCGCCGCCTTGCGGGTTGCGGTCTTCACCACCCGCGGGCGAGCGGGGTCGGCAGCGGTCTGGGTCGCGGTGCTGCCCTTGCGCACCTTGGGTGAGGCTTTGCGGCGGGCGGGGGTCTTTCGGGTGGTGGCCATGCAGGTCTCCTCGGGGAGGGAATGGGATCGCCGGCCAGCGGCCGGCACTACCGGGCGCGTGCGCCGCAGTACCGGGGGCGGCATCCGCCGCGACTGCAGTGTCTCCACCCAGGCTGTTGGCGGGGGTGAGCGCACCGTATCCACGATGTGCACGGTGTTCATTCCGCCACCACGTGCGCCGTCGCACGCTGCACGCAACCACACCAAGGAATCCTTCCATGAAGCATGCCATCGCCACCGCCGCCGTCTGTCTCGCCCTCGCCGCCTGCAGCAGCACGCCGGTAGCCCAGGTGCAGCCGATCGACGGCGTGATTTCCGGCCAGTGCCACAGCGACAGGGTGCGTGGTGCGCTCGGCCTGGCCGCCTCCGCCGCAACCGTCGAGCGCGCGCGCGTGGACAGCGACAGCCTGCACGTGCAGGTGCTGCGCCATGACGGCCCGCGCGTGCCGCCGGCACACGAAGGCGGTGACCGCCTGACCATCGAGAAGGGCCGCACCAACAACATCACCGCGATCTATTGCGGCTGACGCCTGCGGCTGAGCCGGCGCGCCCTGCGCAGCACGCGCAGGGTGGCCTGTTCCCACTGGCGCGGCCCACGCAGGCCGGCTAGTTCCGCCAGTTCGCCGCGCTCCCAGCCGGCGAACACGCAGGGGTCGATGTAGGCCTTGCGGCACACCGCAGGCGTATTGCCCAACTGGGTCGCCACCTTGCACACCACCTCACGCTGTACCTTGGCCAGCGCACGCTGGCTGGCCGGTTCGGGCAACTCGGTGGCCGCGAACGCTTGCACCGCGGCCAGGGTGCCGCCCCAGGTGCGGAAATCCTTGGCGGTGAATTCCTCGCCCATCACCTCGCGCAGGTAATCGTTGACCGCACCGGAGTCGACCGGCTGGATGGCACCGTCGTCGTCGCGATACTGGAACAACGCCTGGCCCGGCAACTGCTGCACGCCGCGCACCAGCGTGCCCAGCCGGCGGTCACCTACCGTCACTTCGTGCAGCTGCCCGGATTTGCCGCGGAAGCGCATCCGTACGCGCCCGCCGCGCAGCAGGTCGAGGTGCCGGTTGCGCAGCGTGGTCAGGCCAAAGGATCTGTTTTCCTTGGCATAGGACTCATTGCCTACCCGCACCAGGGTGTCGGCCAGCAGCGCGACCACGACCGCCAGCACCTTTTCGCGGGGGAAGCCGCTGTGCTTGAGATCGCGGCTGAGCCGGCGCCGCAGCGCGGGTAGTGCTTCACCAAAGGCGATCACCCGGTCGAACTTGCCGGCGTCGCGCACTGCGGCCCAATCGGCGTGGTAGCGGTACTGCTTGCGCCCGCGGGCATCGCGGCCGGTGGCCTGCAGATGGCCATTGGCGTGGGCGCAGATCCATACGGCGGTATAGGCCGGTGGAATCGCCAGCGCGCGGATGCGCTGCAGGGTGGCGGCATCGCGCACCGCATGGCCATCGGCATCGCGGTAGCTGAAGCCCTTGCCGGCGCGGCGCCGGCTGATGCCCGGCTGGGTGTCATCGACATAGCGCAGGCCCGCAGCGCGCGCGGCCTGTCGTTCGGGGGTAGAGGGGGTCGGCATGCGTGCAGTGTCGCTGCCGCGCTGCCGCGATCCTGTCGATAACACAAGACAAACACGTGAGGATCGGTTCGCCGCTATGCTCGGGCTTTCACAATCCCTTCCGGAGTCATGATGTCGTTCCCGATTCGCGCCCGTTCGCTCTCCGCCCTGCTGCTGCCGGCCGCGCTGGCCCTGACCGCCTGCCAGGCACCGGCGCTGGATGAACAGGATTCGGCCACGGCCCATGCCCAGCAGGCTGCCGAAGCCGCCAAGGCACCGGCCGACGAAGCCGGCAAGGCCACCGAGGCACCGCCGGTCGGCACCTGCGATGCCAGCCAGGTGCAGAGCCTGGTCGGCCAGGCCTACGCCGACGCGCTGGGCAAGCAGGCGCAGGAAGATGCCGGTGCCCACCAGCTGCGCGTCATGAAGCCCAACGACGTGGCCACGATGGAATTCCTCGGCGACCGCCTGAACATCGAAGTGGACGACAAGGGCCTGGTCAGCGGCGTGCGCTGCGGCTGAGGGCGACCCCGCGCCGGCACGGGGTTGCCGGCGCGTTCTGTTGCACCTGCAACCGTGTATTGCGGCGCTGCAGCAACCTGTGATCTAGTCGAGGCATCCGGTGGCCTCACGATGCGCTCCAGGGAATGAGCGGGGACGAGTGTCGCCGCCAACCCTATACGCATCGAGGTAGAGATGGCCCCCCGCAACCGCCAAGGGCTTTACGACCCGCGCTCCGAGCGCGATGCCTGTGGATTTGGCATGGTCGCCCAGCTCGACGATCAACCTTCGCGCCTGTTGGTTGATACCGCCATCGCCGCGCTTTCGCGCATGACCCACCGTGGCGGCGTCGCCGCCGATGGCCTGACCGGCGATGGCTGTGGCCTGCTGCTGCGCCGCCCCGATGCATTCCTGAAACTGCTGGCCAGCGAAGCCGGCATCACCACCGGCGCGCGCTTCGCTGCCGGCCTGGTGTTCCTGCCGCACGACACCGAGGCCGCCGACGCCTGCCGTACCCAGCTGCAGGCGCAGGTGGAAGCGGTCGGCTGCAAGGTCGCCGGCTGGCGCGAGGTACCCACCGATGACAGCGTCTGCGGCCAGCTGGCGCGCGATACCCTGCCGCGCATCGAACAGGTGTTCGTCGATGCCGGTGTCGGCCAGGACGATGCCGGCTTCGCGCTGGCGCTGTTCCTGGCCCGTCGCCGCAGCGAGCAGCAGCTGCGCGATCACGCTGATTTCTACGTCACCACCCTCACCCCCGATGCGATCAGCTACAAGGGCATGGTGCTGCCGGACAAGCTCAGCCGCTTCTATCCCGACCTGCAGCGGCGCGAACTGGCCTCCAGCGCGATCGTGTTCCACCAGCGCTTCTCGACCAACACGCTGCCGCGCTGGCCGCTTGCCCACCCGTTCCGGATGCTCGCCCACAATGGCGAGATCAACACCATCGAAGGCAACCGCCGCTGGGCCCAGGCGCGCAGCAAGGTGTGGAAGACGCCGCGCTTCGACATCGCCGAATTCGACCCGGTGATCTCCATGCACGGCTCGGACTCGCAGAGCCTGGACAACATGCTGGAACTGATGGTCGCCGGTGGCATGGAGCTGATCCAGGCGCTGCGCATCCTGGTGCCGCCGGCCACCCAGTCGCTGGAGTTCAAGGACCCGGACCTGGCCGCGTTCTACGAGTTCCACGGCCTGAACAGCGAGCCGTGGGATGGCCCGGCCGGCATCGTTGCCTGCGACAGCCGCTACGCCGTCTGCACCCTCGACCGCAACGGCCTGCGCCCGGCACGCTGGATGCTGACCGCCGACCGCCACTTCCTGGTTGCCTCTGAAGCGGGCGTGTGGGAAGTGCCCACCGAGCGGGTGGTGCGCAAGGGCAAGCTCGGCCCCGGCGAAATGATCGCGATCGACCTCAAGCGCGGCGACCTGCTCGACTCCGATGCGGTCGACCGCATCAACCGCGGCCGCGCGCCCTACAAGCAGTGGCTGCAGCAGGGCGTGACCTACCTGCAGACCGAACTGATCGACCCGTCGCTGGTGGAAGAGCCGTTCGACGAAGCCACCCTGCGCAGCTACCACAAGCTGTACCAGCTCAGCAGCGAGGAAGTGGAGCAGGTGCTGCGGCCGCTGGCCGAGACCGAGCAGGAAGCCACCGGCTCGATGGGCGACGACACGCCGATGGCGGTGCTGAGCCAGCGCAGCCGCCCGCTGTACGACTATTTCCGCCAGGCCTTCGCGCAGGTCACCAACCCGCCGATCGATCCGCTGCGCGAAGACTGCGCGATGTCCCTGTCCACCCAGCTCGGCAAGGAGACCAACATCTTCCATGCCGGTCCGGAGACGGTGAACCACGTCATCCTCAATTCGCCGGTGCTCAGCCAGCGCAAGCTGCGCCAGCTGCTGAAGATGGAGCAGTACGTGCAGGCCAACCGCCTGCTCGACCTGTCCTACAGCGAAGACGAGGGTCTGCGTGCCGGCATCGAGCGCATCTGCGCCGAGGCCGAACAGGCCGCGCGCGACGGCATGGTGATGCTGCTGCTGTCCGACCGCTACCCGGTGGCCGGGCGGCCGATGGTGCATGCGCTGCTGGCCACCAGCGCCATCCACCACCACCTCTCGCGGCTGGGCCTGCGCTGCGACGTGAATCTCATCGTCGAGACCGGCACCGCGCGCGACCCGCACCACATGGCCTGCCTGCTCGGCTTCGGCGCCACGGCGGTGTATCCGTACCTGGCCTACCAGACCCTGTTCGACCTGGGCCGTCGCGGCATCCTCAAGCTCAGCAAGGGCGGTGAGCAGTCGCAGATCGGCCGCCGCTACCGCAAGGGCGTCTACAAGGGGCTGTCGAAGATCATCTCGAAGATGGGCATCTGTACCGTGGCCAGCTACCGCGGCGCGCAGCTGTTCGAGATCATCGGCCTGGAACCGGAGGTCGTCGATCTGTGCTTCCCGGATACCGCCTCGCGCATCGGTGGCGCGGGTTTCGCGCGCCTGGATGCCGACGCGCGCGAGCTGTGCGCGCAGGCGTGGGACGCGCAGCAGGACGTGGATGTCGGCGGCCTGCTGAAGTACGTGCACGGCGGCGAGTACCACATGTACAACCCGGACGTGGTCACCACCCTGCAGCGCGCGGCGCGCAGCGGCGATCCGCGTGCCTGGCAGCAGTACTGCGATGCGGTGCATGCGCGCCCGCCCTCGGCACTGCGTGACCTGCTGGAACTGGTCCCTGCCGCCACGCCCGCACCGCTCGATGAAGTGGCCCCGGCCAGCGAACTGTTCCCGCGCTTCGATACCGCGGCGATCAGCCTCGGCGCCCTGTCACCGGAAGCGCATGAAGCGCTGGCGATTGCGATGAATCGCCTGGGGGGCCGCAGCAATTCCGGCGAAGGCGGTGAAGACCCCGCACGCTATGGCACCGCCAGGCGGAGCAAGATCAAGCAGGTGGCCTCCGGGCGCTTCGGCGTGACCGCCGAGTACCTGGTCAATGCCGAGGTGCTGCAGATCAAGGTCGCGCAGGGTGCCAAGCCCGGCGAGGGTGGCCAGCTGCCCGGGCACAAGGTCAACGAACTGATCGCGCGGCTGCGCTATGCGCGCCCGGGCATCGGCCTGATTTCGCCGCCGCCGCATCACGACATCTATTCGATCGAGGACCTGGCGCAGCTGATCTACGACCTCAAGCAGGTCAACCCGACCGCGCTGGTGTCGGTGAAGCTGGTCAGCCATGCCGGCGTCGGAACGATTGCGGCGGGCGTGGTCAAGGCCGGTGCGGATCTGATCACCATCTCCGGCCATGATGGCGGCACCGGTGCCTCGCCGGTCAGCTCGATCCGCTATGCCGGCGTGCCGTGGGAGCTGGGCGTGGCCGAGGCGCACCAGGCGCTGCTCGCCAACGACCTGCGCGGCCGTACCCTGCTGCAGACCGATGGCGGCCTGAAGACCGGGCTGGACGTGGTCAAGGCCGCATTGCTGGGCGCCGACAGCTTCGGCTTCGGCACCGCGCCGATGATCGTGCTGGGCTGCAAGTACCTGCGCATCTGCCACCTCAACAACTGTGCCACCGGCGTGGCCACCCAGGACGAGCGCCTGCGCGAGAACCACTTCACCGGGCAGCCCGAGCGCGTGGAGAACTTCTTCCGGCTGCTGGCCGAGGAAGTGCGTGGCTGGCTGTCCTACCTGGGCGCGCGTTCGCTGGAAGAGATCGTCGGCCGTACCGACCTGCTGCGCCAGATCGAATCCGCGCCGCGCGACGGCGTGCGCGTGGACCTGTCGCGCCTGCTGGCCGACAGCCACTACGAGGGCAGCCACTGCGCCGCGCAGCGCCTGTACGAATCGCCGGACAGCCTGGCCACGCAGATGGATGGCCTGCTGGCCCCGGCCATCGAGCACAAGCGCGGCGGCGAGCATCGCTTCCTGATCCACAACACCGACCGCAGCATCGGTACCCGCCTGGCGGGTGCGGTGGCACGCGCGCACGGCAACCAGGGCATGGCCGAGGCACCGCTGGAACTGCGCTTCCGTGGCAGCGCCGGGCAGAGCTTCGGCGCCTTCAATGTCGGTGGCCTGCACCTGGAAGTGGAAGGCGAAGCCAACGATTACGTCGGCAAGGGCATGGCTGGCGGCCGGCTGGTGGTGCGGCCGCCGCGTGGCGCGCGCTTCGAGGCACGCAGCACCGCCATCATCGGCAACACCTGCCTGTACGGTGCCACCGGCGGTGAGCTGTTCGCTGCCGGCCGCGCCGGCGAGCGCTTCGCGGTGCGCAATTCCGGCGCGCTGGCCGTGGTCGAAGGTGCCGGTGACCACTGCTGCGAGTACATGACCGATGGCGTGGTGCTGGTGCTGGGCAAGGTCGGGCTGAACTTCGGCGCCGGCTTCACCGGCGGCCTGGCCTACGTACTGGACGTGGACCGTGATTTCGTCGACCGCTACAACCACGAGCTGATCGACATCCATCGCGTGTCCGCCGAAGGCTTCGAGAACTACCGCCAGCACCTGCACCGCCTGATCGGCCGCCATCGCGAGCTGACCGGCAGCATCTGGGCACAACAGATCCTGGACGAGTTCCGCGATTACATCGGCAAGTTCTGGCTGGTCAAACCCAAGGCCGCCAGCATCGAGTCGCTGACCGAAACCCTGCGACGCGCCGCGTGATGTTTTCCGGTAGTGCCGGCCGCTGGCCGGCAGCGTTCCCCCCCGCATTCCAGAGCCCGCCATGAGCCGCAAGCACGCCTTCCAGTTCCTCGACCTGCCCCGCACCATGCCGCAGCGCATCCCGGTGGAACTGCGCACGTCCGGCGACTGGGGCGAGCTGTACGGAAAGTTCGGCAAGGAGGACGCCCAGTACCAGGCGGGCCGCTGCCTGGACTGCGGCAACCCGTACTGCAGCTGGAAGTGCCCGGTGCACAACGCCATTCCGCAGTGGCTGCAGCTGGTGCAGGAGAACCGCATCCACGAAGCCGCCACGCTGTGCCACAGCACCAACCCGCTGCCGGAGGTGTGCGGCCGGGTCTGCCCGCAGGATCGCCTTTGCGAGGGCAGCTGCACGCTGGAAGAGTTCGGTGCGGTCACCATCGGTGCGGTGGAGAAATACATCGTCGATACCGCGCTGGCCAGCGGCTGGCGCCCTGACCTGGGCGCGGTGCAGCCGACCGGCCGCAGCGTGGCGGTGATCGGGGCCGGTCCCGCCGGCCTGGCCTGCGCCGACCGCCTGGCCCGCGCCGGCATTGCCGCGGTGGTCTATGACCGCTACGAGCAGATCGGCGGCCTGCTGCAGTTCGGCATTCCCAGCTTCAAGCTGGACAAGGACGTGATCCACCGGCGCCGCGACGTGCTGGAGGGCATGGGCGTGCAGTTCCGCCTCGGCGTGGAGATCGGCCGCGACCTCAGCGTGCAGCAGCTGCTGGACACCCACGATGCGGTGTTCATCGGTACCGGCGCCTACCGCTACACCGATGGTGGCCTCGACGGCCAGGACCTGAAGGGCGTGCTGCCGGCGCTGCCGTTCCTGGTGCAGAACAGCCGCATCGTCGGCGGCGATGACCCGAAGGGCCGGCCGATTGCCGGCTGGGAAGACACCATCGCCCTGCCCGACCTCAACGGCAAGCGGGTGGTGGTGCTCGGTGGTGGCGATACCGGCATGGACTGCGTGCGCAGCGCGGTGCGCCTCGGCGCGGCCAAGGTCACCTGCTCCTACCGGCGCGACGAAGCCAACATGCCCGGCAGCGCTCGCGAAGTGGCCAATGCGCGCGAAGAGGGCGTGCGCTTCCTGTTCAACCGCCAACCGCTGTCGATCGAAGCCGGCGCCGACGATGAAGTGATCGGCGTGACCGTGGTCGAAACCCGGCTGGGCGAACCCGATGCCAATGGCCGCCAGAACGCCGTGCCGATCGAAGGCAGTGAATCCCTGCTGGAAGCGGACGTGGTGATCATCGCCTTCGGCTTCTCGCCGAGCGTGCCGGCGTGGCTGGCGGACCTGGGGGTGGAAGGCCAGCCCAACGGCCGCATCGTCGCCGGGGGCAAGGACCGCCTGCCGTTCCAGACCGCGCATCCACGCCTGTTCGCCGGTGGCGACGCGGTACGCGGTGCAGACCTGGTGGTGACCGCCGTGGCCGAAGGCCGCGATGCCGCTGCCAGCATCGTCCGCCTACTGGCGCACTGAGTCCGGCAACAGCAGCTCCTCCAGCAGCGCGCGCAGTTCGCACGGCGCCACCGGCTTGGCCAGGAAATGGTCGATGCCCGCATCACGGCAGGCCTCGCGTGTGCGTTCCAGCACACTGGCAGTCAGCGCGACGATCGGCACCTGCGCACGGATGGCACAGGTATCGCCACGGATCGCCCGTGCCAGCGCGAAGCCGTCCATGTGCGGCATATGGCAGTCGGTGATGACCAGATCAAAGGGCTGCGCCTGCCAGGCCTCCCATGCCTGCTGGCCGTCGTCGCAGGCGTGTACCTGCAGCCCCAGCTCGCGCAGGCGCTGTACCAGCAACTGCAGGTTGGTCGGATGGTCTTCAACAACCAGTGCCCGCGCCGGCGGCAGCGGCCGTTGCACGGCCGTCGTGAGCACCGGTACCACCGTCGGTGCCGCACAGGCCGCCAGCACCAGTTCCAGCCATACGGTGGTTCCCTTGCCCGGCACGCTGCGCAGGTGCAGCTGGCCCCCCATCGATGCCGCCAGCTCGCGGCAGATCGACAGGCCCAGCCCACTGCCACCAAAGCGGCGCGTGGTCGAGGTCTCGGCCTGCTCGTAGGCAGCGAATACCGCCTGTTGCCGCTCCATGCTGATGCCCACGCCCGTATCGGTCACCTGCAGGCGCAACCGCTGCCCGCCGTCGCGCTGCTGCAGCACATGGGCCTGCAGCACCACGCTTCCCTGCAGAGTGAACTTGAGTGCATTACCGGCCAGGTTGAACAGGACCTGGCGCAGGCGCAGCCCATCGGCCAGCGACCACTGCTGCAGCATGGGGTCGATCTCGCTGTGCAGGTGCAGGCCGCGGCTGGCCGCGACGGGCATTAACAGCTGCTGCACCGCGCGCACCAGCGCCGCAAGATCGGTCGGCCGCAGCTGCAGTGGCGCTGGCTGCAGGCGCTGGCTGTGCAGCACATCGTCCAGGATCTGCCGCAGCATCTGCGCGGCATCACCCACGGTGGTCAGCACCTGCCGCTGGCCCGCATCCAGGCCACTGGCAGCCAATCGCTCCAGCATGCCCAGCAGGGTACTCATCGGCGTGCGGATCTGGTGGCTCATGGTCGCCAGGAAATGGCTCTTGGCCAGCGCCGCCTGCTCGGCCGCGCGGCGTGCCTCGGCCAGCGCTACTGCACGCGCCTGTGCTTCACTGACATCCAACCAGTAGCCGCTCCACTCCACGCTGCTGTCATCGCACTGCAGCGGTCGTCCCTGTGAGCGGACCCAGCGCCAGCCCTGCGCCGACCGGGTGCGGAACGTAACGTCGATGGGACCGCGCACCAGCGCGGCCGCTTCGATGCACGCCATCACCCGGCTGCGGTCGTCGGCATGCACCGCGGCCAGCAGTTGCAGATGGTCGATCCGCGCAGTCTCCACGCTTACGCCGAACAACGCCTGCACGTCACCGGCGATCTGCGCCAGGCTGTAGTGGCCGGTTGCCGAACGGCGGGCCTGGTAGACCACCGCCGGCAGGTTCGCGGTGACGTCGTGCAACCGCTGCTCCAGCACGCGGCGGCGCACGCTCTCGCGATGCACGCGCCAGTAGCCGAAGGCATGCAGCAGCACGAGCGCGAGCAGGATCAGCGACGCCGGCACCAGCCAGCGCAGCGCCGAACCGGTGAGCCGCGCGCGTGGCCGGTCCGGCAGCCAGGCGCTGCGGCTCGACGCGCGACGTGCATCGCTCTCCTGCAGGAGCCGCTGGTCGAAAGCAGCGACCACCTCGGCACAGGCCGGCACGGCCGCGAGTACCAGTGCATCGCCGAAGCCCGCGGGTGCCGCGATCACCACAGCATCGCCTGGCTCCGCGCGGAGCGCGGCCTCCAGTTCAGCGAGATTGGCGACCACGGCGTCGACCAGCCCGGCACGCAGCAGTGACAGCGCGTGGTCCAGCGGCGCAGGGGCCAGCAGCTGCGCCCCCGGGGCCTGCTCGGCCAGCAATGGCTCCAGCGGCAGCCGGTCCGGGCTGGCCACGCTGCGGCCACGCAGGCCCTCCAGCCCCAGCACCGCAGCGGCGCCCTCGCGCCGCACGATCACCTGCGGCACCTCCAGGTAGGCCCTGCTGGCCACCCAGCCTGTCGGCAGCTGTGCGCGCGGCCAGCCCAGCAGCACCTGGGTGCCGGCCGGCAGTGCTCCCTCGGTAAGTACCGTCGCAGGCAACGGCTTCGCATGCTGCGCCGCCTGCATGCCCAGCAGCGGCAGGTAATCCGCGGCCAGTCCCGCAACCTCGCCCTGCTGGCTGTATGACAGGGGCGGCCGGTCGGAGCGCCATGCCACCTGCAGGGGGCCCGTACAACCGGATGCAGCGGCGATGCCGGGCAGCAACAGCGATGCCATGACGGCGGCGACGGCGCGGCGGCCGGCGACATTCACGGTAGACGTCCTCATTTCGCGGGCAGGAACCACGGCCGCGCAGCGGTACCGCTGCCAGCCACGCTAGCGAGGCAGGCTTCCGCGACAATGAGAAAAATTGGAAAAGCATCCGCATCGGCGAATGCCGACATACACTGCCGCTTCTACCCGTCCTACGGAGCGCTCGATGCGTATCGGCCTGGCTGCCAACCGTCTCCATCACCACGATGCGCGCGCGGCGCTGTTCCGCTGGCTGCGTGCCAGCGAGGCAGGCCTGCGCGAACTGGGGGTGTCACTGCATGCGGTCGGGCGCACCCACGATGCGATCGAACGGCAGGGATTCCTGGCCGGCTACGGCGGCCTGCACCGGTATCCCTACGGGCGCGAGGGGGGCCTGATGAAGCTGGTGGCCGAAGTGGTCGGCATGGGGCCGGAGCGGACACTGGACGGTGCGATCTACCTGATCGACCCGGTCGATCCGTCCTCGGTGTTTCCGGAAGCAACCGCGCTCAAGCGGCAGTGCGTGATCCACGGCAAGCCGTTCATTTCAACCGTGGCCACTGCACGCGACTGGATCGAGGTGGAGCGCATCCACGCCGGGCTGGCTGCCGACACCGGTGCCGACGACCTGCATGCCTTCCAGGGGCAGACGCTGGCGCTGATCGCGCATGATGCGATGAAGCCGGCGATGCTGGCCTTCGCCGATGAACACTTCGATGTGCTGGCCCGGTTTGGCCAACGCGTTGCGACGGGCACCACCGGGCAGCGCTTGAACGAGCTGGCCTGGAGCCGGGGTTGGCCCAGCGATACGCCGTGGGTGACGCGTTACCAGAGTGGCCCGATGGGCGGCGATGCACAGATTGCCGACCGGGTGCTGGAGGGGCGCTGCCAGCGCGCGATCTTCTTCGAGGACCCGCATGTGGCACGCCAGCACGAGGCCGATATCCAGCTGCTGGAGCGCGCGGTGACGACGGTGACCGACCAGGCGGTGTGCATCACGGCGCCGCGGGTGGCGGCACGCTGGGCGGCAGCGGCGGCGTTGCGGGCGGGGTGAGGGTTTCGGCCAACGGCTGAGCCCCTCGTGGTGGGTCGTTCAAATCAGAAGCCGTGCTCTGCCGGGCGGGGTGGATTGCGCAGGGGTCGCTGCAAGTACGTCCTTGCAAGCTCGGTCGCCGCATCCATGCGGCTCACGCCCCTGCGCAACCCACCCCGCCCGGCCACGGACAGTTTCCTGGTGCCCATCACGGAAGAAAGAAGGAAGAGCAGGAGCGGGTCGCGCGCTGCGCGCGCTTTTGTAGAGCCGAGCCATGCTCGGCTGCTGTCGATCGCGAGGGCTGGATATCCGCGCCACGCGCGTCAGCCGAGCATCGGCTCAGCTCTACAGCAGCTGGCGAAGCATCGCCTTCAGCCTGCGCCCTTCCAGCTGGAAGTAGTCGCGCTGCTCGCGCCACGCGGGGAAACGTTGTTCCACTTCGTGCCAGAACGCGGGCGAATGATTCGGCTGGATCAGGTGGCAGAGTTCGTGCACCAGCACATACTCGAATGCTTCAGGGCGCCCCAGCACCAGTGCCAGGTCCAGTGCCATGCTGCCGTCCGGCGCCAGCGAGCCCCACTGCGAAGACATCACCTTCAGCCGCAGGCGGCTGGGTGCACGTGGCAGGGTGGGCAGGTACTTCGGCAGCCAGCGGCCGACATCGGCGCGGGTCTGTGCTTCGTAGAACTCGCGCAGCAGGCGGCGCAGGGTGGCATCGCCGGCACGGGTCGGCCACTGCACGCAGGCGCCGTGTTCGTCGATCTCCAGCCGCGCATAGCGGCCTTCCTGCCAGCGCAGCGGCAACAGGTCGCCGCGCAGTGGCAGCACGCCGTCCTCGCCCGGCTGCAACGGGGCGGGCAGGCCCTGGCTCTGGTACTGGCGCAGCTGCAGCGCCAACCAGTCGCGGTGCTGTTCCAGGAATCGCTCGCCCATCACCAGGCTGGCCCGCGGCGGCAGCGTCAACCGTGCGCCGCGCTCGTCCACGCTCAGCTTGATCCGGCGCGCGCGCGGATCGCGCACGCGCAGCACCTCGATCTCGGCATCCTCCAGGCGCAGGCGAACGGTGTCGCGCTGCACGGTAGCGGGCGGGGTCGGGCTGATCAGGCGGCGCAGCAGACGGCTCATGCGCCCAGCATAGCGCTGCTTCGGGCCGCCGGATGACCGGCGGCCCACAGGGTGCCTGTTCAGTCAGCCTTGCTGAGCTTGAACGCTTCTTCCAGCAACAGGAACAGGCGGCGGATCTCGGCGCTCTGCAGGGCGAAGCGGGCGTCGAACTCGGCGCGGCGGCCGTCTTCGTCGGCATGCTCCAGCTGGTCCAGTGCGCCGTCGAGGAACTTCAGCTTGCGCACGATCAGGTCGTCGCCGATCACGAAGGACAGGTTGTCCTCGAAGATCAGCGCCAGCTTGGTCACCTGCTTGCCGGCGTCCAGGTGCTTGTCGATCTCGTCGCAGCGCAGTTCCTGGTGCTGGCACTTGACCACGGCGCCGCCTTCCACCGGATCCTTCATCTCGCACTCTTCGCCCAGGCTCAGCCCGGTCGGCAGCGGCTCGCCGGCGATCCAGCCGGTCAGGATCGAACGCGGTGCGACTTCGGCGTTCAGCGGCATCGCCGGGAAGCTGCCGAGCAGGCCGCGGATGTCGGACATGAAGTACTCGCCGGTCTTGCGGCTGGAGGTATCCACCGCCACGTAGCCGTGCTGCAGGTCGATGAAGGCATCATTGCGCGAGGACTTCACGAAGGCGCGCGGCAGCAGTTCATGCAGCAGGTCGTCCTTCATCCGCTTGCGCTCGCGGCCACCCGGGCGGCGGCCTTCCTTCTCCTCGATCTCCTCCAGCTTGCGCTCGAGCAGGTCGTTGACCACCGCCGCCGGCAGGATCTTGTCCTCGCCGCCCACGGTCAGCCACAGGTGTTCGGCGATGCGGTGGGAGAGCACTTCCTTCTCCTCGCGGCCGAACGGCGAGATGAAGCCGCGCGAATTCATTTCCAGCGCGCCGACCGGCTTCAGCAGGGCGTGCGGCAGCAGGGTGTCGACTTCGGAAAAATCGGTGGTGGTCGGGAAACGGAAGAACGTCAGGTTGCGAAAGAACATGGAATTCCGGATGGCGAAGAGGAAGGGCGCCCGACCTTAAACGGTGGGCGTCTCGGGATCTGCGTCGGCGTCGGCCGGGGAGCCGGCCAGCCAGGCATGGGCGTCGGGCAGCGGCGCGTCGTCGCGACGGCCCAGCGCCATGAAGTCGAACAGGGTGGTGTCGGCCAGCTGCGAGGGCCGGACTTCACCCATGGCGCGCGCGATCTGCTCGATGCGGCCCGGGTGGTCCTTTTCCCATTGCTTCAGCATCAGGCCGACCTGGCGGCGCTGCAGGTTCTCCTGGCTGCCGCACAGGTTGCAGGGAATGATCGGGAACCGGCGTGCCTGCGCGTACTCGACGATGTCACTCTCGCGCACGTAGGCCAGCGGCCGGATCACCACGTGCCTGCCGTCGTCGCTGCGCAGCTTCGGCGGCATGCCCGACAGCTTGGCGTGGTGGAACAGGTTCATGAAGAACGTGGCCACCATGTCGTCGCGGTGGTGGCCCAGCGCGATCTTGGTGAAGCCATGGGTCTCGGCGTAGTTGTACAGCGCGCCACGACGCAGGCGCGAGCACAGCGAACACATGGTCTTGCCTTCCGGGATGACCCGGCTGACCACCGAATAGGTGTCCTGCTCGATGATGTGGTACGGCACGCCCAGGCCTGCCAGGTATTCCGGCAGCACGTGCTCGGGGAAGTCCGGCTGCTTCTGGTCCAGGTTCACCGCCACCAGCTCGAACGGCACCGGCGCCTTCTTCTGCAGCTGCAGCAGCACGTCCAGCAGGGTGTAGCTGTCCTTGCCGCCGGACAGGCACACCATGACCTTGTCGCCGGCCTCGATCATGCCGAAGTCGGCAATCGCCTCGCCGACCTGGCGGCGCAGGCGCTTGGCCAGCTTGTGCTGCTCGCGCTCGGCCACGCGCGGATCGCGGGCGGCGCGCGGTGGGGGATCGGGAAGGGAAATCACGGCACTCATGGGTTCCATTCTAACGGCTCGGAGCCGCCCCGGCCGGGGATCGGGATTCCCCTCTCCCGGCGGTCATCATCGCTGTGTATGCTCGGAGGCTGTGGACACCTACAGCCCCGCCGAGATCGTCGAGCGCCTCGTCGCCCTGCGCGCCGAGCACCGCCTGCTGGATGAACAGATCACCCGCATGGCCGCCAACGGCGAGGACGAGCTGGAGTCCAAGCGCCTGAAGCGGCGCAAGCTGCAGCTGAAGGACTGCATCGCCAGGCTGGAAAGCCTGCAGATTCCCGACGAGCCGGCCTGAGCGGTGGCCCATCCACGCATGGCGTGGACCTACTGCTTCGCCCCGGTAGATGCCAACCTTGGTTGGCATGTCGTTCGCCGGGCAGGACCCGGCGCTGCCTTCAATCCTGCGGCGCAGGCTCGTCCGGGCGGGCCGCTTCCGGGCTGACCCGTTCGATGGTGTGGCGCAGCTCACGGCCCAGGATGAACTTGGCATCCTTGGCCCAGGCATCCAGGCGCTCGTCGAACAGCAGCTTGCTGTTCTCGTCCGGCCACACCAGGCGCAGTTCGCGCAGCTTCTGGATGAAGCCACGGAACAGGGACTTGTCGAAGAACTCCGGCGCGGCCGGCGCATAGAGCAGGCTCAGCCGCTGCGCGGCCTGCTGGCACAGGCTTTCCAGCTCGGCAGCGCCGAGCACGCCGGGGCCGTTCTTCACCAGCACCGAGATGGCAATGTAATAGCGCTCGAACGCCTGCTGCAGCGAATGGCCGATCGCGCGCAGGCGGAACACCTCGTCGGTCTGCCCGGTGTTGCGCGCCAGGATGCCGCCGTCGTCATCGTTGACGTTCTGCAGCAGGCCCTCGCGCACGAACACATCGATGGTCCGGTCGATGCGCTGGGCGAACTCGTCCTCGCTCCACGGCAGGAACAGCTCGGCCTGGAGGAACGGGTACACCGTACGGCCCAGCTGGACCAGGCCGGTGCGGCTCATGCGGCGGTTGTTCTGGAAGCAGCAGGCCACCCACGACGAGGCGGTGAACAGGTGCACCACGTTGTTGCGGAAGTAGCTCAGCAGCACTGCGGTGTCGCCACTGACGCTGAGCACATCGCCCAGCGGGTGCTTGATGCGGGTGAGGACGTTGATTTCCTCGGCGTGGGCGATGATCCGCTCCGGCGAGTGCGGCGTCACCGTCACCCGGTCCGAGTACGGCATCTCGACCAGCAGGGTCTTGCACAGTTCGATCTGCGCGATCAGGTCGGCCTCGCCCATCGCGTGCTTCGGCGTGGACAGCAGGGCCAGCGCCAGCAGGTTGATCGGGTTGACGTCGGCGGCGCCATTGATGCGCACCTGGATGCGTTCGGCCAGCGTGTCCACCGTGGTCGACAGCCAGGCAGGCTTTTCGTCCTCGGACACCGCCTCGCCCTTCCACTCCGGCGCCTTCTCGGCCAGCACGTCGTTCAGCGCGATCGGCTCGCCGAAGTTCACCACCACCTGGCCATAGTTCTGCTTGAGCACCTTGGGGATGCCCCACAGCAGCGACCAGATCGATTCCTTTTCCTTCGGCCGGCCGGACAGTTCGTCCAGGTAGCTGCCGCCTTCCATCAGCTTCTCGTAGCCGATGTAGATGGGCTGGAACAGCACCGGCTTGCGCGGCTGGCGCAGGAACGCGCGCAGCGTCATCGAGATCATGCCGCCCTTGGGCTGCAGCAGCCGGCCGGTACGCGAGCGGCCGCCTTCGACGAAGTACTCCAGCGAGTAGCCGCCGGCCACCAGCTGCGCGACGTATTCGCTGAGCACCGCCGAGTACAGCGCGTTGCCACGGATCGAGCGGCGGATGAAGAATGCACCGCCCTTGCGCAGCAGGGTGCCGACCACCGGCAGGTTCAGGTTGATGCCGGCCACGATGTGCGGCGGCACGATGCCACGGTCGTACAGCAGGTAGGACAGCAGCAGGTAGTCCATGTGGCTGCGGTGGCTGGGCACGTAGACCACTTCGTGCCCCGGCGCGGCGGCCTTGAACTTGTCCAGGTGGTGCACCAGCACGCCCGCATAGATGCGGTTCCACACGTGGCTGAGCATGAAGCTGGCCGAGCGCACTACCGGGCTGGAATAGTCCGCAGCGATTTCCCAGGCGTAGGCGTGTGCCTTCTTCCAGGCATCGGCCGGCTTTGAGTTGTCGCGCTTGGCCTGTGCGGCGATCGCTTCGCGTACCGGCTCGGCGGCCAGCACCTGGTCCACCAGCAGGCGCCGGGTCGACAGGTCGGGGCCGATCACCGATTCACGGATGCGTCGGAAGTGCGTACGCAGCACGCGCTGCAGCTTGCGCACCGTGCGCTCCGGCTCCAGGCCTTCATCCACGGTGTTGCGCAGGGAGATCGGCGGGGCGAAGCGGACGATGGTGCTGCGGCCGTTGAGCAGCACCGCCAGCAGGCGACGGAAGCGGCCGACCAGTGCCCAGTTTTCCGAGAACAGCACCGCGAACCAACCGCTCTGCTTGTCCGGGGCGCGGCCGACGAAGATCGACACCGGCACCAGGTGCACGTCCAGGTCATCGCGCACGCGGTGCGCCTGCAGGACCTTGGCCAGCGAGTCGGAGTGGGTCTTGGCGCCGCGCTGCTCGGGAATCAGCGAGTTGCTGGAGCTGCGCCGCGACAGCGCCAGGTAGGCGCGCTTGCGGCCGGTCGGGTCACCGGCCAGCGGCACCAGCGGCGACGGCAGGCCGGCCTGGCGGCAGGCCTTGTCCAGGATCAGCGC
This sequence comes from Stenotrophomonas sp. CASM110, assembly GCF_049384345.1. Lineage (NCBI taxonomy): Bacteria > Pseudomonadati > Pseudomonadota > Gammaproteobacteria > Lysobacterales > Lysobacteraceae > Stenotrophomonas > Stenotrophomonas sp. CASM110. The sequence goes on from NZ_JBMRGI010000022.1 coordinate 42,642, forward strand.
GTTGGACAGGCCGTAGTCTTCCAGCACGTACATGACCGGGCGGCCATCGTTGTACTGGCCCGGGTCTTCCGGTTCGATCTTCAGCGACAGCCACGGCTCGACCAGGCGGCCGAGCAGGCGAGCCCACAGCGGGCGGCGGCCGGCCGGACGCGCGTGCGCGGGCGGCGGTACCGGGTTCGGGCCGGTACCGGTCGAGGGGGACGCCGGCACCGTATCGGCGGGCGTCGACTGGGATTCTTCGCCGGGGAACGGCAGCGGGTTCTGTTTCGACATCGGCGCCATTATGGCTTAGGCGGCGGCGTTGCCGCTTCCCCACCTTCGGCGGGGGCTTCAGCGGCTGCCGGCGACGCAGCCGCGCGGGCCGCGTCGGCCTTGCGCAGCAGCGCGTCGGTGTCGGCCAGGGTACGGGTCAGGTACCAGTGGCCCTCGCGCCGGCTCAGTGGCAGCTGCAGGCTCATCTCGCGGCCGGCCAGGTCGTAGTGCAGGCGTACCAGCGCATTGTCGCCTTCCACCGAGAGCAGCTCGCCCCGTACGCTGCGAAGCGCGTCATCCACGCCCAGCCCGTAGCTGCCAAGCACCGCCTTGAGGGTGTGGATGAACGGCGCCAGCTGCTGCAGGCTGCCCTCCATGCCAGCCGCCTGCAGGCCAGCCTCGTCATCGAAGCCGACCTTGCCGGCCGCGCCGACCAGCGCGGCGATGGTGCTGCGTGCACGGGCGCGGTCACTGATCGGCGCGCCCTGCGCCCAAACGGCAAGGGTTTCGACCAGGGCGATGTAATGGGCCTGCTGGCCGGGCGTGTAGCCCTTCTGATGGCGCAGGTACTGCACCCCGAAATTGCCCATCGACTGCGCGGCCTGGCGCACGGCGCTGGCCTGGCCGGCCAGCTGGCGGTCGAAGCTGCGCTGCAGTTCGGTGCTGGCATCGGGCTTGCGCAGCGCGGCCAGCATCGGCAGCAGCTGGTCCCCCAGCGGCAGCTCGGTCAGCGGCCACTGGCTGTGTCCCTCCGCCCAGGCCTGCTGCAGCCGCTGATACTGGCCTGGCGGTACCGACAGCTTTGCGTAGCCGACCAGATCATCTTCGGCCAGGCGCAACGCCATCGCCTGCACCGCAGCCACCGGCTCGGCCGCTGGCCTGGCCGGATCGTTCACAGACTCGCGGCATGCCGCAACGGCCAGCAGCAGCATCGCCGCCAGCCCCCATCCACGCGCAGACCTTCCTCGCACCGCCACGCTCATGCACTCGGACTCCCCGGACCGGCCCGCATCTTGCGGCCTGCGACGTGACAGCGGCAAGCCGGGCGGTCACGTTTCCAACCAAGGGGGTCAGATCCCTTCTGCCGGCAGGCAGAAGGGATCTGACCCCAGAACCACCAGCGGGATAAAAAAAGAGCCCGGATCACGGGGATCACAGGCTCTTCAAACCGGCACGGGGCCGGAGGACAGTGTTGTGGCACATGTCCGGTCCGAGGACCGGATGGCGGCGATCCTACGCTGCCCTTCAAGTTAAGGCAACACTTCACGTAATGCCATGTATGTATTTGATTTTATTGAATCAATCGTGCTGCCAGACGGATTCAATGAAATCTACGGCGTGTTTTTCGGCGATTCGGGCATAAATCCCCGGATAGCCGGCCAGCGCGCAGCCCTCGCCCCAGCTGACGATGCCGAACTGGGTCCAGCCCTCACGCAGGCGCAGCAGCAGCGGCCCGCCGGAGTCCCCCTGGCAGCTGTCGATGCCCTCGCGGCCGGCGCAGATCACCTTGCCGCGCGACAGTTCCCCGCCGTAGGCCTGCTGGCATTCATCGAATGCCACGAACGGCACCTGCACGGTCTGCAGCTGGGTCGGGTAGACCCGGCCATCGCCGATGTCGGTGTCGCCCCAGCCGATCACGGTGAATTCGCGGCCCGGCTTGAGATAACTGGCGTCGGGCCGCAGCCGCAGCGCCACCGGCTGTGCACCGTCCAGGGGGGCGTTGAGCTGGATCAGGGCCACGTCGTGCTCCAGCGAGTTGCCGCTGTTGAATGCCGGATGGACGTGGATCGCCTTGACGTTGGAGGCGCGGGGCGAGGCTTCGGTCGACAGGGCCGCCGCGTTGCCGACGATGGCGATGCCGCCCGGCGCTTCCCCCTGCATGCAGTGCGCGGCGGTCAGCACCCACGAAGGCGAGATGAGGGTGCCCCCGCAGAAGTGGCGGTCATGATCCGAATCGCCGTCGAAGATGCCCTGGATGCTGACCATGAACGGGTACTCGCCAGCCGGCGCTGCTTCACCGCCGATGATGCGCGGTGCTTCGCGCACCTGTGGCGCAGCGAAGGCGGGTACGGCGGACGCGGCCAACAACAGGCCGATGAACAAAGAGGTGCTGCGATACATATCCCTGTACTCCTCTATCAATGGTTGGAACCGGCGCGGCCGCGGTCCGTGCCGGTGCATCGATTGGGAAGCAGGGATGAAGCCTGCAGCGCGAACGCGCGCACAGTTTCGGTGCAATGCGCTGCCTGCGACAGTCGCAGGCCAACAATTGCGAACGCCATCCCGCATGGATCGGAATGGCGTTCGTGGTGCCGGCGTGACCGGCGTCAGCGGTGGGCTCAGCGTGCAGCCAGAGCCGACGCGATTTCCTGCTGGATTGCCCGCGCAGCGGCCTGCGGATCAGCCGCCAGGCGGATCGGGCGTCCGACCACGATGGCGTCGGCGCCATCGGCGAAGGCCTGGGCCACGCCAACGGTGCGCTTCTGGTCATCGCCGACCGGACCACCGGGACGGATGCCCGGACAGACGATCGAGAACCCGCTACCGGTCGCGGCACGGATCGGTGCAGCCTCCTGGCCCGAGGCGATCACGCCATCGACGCCCGCTGCCTGGGCGGCCAACGCGCGTTCGACCACCACGTCCACCGGCTCGCGGTCGACGCCCATCTGCGCCAGATCGGCGCGCCCCATCGAGGTCAGCACGGTCACCGCCAGCAGGCGCATGTCGCTGCTGTTGGCGGCCGCGCAGGCCTCCATCATCGCCGGGTGCCAGCCATGGATGGTGGCGTAGCTGACCGGCCACTGCGACAGGCGCTTGATCACCGCTGCAGCGGTCGCCGGGATGTCGAAGAACTTCAGGTCGACGAACACGCGCTTGTCGCGGCGGGCCAGCTCGTCCAGCACGTGGAAGTACTCGCCGGAGGCGAGCAGTTCCATGCCGATCTTGTAGAACGCCACGCTGTCACCAAGGCGATCGACCCAGTCCAGTGCCTGCACGCGATCAGGTACGTCCAGCGCGAAGATCAGGCGCTCATCGGCGCGCAACGGCAGCGGTGCGCGGCTCACGGGGCGTAGTCCAGGGCGGCGCGCTTGGCGTCGTGGCGGGCCTGGCGCGACTGGCTGTAGTCGTTGTTGAACTGCGCCGGCTCGAAGCCCCCGTAGGTCGGGTTCGGCAGCATCCACCAGCGCTCGCCGAACCAGTCGTGGTACTGCTGCAGCAGCGCGTCACGGCCGTCGTTGGTGTTGGCGGTCACTTCGACGAAGTCACCCAGCTGGTCGCCGAACTGCATCAGCACGCGGTACTTCTGCCCTGCCAGGCGGCGGCGGCAGTTCTTCTCGCTGCCGGCCTGCTCGCAGCCCGGCACCACCGTGCCCAGGCCAAGGAACACGCTGTCGTCGGCCACCGGCAGGCCCTGCTCGCGCAGGTTGGCCAGGGTCGCGTCCTTCAGGTGCACGGCGCGGTTGGAGATGTAGAGCAGGGTCACGCCCTTGGCATTGGCGGCCTTGGCGAAGTCGACCACGCCCGGGATCGCCTTGGCCTTCTTTTCGGCTACCCACTGGTCCCAGGTCAGTTCGTCGTATTCCTTGCCGTCGCGCACCAGGCGCGCCTGGTAGGGCGAGTTGTCCAGCACGGTCTCGTCCACGTCCAGCACCACGGCCGGCTTCAGGCCCTTGGCGTCGTTGCCGCGCTCTTCCGGCACCAGCGCATCCCAGTGGGCTTCCTTCAACGCCGCATCCAGGTGGTCGGCGGCGGCGCGGTAGGTCTGCTCGGTGATCGCCCTGTACTCCTGCGCGCGCTGCATCCACAGCACTGCGTTGAGGTTGTCGTTGGCGGTGGCATCGAGCGCGCCGTCGGCCTTGGCGGCGGCAGCGGGCGCCTGCGGGGCCGCGGCTTCGGCGGCGGGCGCCTCCACGCGCTTGCAGGCGGACAGGCCCAGCGCCGCAGTGGCGAGCAGGGTCAGGGACAGGGAAACGGGACGACGCATGGATTCACCGGCAATCAGATATACCGGCGCATTTTACCGGCAAAGCCGGCCCCGGGACGGCTATGCTTGGCGGTTGACCCGTTGCCCTTCCGGAGGCCGCCATGACCGATTCCGCCCAGACCCCTGACGTCCCCCTGCTCGACGCCGTGCAGGCCCGCCTGCTGGGCTGCCTGGTGGAGAAGGAGGCGACCACCCCGGACACCTACCCGCTGACGGTCAACGCCGCCCAATCGGCGGCCAACCAGAAGACCGCGCGCGAGCCGGTGATGAACGTGGACGCTGGTAGCGTGCAGCACGCGCTGCGCCAGCTGGAGGCGTTGGGCCTGGCCCGCCAGCACTTCTCCTCGCGCGCCGATCGCTACGAACACCGCCTGCAGGCCGCGCTGGACCTGACCCGGCAGCAGACCGTGCTGCTGGCGCTGCTGCTGCTGCGCGGTCCACAGACGCTGGGCGAGCTGGTCACGCGCAGCGAGCGCCTGCACCGCTTCGCCGACACCGACGAAGCCCGCCATGCCATCGAGCGCCTGCAGCAGCGTGCCCTGCTGGTAGTGCTGCCGCGTGCCAGTGGCCAGCGCGAAGACCGCTACATGCACCTGCTGTGCGGCGAGGTGGATGGCGCGGCGCTGGCGGCGAAGTACGCCAGCAGCAGCGGCAGCAGCGATGCGGCCGACCCGGGCCTGGCCGAGCGCGTGGCCCAGCTGGAAGCGGCCGTGGCCGAGCTGCAGGCACAGCTGGCCGAACTGCGCGTCTGAAGCAATCTACTGGGGTCGGATCCCGCAAGGCGGGCTCTGACCCCAGTGCTATCCCGGGTTGCCGGCCAGCGGCCGGCACTACCGGATGTCCTGCCGATGCAGTGCAGACCAACTGTCGGCACCCACCATGATCAAACCTCGGCCGCGCCCGGCGTGGCATACAGCCGGCTCGGGCTGTCCACGCCCGGCAGCTGGATCACCCCGCGTTCCTGCATGCCCAGGCCCAGCAGGATCTTTCCGGACACCACGTTGTCCAGGTCGGTGATGCCATACAGATCGTGCAGGCCCAGCGCTCCGCGTGCATGCGCGAACACTGCCCGCGCCGCCTCGCCGGCATAGCCCTGCCCGGCAAATTCCGAAAGCACCGCATAGCCGATATCCGGCCCCGGCAGGCCATCACGCCGCACCAGCCCGGCGTTGCCCAGCCAGGCACCATCGGACAAGCGCTCGATGGCATACATGCCGAACCCGTTCAACGCATAGCTGTGCAGCACCCGCAGCGCGATGTACTCCCGCGCCTGCGCCTCACTGCGCACATCACGGTCGCCGATGAAGCGCAGGAAACCCGGATCGTTCAACAGCGCCAGCATCGGCACCGCATCGCGATCAGGTTCGATCGCACGCAGGCGCAGGCGTTCACTTTCAATCGGATGCACGCGCAGACCTCCAATGGAAAACCGATTGTAGAGCCGTGAGCTGGGATCGGATCCCTTCCCATCGGGAAGGGGTCCGGCCCCGGTCAATCGAACAACGCCTCGATCGCCGCCAACCCGGCACTCGCCCGCTCCTTCTTCCGCGCCGCATCGGCCACCGGGTCGGCACCGTCGCGCTGGATCTCCTCGGCCGGGATCTCCTCGAAGAACCGGCTTGGCTTCAACCGCACATGTTCGCCGAACTTGCGCGTCAGCTTGCTGTAGCTCATCCACAGCTGGATCTTGGCGCGGGTAATGCCCACGTACAGCAGGCGCCGTTCTTCCTGCAGGTTGCCCTCGTCCAGGCTGACCTGGTGCGGCAGCACGCCGTCCTCGCAGCCGACGATGAACACGTACGGGAATTCCAGGCCCTTGGAAGCGTGCAGGGTCATCATGCGCACCTGGTTGCCGCCCTCGTCCTTGTCGCTGCGCGACAGCAGCGCCAGCTGGCCGGCCAGGTCGGCGGCGGTTGCACCGCGCGGGCCGCCCTCGAACCACTGCGCCAGTTCCTCGATGTTGTTTGCGCGGCGCTGGTAGCTGGCCTCTTCCTTGGCCTGCTGGCGCAGCTCGCTCAGCAACCCGGATTCCTTGGCCACCTTGCGGATCATGTCGCCGGACGTCACCTGGCGCATCTGTGCACGCAGGTCGCGCAGGATGTCGGTGAAGCGCGCCAGGCTGTTGGCCGCGCGCGGTGGGAGCTGCTGCAGGGCACCGATGGTTTCGGCCACATGCGCCATCGGCATGTCTTTCTCCTGCGCCAGTTCGGCCAGCCTGGCCAGCGTGCCGGCACCGACATCGCGCTTGGGTGACTGCACCGCACGCATGAACGCGGTGTCGTCGTCCGGGTTCACCAGCAGGCGCAGCCAGGCCAGCGTGTCCTTCACTTCCTGGCGCTCCAGGAACATGGTGCCGCCGGTCAGGTGATAGGGAATGCGCAGTAGCTGCATCGCCTTTTCCAGCGGGCGCGACTGGAAGTTGCCGCGGAACAGGATGCAGAAGTCACTCCACGGCACGTTGCGCGATTGCGCCACGAAGGCGATCTCGGCGGCGACCTTCTCCGCTTCATGTTCGCTGTTGCGGCATTCCCACACGCGGATGCGTTCGCCGTCGGCCTGGTCGCTCCACAGCTTCTTCAGGTGCTCATGCGGATTGTTGGCGATCAGCGCGTTGGCGGCGCGCAGCACGCGGTTGGAGCAGCGGTAGTTCTGCTCCAGCTTGATGATTTCCAGCGTGGGGTAATCGCGCCCCATCTGCTGCAGGTTTTCGGGATTGGCGCCGCGCCAGGCGTAGATCGACTGGTCATCGTCGCCGACGCAGGTGAAGTTGCCCTTCTCGCCGGCCAGCTGCTTGAGCAGGCGGTACTGCGCGTCGTTGGTGTCCTGGCATTCGTCCACCAGCAGGTAGCCGATGCGCTCGCGCCAGGCCAGCGCGATCTCCGGGTTCTCTTCCAGGATCTGCACCGGCAGGCGGATCAGGTCGTCGAAGTCGACCGCATTGAACGCGGTCAGCCGCAGCTGGTAGCGCTCGTAGACGCTGGCCGCTTCCTTCTCGCGGTTGCTGCGCGCGGCGGCCATCGCCTGTTCGGGCGACAGGCCAGCGTTCTTCGCGCGCGACACCAGGTTCTTCATGTCCTCGATGTCATCGGGCTTGGCGCCGTACATCAGGTCCTTGATCTGCGCGGCGGCATCGTCGGCATCGAAGATCGAGAAACCGCGCTTCAGGCCCACGGCGGCATGTTCGATCTGCAGGAACTTCAGGCCCAGCGCATGGAAGGTACAGATGGTCACCTCGTCGGCGTCCTGCTCGCGCAGGCGCTTGGCCACGCGCTCGCGCATTTCCTTGGCCGACTTGTTGGTGAAGGTGATCGCGGCGATGCGGCGGGCCGGGTAGCGGCCACAGCCGATCAGATGGGCAATCTTCTCCACGATCACGCGCGTCTTGCCGCTGCCGGCGCCGGCGAGCACCAGCAACGGGCCTTCGACGTGCAGGACCGCGGCAGCTTGGGGAGGATTCAGACCGTGCATGGGGACAGGATTGTAGCGGGGTGCCGGCAGGCCCACCTGACTTGCATGGCGCCCGCCCGTAAGGTATTGAATCGGCACCGGAACACAGGAGCGTGGTCCATGTCCCCGACTGTCATCGCCCGTCCGCTTGCGGCCGCCCTGCTCGGCCTGCTGGCCCTGCCTGCGGCCGGGTCCGGCCCGCCGCCGCGCACGGATGCCTATGAAGCGATCGTGCTGCAGTCGCACGAGTTCCTCGTCTACCATCCGGACCTGCGCTTCCGTGGGCTCGGCATGCAGGCCCGCGAACGGGGCCGCCACGAAGAAGCCCGCATCGACTTCCGCAATGCCGCGCGCTACGGCGACAAGCTGTCACAGGCAGCGCTGGCCGACATGCTCTGGAACGGGCAAGGCGGCCCGGCTGACCGCGCCCTGGGCTACGCGTGGATGGACCTGGCGGCCGAGCGCGGCACCGAGTGGCTGGTGGTGCAGCGTGAACGCTTCTGGGAGGCACTGTCCGCCGACGAACGCGAGCGCGCGGTGCGCGAGGGCCGCGCGCTGTACGCCGAGTTCGGTGACCCCGCCGCCACACCGCGGCTGGAACGCGAACTGCGCGCCGGCAGCATGCAGCAGACCGGCAGCCGCGCCGGCTGGAGCGGCGCCATGCGCAGCCAGGGCCGCGGCGATGCCGGGCCGCGCGTGCTGCAACCGGAGAAGCACCAACTGGCTCGTTACTGGGATCCGGTGGCCTACCGGCAATGGCAGGACGAGGCGTTGGCGAAGTCGGGGCGATGACGTTGGTTTTTCCATGGCCATGGCCAGGAGGGCCATCATGAAGGCGAAACACGCTCCACTCTGCCTGTTGCTGCTTCTGTCGACGGCCGCTGCCGTCGCCGCAAAGGAATGTCCGGTTGAGGCCCCGCGACGGATTCCGCCCACCGTCCTGACCGGAGGGTTTTTCGATTCGCACCCGGACCTCTTCTGGCGAAGCATGGCCCAACGGGCCGAACAGGATAAACAGCCCGCCAGGGCCCTGGTCTACTACAAACGCTCGGCACGCTACGCCGACAAGTTCTCCCAGGCAATGGTGGCAAGGCTGTACCAGGAGGGTATCGGCATTGCGCCGGACCCGGTGATGGCCTACATCTGGATGGACCTGGCCGCCGAGCGCATGTACCACGACTTCCTGGTCCTGCGGGAACACTACTGGGCACGCCTTGATCCGCTGCAGCAGGCACAGGCGATCGAGCGCGGCCAACAGGTATACGCCGACTATGGCGACCGCGTAGCCAAGCCCCGCATGGAACGGGCGCTCAGCGACGGGCGCCGGCAGATCACCGGCAGCCGCGTCGGCTACGTGAGCTCGGCCCTGGTCGTCGTGCAGCGCCGCGGCGACGAGCAGGGCATCGCAACACCAGGCAACATCGTCTACGACAACGACTACTGGAAGGCCGCCGACTACTGGTGCCTGCAGGACAACTACTGGCGGCCAGCGCTTGCGCCCAGCATCGAGATCGGTGCACCGCAGCAGATCCGCGACGGCGGGCCGGGTGGCGACTAGAATTGGCCGATGGCCAAGCTCTACTTCTACTACTCGGCGATGAACGCCGGCAAGACCACTACCCTGCTGCAGAGCGCACACAACTACCGCGAGCGCGGCATGCGGGTGGCGATCCTGACCCCGCGCCTGGACGACCGCGCCGGCGCCGGCGTGGTCGCCTCGCGGATCGGCCTGCGCGCCGATGGCATGGCCTTCGACCGCGATACCGACCTGCAGCGCTGGGTGGAGCAGGATCTGGCGGCCAACGGCCCGATGGGCTGCGTGCTGGTGGACGAGGCGCAGTTCCTGACCCGGGCCCAGGTCTGGCAGCTCAGCGAGGTAGTCGACCAGCTGCGAATTCCGGTGCTGTGCTACGGCCTGCGTACCGACTTCCGCGGCGAGCTGTTCGAGGGCAGCCAGTACCTGCTGGCCTGGGCCGACGAGATGCAGGAGATCAAGACCATCTGCCACAGCGGCAAGAAGGCGACCATGACCGTGCGCGTGGACGAGCATGGCCACGCCGTGCAGGATGGCCCGCAGGTGGAGATCGGTGGCAACGACCGCTACGTGTCGGTCAGCCGTGCGGAGTTCAAGAAGATCACCCGCGGCGAAGGACGGATCGATCCGGCGCAGGCACCCCTGCCGCTGTAAGGGGTGTTCTTTTGCAGGGCTTGCAGTCCTGCACCTGCAGAGACAACAGCAACGGCAACAGCGGGCATTCCGTGGGATGGCGGGGCGGTGTCGGAGTGCGGGGACGCTGCAAGTACGTCCCTGTAAGCTTGGCAGCCGCATCCATGCGGCTGACACCCCGCACTCCGACACCGCCCCACCTCTGACAGATTCCCGCGGCTGTGGGTAGGTGTCGACCTTGGTCGACACATCTGTCAGATATCGAATGAAATTCCGGGGTCAGATCCGTTTTCCTTCGTAAAACGGATCTGACCCCATGAGCAATTCCGACAGACCGCAGGAAACTGTCGAAGGCGGGGTGGGTCCGGTTGCGGGGGCGTGAGCGCCATGGATGGCGCGACCGAGCCTACACGGACGTATTTACGGCGTCCCCCGCAACCGGACCCGCCCCGCCATCCCCCAGAATGCAGGCTGTTGCTGTTGCTGTTGCTGTTGCTGTTGCTGTTGCCGTTGCCGTTGCTGTTGAGGTTGCCGGCCAGCGGCCGGCACTACGGCAGGTGCCGGGCGCAGCCCGGCCGGACACCACCAGCAGGCAGGCGGCGCCCGGAACAGGTACCCTATGCCGCCATCAGATAGCCAATGTGACATGACCGACGCCATCGTCGCTCCGCAGTGGGCCTCCCGCCTGCGCGACATCGCCGACTTCCCCAAGCCCGGCATCCTGTTCAAGGACATCATGCCGCTGCTCGCCCATGGCGAGGATTTCCGCGGCGCGATCACCGCGATGGCCGACCGTTGGCGCGACCAGAAGCTGGACGCAGTGGTCGGCATCGAATCGCGTGGGTTCATCCTCGGTGCCGCGATGGCGCTGGAGCTGGGCGTCGGCTTCGTGCCGGTGCGCAAGCCGGGCAAGCTGCCGGGCCAGGTCCTGCGCGAGGAATACACGCTGGAATACCGCAGCGACTGCATCGAAGTGCATGCCGATGCGCTGCCGGCCGGCGCCCGCGTGGTGATCATCGACGACGTGCTGGCCACCGGCGGCACGCTGGTCGCTGCGCTGTCGCTGGTGCGCCGCCTGGGCGTTGAAGTGGTCGGCGCCGGTGTACTGGTCGAGCTGGACGGCCTCGGTGGCCGTGCGCGCTGGGAAACGGACCTGCCGCTGCACACCGAACTGGTGTTCTGATCGAAGGGCAGGTGCCAACCAGGGTTGGCATCTACCAGAGCGAATGGCCGGGAGCCGGTCGTTGCCAACCTTGGTTGGCAGCACTTTTCGCGACGGGTGCCATGGACGGGCCAACCAAGGTTGGCCGCTACCAGGCCAGATCGTTACCAACCGTAGTTGGCAACGCTGCTTCAATCACATCATCCGCACGCGGAAACGACGGCCCTTGATCTTGCCGGCTTCCAGCTTGGCCACGGCCTTGTTGGCCTGCTCACGCGCGATCGCCACATAGGAGCGGGTCGGGAAGATCGCGATCTTGCCGATGAACTTGCTCGACAGGCCGGCATCACCGGTCAGCGCACCGAGGATGTCGCCCGGGCGCAGCTTGTCGGTCTTGCCACCGTCGATGCGCAGCGTGCGCATCGCGGCCTGCGGCAGTTCGGCCGGGCGCGAGGTTGCCAGCGGCGTCTTCTGCCAGTCCAGCGGCTGCCCCATCTGCGCTTCGATGGCGTCGGCGCGGGTCTTCTCGCGGCCGGCCACCAGGCTGATCGCCAGGCCGCTGGCACCGGCGCGCCCGGTACGGCCCACGCGGTGCTGGTAGCTCTCCACGTCGGTCGGCAGTTCGTAGTTGATCACCGCCGCCAGCTCTTCCACGTCCAGGCCGCGCGCGGCGACGTCGCTGGCGACCAGCACGTTGCAGCTGCGGTTGGCCAGCAGCAACAGCACTTCCTCGCGGTCGCGCTGTTCCATGTCGCCATGCAGGGCCAGTGCGGAGAAGCCGAACTGCTGCAGCGAGTTGGCCACTTCGTCAACATCCTTGCGGGTGTTGCAGAACACGACCGCCGATTCCGGCGTGTACTTCAGCAGCAGGCCGGCCAGCGCCTTCTGGCGATGCGCCGGTTCCACCTCGCAGAACAGGTGGCGGATGGCCGGTGCCTGGTCGGCGCCTTCCACGGTCACTTCCACCGCGTCGCGCAGCAGGTCACGCGCCATGGCGCGGATGCTGTCGGGGAAGGTGGCGGAGAACAGCAGGCTCTGGCGGTCCCTATGGGTGCGGCCGGCGATCTCGCGGATCGGCTCCTCGAAGCCCATGTCGAGCATGCGGTCGGCCTCGTCCAGCACCAGCGTGCGCACCGCGCCCAGGTTCAGCGCGCGCTTGCGTGCCAGCTCCTGCACGCGGCCGGGCGTGCCGACCACCACATGCGGATCGTGGCCTTCAAGCGAGGCCAGCTGCGGGCCCAGCGGCACGCCGCCCACCAGCAGCAACAGCTTCAGGTTGGGGATGCCGGTGGCCAGCTTGCGGATCTGCTTGCCGACCTGGTCGGCCAGTTCGCGGGTCGGGCACAGCACCAGCGCCTGCACGCGGATCAGGCTGGGGTCGATGGACTGCAGCAGGCCAAGGCCGAAGGCGGCGGTCTTGCCGCTGCCGGTGGGTGCCTGTGCGATCACATCACGGCCATCGAGGATGGCCGGCAGGCTCTGCGCCTGCACGGGGGTGAGGGTGGTGTAGCCGAGGGCATCCAGGCCGGGCTGCAGGGCCGGGCTCAGCGGCAGGGTCGAGAAGTCAGTCATGGCGCATTGTACCTGCCTGCGCGGCCGGTCCCGCCTGATCGGATGGGGTCGAATCCCTTTCCGCAGGAAAGGGCTCCGACCCCATCGGAGTCGTCATCCACGCAGGGCGTGAATATACCCGGGGGGCGTCCACGCATGGCGTGGATCTACGGGTGGATGCCGACCTGGGTCGGCACGCTCCTGCTCAGCCAAGCACCGCCAGTACACCCTGATGGATCGCCAGGCCACCGAACAGCAGCCAGGCGAACAGGATCAGCGCCAGCAGCAGCGGCTTCAGCCCGGCCTGGCGCAGCGCCGAGACGTGGGTGGTCAGGCCCAGCGCGGCCATCGCCATCGCCAGCAGTACCGTATCCAGCTGCACCAGCCCCGCCTGCAGGCCCGCCGGCAGCAGATGCAGCGAGTTGAACCCGGCCACCGCCACGAAACCAAAAGCGAACCACGGCACCACGATGCGCGCCTTGCTGCCGTCGGCGCTGGCCTTGCCGCCACGCGCCAGCCACAGCGACAGCGCGACCAGGAACGGCGCCAGCAGCATCACCCGCACCATCTTGGTGATCACCGCCGTGTCGGCCGCTGCTTCGTTGACCGCGCGGCCTGCCGCCACCACCTGTGCCACTTCATGCACCGTCGCGCCGGTGAACAGGCCGTACTGCCGCGCGTCCATTGCCAGCCAGCCGTGCGACTGCACCAGTGCATACAGCGCCGGGTAAAGGAACATCGCCAGCGTGCCGAACACCACCACCGTAGAGACCGCGACGGTGACCTGCGCAGCGCGGCCGCGCACCACCGGCTCGGCGGCCATCACCGCCGCCGCGCCGCAGATCGCGCTGCCGGCGCCGATCAGCATCGCCGCTTCGCGCTCCATCTTGAACACGCGCATGCCCAGCCAGCAGGCCAGCCCGAAGGTGCTGGCGACCACCAGCACGTCCATCAGCACGCCGGCCACGCCGACGTGGCCGATGTCCTGGAAGGTCAGGCGCAGGCCGTACAGCACGATGCCGGCGCGCAGCAGCCAGTGCTTGGAGAAGCCGACACCGGCCGCGCTGCTCGGCGCCAGCCGCGGGTAAAGGGTGTTGCCGACCACGATGCCGGCGACGATGGCCACGGTCAGCGCGCTCAGGCCATGCGCCTGGAGCCAGGGAAGCTCGGCCAGGTACAGCGACGCCGCCGCGATCAGGCCCACCAGCAGCAGGCCGGGCAGGCGCGGCTGCCAGCGTTGGCGCAGGGCGGGCAGGGACCAGGAGGAGAGAGCGGTGGCGTTCATGGCGCGACAGGACTGGAGTGATGGGCCAAGCGTGCGCCTGTGTCACTGACCTGTAAAACGAATAATATGGGTGAAACCTACCTATAAAGCGGGTACATTCCATGCGCCTGACCTTGCGCCAGCTGCAGGTCTTCGTCGCCATCGCCGACCATGGCACCACCACTGCCGCCGGCCAGGCCGTCGCGCTCTCGCAGTCGGCCAGCAGCGCCGCCCTGCAGGAGCTGGAGGCGCACTTCGGCACCCCGCTGTTCGACCGCATCGGCCGCCGCCTGGCGCTGAACGGGCACGGCCGCGCGCTGCTGGAGCCGGCGCGCACCTTGCTGGTCAACGCCGCCGATCTGGAGCGGCAGCTGGCCGCCGGCGGCGACCCGTCGCAGGGCGCACCGCTACGGCTGGTGCTGGCCGCCAGTACCACCATCGGCAACTACCTGCTGCCGCCACGCATCGCCGAACTGCTGCGGCAGGCGCCGCAGGCCGAGGTCGATCTGCGCATCGACAACAGTGCCGGCGTGGTCGCCGCGGTACAGCGCCTGGACGTCGACGCCGGCCTGATCGAAGGCCCGTGCCATGAGCGTGGCCTGCAGGTGACCGCCTGGCAGCAGGACCCACTGGTGATCGTGGCTGCCGCCGATGCCCGCGCACGCTGGTCGCTGGATGAACTGCGCCGAGCACGCTGGCTGCTGCGTGAGCCTGGCTCCGGCACCCGCGAAGCCGTGGAACAGGCCCTGCTGCCGCACCTGCGTGGCTTCGCGCAGACCCTGCAGCTGGGCAATACCGAAGCGATCAAGCAGGCCGCCATCGCCGGCCTCGGCCTGGCCTGCCTGTCGCGCCACGCGCTGGAAGAGCCGCTGGCCCTGGGCCGCCTGCGCGTGCTCGAGACTCCGCTGCCGGCCCTGCAGCGCACCCTGTGGCTGGTGCGCCACCCCGGCAAGCAATGGCTGCCGGGGTTGCAGGCGTTGCTGGGGGAGGTGGGGTAGACATCAGATTTCCAGTCGATTCCATCCATCGACCCTTCTTGTAGCGCTCATCCACGCATGGCGTGGATCTACCGTGTCGACCAAGGTCGACACCCACCAGAGCAGAATGTAGTTCCGACAGATTGCAGGAATCTGTCGAAGGCGGGATGGGTCCGGTTGCGGGGGTGTCCGCGGCATGGATGCCGCGGCCAAGCCCCCAGGGACGGGTTTACGGCGTCCCCCGCGACCGGACCCATCCCGCCATCCCACAGGAAACCAGCTTTTGACGTTGCCGTTGAGGTTGCCGGCCAGCGGCCGGCACTACCGCGGGTGCCGGGTGCAACCCGGCCGACGCCCCCAACCCGTACAATATCCGGATGCCTCTGATTACTCTGCAGAACGTCGACTTCAGCGTCGGCGGCCCGTTGTTGCTGGAAAAGGCCGAACTGTCGATCGAGCCGGGCGAACGCATCGCCCTGATCGGCCGCAACGGCGCCGGCAAATCCACCCTGCTCAAGCTGCTGTCGGGCGACCACAAGCCCGATGACGGCGAAGTCCGCGTGCAGCAGGGCGTGCGCGTCACCCGCCTGGAGCAGGAAGTGCCACACGGCGCAGCCGGCTCGGTGTTCGACGTCGTTGCCGATGGCCTCGGTGAACTGGGCCAGTGGCTGGCCGAGTTCCACCATCTCAGCCATGCCGAGGTCTTCGATGGCGAAGCGCTCGGCAACGTGCAGGCCAAGATCGACGCCGCCAACGGCTGGGGCCTGGACCAGCGCGTCAGCGAAACGCTGACCAAGCTCGACCTCGACGGCGATGCCGAATTCGGCCGCCTGTCCGGCGGCATGAAGCGCCGCGTGCTGCTGGCCCGTGCACTGGTCTCCAGCCCGGACGTGCTGCTGCTGGACGAACCGACCAACCACCTGGACATCGAAGCCATCGACTGGCTCGAAGCGTTCCTGAAGGGCTGGAGCGGCAGCGTGGTGTTCGTCACCCATGACCGCCGCTTCCTGCGTGCGCTGGCCACCCGCATCGTCGAGATCGACCGCGGCCAGGTGACCAGCTGGCCGGGCGACTGGGCCAACTACGAGCGCCGCCGCGAGGAACGCCTCAACGCGCAGGCGCAGGAAAATGCCCGCTTCGACAAGCTGCTGGCGCAGGAAGAAGTCTGGATCCGCCAAGGCATCAAGGCGCGCCGTACCCGCGACGAAGGCCGCGTGCGCCGCCTCAAGGCGATGCGCACCGAACGCTCGCAGCGCCGCGACCTCAGCGGTAACGTCAAGATGGAAGCTGCGCAGGGCGTCAGCTCCGGCAAGAAGGTCATCGACGTCAAGGACATTTCGTTCGCCTTCGGCGAGCGCACCATGGTCCGCGATTTCACCACCACCATCCTGCGTGGCGACGGCATCGGCCTGATCGGCCCCAACGGCAGCGGCAAGACCACGCTGCTGAAGCTGCTGCTGGGCGAACTGCAGCCGGCCAAGGGTGAGGTCAATGCGGGCACCAACCTGCAGATCGCCTATTTCGACCAGTACCGCGCGGTGCTGCGCGAAGACTGGAGCGCGATCGAGAACGTGGCCGAAGGCCGCGATTTCCTCGAGTTCAACGGCAAGCGCAAGCACGTGCATGCCTACCTGCAGGACTTCATGTTCACCCCCGAGCGCGCGCGTGCGCCGATCACCCGCCTGTCCGGTGGCGAGCGCAACCGCCTGCTGCTGGCCAAGCTGTTCGCGCAGCCGTCCAACCTGCTGGTGATGGACGAACCGACCAACGACCTCGACGTGGAAACCCTGGAGCTGCTGGAAGAGCTGCTGGGCGAGTACACCGGTACGCTGCTGCTGGTCAGCCACGACCGTGACTTCATCGACAACGTGGTGACCTCCACGCTGGTGATGGAAGGCGACGGCGTGATCGGCGAGTACGTCGGTGGCTACAGCGACTGGCAGCGCTATGCGGCCAGCGTGGCTGCGCCTGCCGCGGCCCCGGCTGCCAAGCCGGCGACTGCTGCACCGGCCGCTGCTGCGGCCGCGACTCCCGCAGCCCCCAAGCGCAAGCTGGCGTACAAGGAAGCGCGCGAGCTGGAGAAGCTGCCAAAGACCATCGAGAAGCTGGAAGGCGATGTCGAAGGGCTGACCTCGGCGATGAACGACCCATCGTTCTACACCCGCAGCAGTGCTGAAGTGACGGCGCACACCCAGCAGCTGGCCAAGGTGCAGGCCGAACTGGATGCCGCTTACGCGCGCTGGGAAGAGCTGGAAGGCTGAGCGTTGACCGGCGCCAGCGATCGCGCCGATTGATGTAGAGCCGAGCCCACGCTCGGCTCAGCAGATCCACGCCATGCGTGGATATCCGGAATCTGTGCGGACCAACGGTCCGCACCTACCAACCGACGGTCCGCACCGACCGGGGGGCCGGCCGTCATTTGACCCCGTGCAGATCCCGCAGCTGGCTCGGCCGGCTGCCGAAGTACGCCGCCAGATCGGCGATGTCCTGATCACTCAGGTCCTTCGCCTGCGGCGTCATCAGCGCATGCTGGCGGTCACCGGCGCGGTAGGCCTGCAGCGCGTGCGCCAGGTAGTCACCGTACTGCCCACCCAGCTTCGGATAGGTCGGATCGATCGGCGCATTGCCGTCGGCCCCATGGCAGTCGATGCAGCTCTGGTTGGTGGCCTTGCCCTTCACCTTGGCGCGGGCTTCACCGGCGGCCTCGCGGCCAGCGGGCAGGCCGGCGGAGGACGATGAACCGTGCTCGCCGCTGGCATGGCCCGGGTCGGCGGCCGATTTTTCGCTGTTTTCCACCTGCGACTGTGAGCAGGCGGCCAGCAGCAGGGCAACGGACAGGGCGATGGCGTGACGCATCGGATGCGCGGCTTTCGACATGGGCGGGCCTTACTTGACGGTGGACAGGTAAACAGAGAGATCGGCGATCTCCTGTTCGCTGAAACTCATCGACTGCGCCTGCATCGTCGGATGCCGGCGCTTGCCCTGGCGGTACTCGGTCAGGGCCTGGGCCAGATACTGCTGGGTCTGGCCGCCGATCTTCGGCACCCGGTAACTGGGGTAGGCGTTCTTGTAGCCGGTGATCCCGTGGCAGCCTTGGCAGGTGTAGGCCAGGACGCGGCCATTGTCGAAGTTGCCGGTGGGTGCGGCGGGCGCTGGCGCAACGGCGGGAGCCGGGGCCGGGGCGGGTGTGGCAGGAGCAGGAGCGGGCTGTGCGGCGGCCCCAAGGGGCAGGAGGACGGCCAGAGCGAGACAAGCGGCGAGCGGCTGCGGGCGCATGGTGTCGTTTCCGGGGATTCGGGTCTGGTCGTTCCGGCGTGGGGTACGGAACGACCCGAGTATAGCCTCAGGTTTCATCTAGCTGAAATGGGGTCGGGCCGACCGGCGGCGTGAAGGCACCATGACCTTTGGGATATGGTGTTGCCGTGAAGTGGTGCATTACTTTGCTACCACACCTGTCCACGCATCCTTCAGGGACCCGACGATGTTGCACCCAATCTTCCTGTCCGGCCGTCGCAGCGGAATCTGCGCTGCCGCACTGCTGATCTCCACCTCCCTGCTGCTGGGCGGTTGCGCCGCAGGGCCCAATTCCGAAGCCAAGGCTGCCGAAACCAAGGAGGAGAAGAAGGTCGACGCAGTCCCGGTCGAAGTGGCGGTGGCCAGCCATCGTGCCGTCGCGGCCAGCTACACCGGCACGGCCGCGCTGGAACCACGCGCCGAGTCGCAGGTGGTCGCCAAGACCTCCGGCGTGGCGCTGGCGGTGCTGGTCGAGGAAGGGCAGCGGGTCACCGCCGGCCAACCGCTGGTGCGGCTGGACCCGGATCGTGCACGGCTGGCCGTTGCACAGAGCGAAGCGCAGATGCGCAAGCTGGAAAACAATTACCAGCGCGCACAGAAGCTGGTCGGCCAGCAGATGGTCAGCGCCGCCGATGTCGACCAGCTGCGCTACGACCTGGAAAACGTCCGCGCGCAGTACCGGCTGGCCACGCTGGAGCTGTCCTACACCACGGTGGTGGCGCCGATCTCCGGCGTGATCGCATCGCGCTCGATCAAGACCGGCAACTTCGTGCAGATCAACACGCCGATCTTCCGCATCGTCGACAACTCGCGGCTGGAAGCCACCCTCAACGTGCCCGAGCGTGAACTGGCCACCCTGCGCGCCGGCCAGCCGGTGACGCTGGCGGCCGACGCGCTGCCGGGGCAGAGCTTCACCGGCACCGTTGATCGCATCGCGCCGGTGGTGGATTCGGGCAGCGGCACGTTTCGCGTGGTCAGCGCCTTCGACGGCGCCGCACACGCGCTGCAGCCCGGCATGTTCGGTCGCATCCGCATCGACTACGACCAGCGTGCCGATGCGCTGGTCGTACCGCGCCTGGCGTTGCTCGACGACGGTGAGCCGGCGGTGTTCCGCGTGCGCGAAGGCAAGGTCGCACGCGTTCCGGTCAAGCTGGGTTACGCCGAGGGCCCGTGGGTGGAGATCCGTGATGGCCTGGCGGCCGGTGATCAGGTGGTCACCGCCGGCAAGGTCGCCCTGCGCGACGGCACCACGGTGCAGGTGATTGCCGATCCGAAGGCGAAGACGGTCGCTGCGGCCGCCAAGCCCGCAGACAAGGCCGGGAGCAAGCAATGACCGCCCCGGGCCACGACCACGGTGCCTCGCCGGCGAGCGACGGCGCCGCCGCCGGCATGCGCGGCGGCCTGGTGGAGTTTGCCACCCGCCGCCGCGTGACCATCGCCATGTGCACGGTCACGCTGCTGCTGTTCGGCCTGATCGCGCTGGGCAATCTCAAGGTCAACCTGCTGCCCGACCTGAGCTACCCGACGCTGACCGTGCGCACCGAATACACCGGTGCAGCGCCGACTGAAATCGAAACCCTGATCACCCAGCCGGTCGAAGAAGCGGTCGGCGTGGTCAAGAACCTGCGCAAGCTGAAGTCGGTCTCGCGCACCGGCCAGAGCGACGTGGTGCTGGAATTCGCCTGGGGCACCAACATGGACCAGGCCAGCCTGGAGGTGCGCGACAAGATGGAAGCGCTGAACCTGCCGCTGGAGGCCAAGGCCCCGGTGCTGCTGCGCTTCAATCCGTCCACCGAGCCGATCATGCGCCTGGTGCTGTCGAACAAGACGGCGCCGACCAGCGATGCCGATGCGGTGCGCGAGCTGACCGGCCTGCGCCGCTATGCCGATGAAGACCTCAAGAAGAAGCTGGAGCCGGTCACCGGCGTGGCGGCAGTGAAGGTGGGCGGCGGCCTGGAGGACGAGATCCAGGTCGACATCGACCAGCAGAAGCTTGCCCAGCTGAACCTGCCGATCGACACCGTCATCAAGCGCCTGAAGGACGAGAACATCAACATTTCCGGCGGCCGCCTGGAGGAGGGCTCGCAGCGCTTCCTGGTGCGTACCGTCAACCAGTTCGCCGACCTGGAGGAGATCCGCAACCTGCTGGTGACCACCCAGGCCGCCAATGGCAGCGCGGCGGACTCGGCGCTGCAGCAGATGTTCAACATCGCCGCGTCGACCGGTTCGGCGGCCGCCATCGCGGCGGCGTCGGCGGCACAGAGCGCATCGTCCGGCGGTGGCTCCAGCGTGGTTGCCAACGGCGTGCCGGTGCGCCTGAAGGACGTGGCCACCGTGCGCCAGGGCTACAAGGAGCGCGAAGCGATCATCCGCCTGGGCGGCAAGGAATCGGTCGAGCTGGCCATCTACAAGGAAGGCGACGCCAACACCGTGTCCACCGCTGAAGCGCTGCGCAAGCGCCTGGAGCAGATCAAGGGCACGTTCCCGTCCGATGTCGAGCTGACCACCATCGAGGACCAGTCGCGCTTCATCGAGCACGCCATCGCCGACGTCAAGAAGGATGCCGTGATCGGCGGCCTGCTGGCGATCCTGATCATCTTCCTGTTCCTGCGCGATGGCTGGAGTACGTTCGTGATCAGCCTGTCATTGCCGGTCTCGATCATCGCCACGTTCTTCTTCATGGGCCAGCTCGGCCTGAGCTTGAACGTGATGTCGCTGGGTGGCCTGGCATTGGCCACCGGCCTGGTGGTGGATGACTCGATCGTGGTGCTGGAGAGCATCGCCAAGGCCCGTGAGCGTGGCCTGGGCATCCTGCAGGCGGCGATCGCCGGCACCCGTGAAGTGAGCATGGCCGTGGTCGCCTCGACCCTGACCACCATCGCGGTGTTCCTGCCGCTGGTGTTCGTCGATGGCATCGCCGGGCAGCTGTTCCGCGACCAGGCGCTGACCGTGGCGATCGCCATCGCGATCTCGCTGCTGGTGTCGATGACCCTGATCCCGATGCTGAGCTCGCTGAAGGGGCGGCCGCCGCTGGCGTTCCCGGAAGAGGCGCCGAACGCAGCATGGCAGCCGCAGAAGCGTTGGCAGAAGCCGGTTGCACTGGGCCGCCGTGGCCTGCTCGCCAGCGTGCGCTGGAGCTTCTATGCGCTGGCCTGGCTCGTGGTGCGCCTGTGGCGCGGCGTGGTGGCGGTGGTCGGCCCGGTGATGCGCAAGGCCAGCGACCTGGCGATGAAGCCCTATGCAGGCGCCGAGCGAGGCTACCTGCGCCTGCTGCCGAGTGCGCTGGCGCATCCCGGCAAGGTGCTGGGCGTGGCAGCCATCATTTTCGTGGCGACCATGGCGCTGGTGCCGATGCTTGGCGCCGACCTGATCCCG
Source organism: Stenotrophomonas sp. CASM110 (assembly GCF_049384345.1). Taxonomy (NCBI): domain Bacteria; kingdom Pseudomonadati; phylum Pseudomonadota; class Gammaproteobacteria; order Lysobacterales; family Lysobacteraceae; genus Stenotrophomonas; species Stenotrophomonas sp. CASM110. The sequence continues at coordinate 64,116 of NZ_JBMRGI010000022.1, forward strand.
CAGCTGGCGCAGGACCGTTTCGAAATGACGGTGAAGCTGCCGGCCGGCACGCCGCTGAAGCAGACCGATGCGCTGGTGCGCGAGCTGCAGCTGGCGCATGGCAAGGGCGAAGGCGTGGCCTCGCTGTATGGCGTCAGTGGCAGCGGCACCCGGCTGGATGCCAGCCCGACCGAAAGTGGCGAGAACATCGGCAAGCTGACTGTGGTGATGGAAGGTGGCGGCAATGCGCACACTGAAGCGGCGATCACCGAGCGCCTGCGCGGCACCATGAGCCAGCACCCGGGTGCCCAGGTCGACTTCGCGCGGCCGGCGTTGTTCAGCTTTTCCACGCCGCTGGAAATCGAACTGCGCGGGCAGGACATGGCGACCCTGGAAGTGGCCGGCCAGCGCCTGGCGGCGATGCTGCGCGGCAACGCCCACTACGCCGACGTGAAGTCGACGGTGGAAGAGGGCTTCCCGGAAATCCAGATCCGCTTCGACCAGGAGCGCGCCGGTGCACTGGGCCTGACCACCCGCCAGATCGCCGACGTGGTGGTGAAGAAGGTGCGTGGCGACGTCGCCACCCGCTACAGCTTCCGTGACCGCAAGATCGACGTGCTGGTGCGCGCCCAGGAAGGTGACCGCGCCAGCGTGGAGAGCATCCGCCGGCTGATCGTCAATCCGGGCAGCACCCGCCCGGTGACCCTGGACGCGGTGGCCGACGTGGTCGCCACCACCGGCCCCAGCGAGATCCATCGTGCCGACCAGACCCGGGTCGCGGTGGTATCGGCCAACCTGCGCGACATCGACCTCGGCGCCGCCATGCGCGAAGTGCAGCAGATGGTGGCCGAGCAGCCGCTGGGCGCGGGTGTCGGCCTGCACATCGGTGGCCAGGGCGAGGAACTGGCGCAGGCGGCGAAGTCGCTGATCTTCGCCTTCGGCCTGGCGATCTTCCTGGTCTACCTGGTGATGGCCTCGCAGTTCGAATCCCTGCTGCACCCGTTCGTGATCCTGTTCACCATCCCGCTGGCGCTGGTCGGCGCGATCCTGGCGCTGATGCTGACCGGAAAGCCCATCTCGGTGGTGGTGTTCATCGGCCTGATCCTGCTGGTCGGCCTGGTCACCAAGAACGCGATCATCCTGATCGACAAGGTCAACCAGCTGCGCGAGGCCGGCGTGGCCAAGCATGAGGCGCTGGTGGAGGGTGCGCGTTCCCGCCTGCGCCCGATCATCATGACCACGCTGTGCACGCTGTTCGGCTTCCTGCCGCTGGCGGTGGCGATGGGCGAGGGCGCCGAAGTGCGTGCACCGATGGCGATCACCGTGATCGGTGGCCTGCTGGTGTCGACGCTGCTGACGCTGCTGGTGATCCCGGTGGTGTACGACCTGATGGATCGTCGCGGCGACGCCTACTACCGTGAGCGCGGCCGCAAGCACGCCGGTGAGGGCCTGCATGGCGACGAGGGCGGCACAGCGGGTGTGGAGGAACCGGCATGAGTGTTGCCGAGTTCTCCATCCGCCGTCCGGTCACCACCATCATGTGCTTCGTGTCGCTGGTGGTGATCGGCCTGATCGCTTCGTTCCGGCTGCCGCTGGAGGCGCTGCCGGACATCTCCGCGCCGTTCCTGTTCGTGCAGATTCCCTACACCGGCTCGACCCCGGAAGAAGTGGAACGGACCATCATCCGTCCAGTCGAGGAATCGCTGGCGACGATGACCGGCATCAAGCGCATGCGCTCGTCGGCCACCTCCGAGGCGGCGCTGATCTACATCGAGTTCAGCGACTGGGACCGCGACATCGCCATTGCCGCGTCGGACGCGCGCGAGCGTATCGACGCGATCCGCAGCGACCTGCCCGACGACCTGCAGCGCTACAACGTGTTCAAGTGGTCCAGCAGCGACCAGCCCGTGCTGAAGGTGCGGCTGGCCAGCACCACCGACCTGACCACCGCCTATGACATGCTCGATCGTGAGTTCAAACGGCGCATCGAGCGTATTCCCGGTGTGGCCCGCGTCGATATCACCGGTGCGCCGCCGAACGAGGTGGAGATCGCCATCGATCCGAACCGGCTCAACGCGCATGGGTTGAGCATCAACGAGCTGAGCGAGCGCCTGCGCACGCTGAACTTCTCGATCTCGGCCGGGCAGATCGACGACAACGGCCAGCGCGTGCGCGTGCAGCCGGTAGGCGAGATCACCGACCTTCAGGAGATGCGCGACCTGGTGATCAACGCCAAGGGACTGCGCCTGGGTGATATCGCCGATGTCCGCCTGAAGCCGGCGCGGATGAACTACGGGCGCCGCCTGGACGGCAACCCGGCGGTGGGCCTGGACATCTTCAAGGAACGCAGCGCCAACCTGGTGGACGTTTCGCGTGCGGCGCTGGCCGAAGTCGAGGCGATCCGCGCGCAGCCGTCGATGCGCGACGTGCAGATCAAGGTGATCGACAACCAGGGCAAGGCAGTGACGTCCTCGCTGCTGGAGCTGGCCGAGGCCGGCGCGGTCGGCCTGATCCTGTCGGTCACCGTGCTGTTCTTCTTCCTGCGCCATTGGCCGTCGACGCTGATGGTGACCCTGGCCATTCCGATCTGCTTCACCATCACCCTCGGCTTCATGTACTTCGTCGGGGTGACACTCAACATCCTGACCATGATGGGCCTGCTGCTGGCCGTCGGCATGCTGGTCGACAATGCAGTGGTGGTGGTGGAGAGCATCTACCAGGAGCGCGAGCGCATGCCGGGGCAGCCACGGCTGGCCTCGATCATCGGCACCCGCAACGTGGCCATCGCGCTCAGCGCCGGCACGCTGTGCCACTGCATCGTTTTCGTGCCGAACCTGTTCGGCGAGACCAACAACATCAGCATCTTCATGGCGCAGATCGCGATCACCATCTCGGTCTCGCTGCTGGCCTCGTGGCTGGTGGCGGTCAGCCTGATCCCGATGCTGTCCGCGCGCATGGCCACGCCCAAGCTGGTGCACTCGCAGACCGGCCTGATCGCGCGCCTGCAGCGACGCTATGCGCAGCTGCTGGACTGGTCACTGCATCACCGCGGTTGGAGCCTGCTCGGCATCCTGCTCGTGGTGCTGGTCAGCCTGGTGCCGATGAAGCTGACCAAGGTCGACATGTTCGGTGGTGAGGGTGGCAAGGACATCTTCATCGGCTACATGTGGAAGGGCGCCTACACCTACCGTCAGATGTCCGAGGAAGTGGCGCGGGTGGAGAACTGGATCGACCAGAACCGCGAGCGCCTGCACGTGAAGCAGGTGTATTCCTGGTACAGCGAGCAGGAAGGCAGCTCCACGGTGGTCACCCTGGACGAAAAGTACGCCAAGGACATCAAGTCGCTGCAGGAGGAATTGCGCAAGGGCCTGCCGAAGTCGGCACGCACCGACTACTTCGTCGGCAACCAGGGCGGCGATGGCGGTGGCGGCAGCAACCAAGGCGTGCAGGTGCAGCTGGTGGGTGATTCCAGCTCGATGCTGCAGGAGATCGGCCAGGAAGTGGTGCCGTTGCTGGCGCAGCGTGCCGAGCTGCGTGACGTGCGCATCGACAACGGCGAGAAGGGCGGCGAGCTGAAGGTGCGCGTCGACCGTGAGCGTGCCGCAGCGTTCGGCTTCAATGCCGAGCAGGTGGCCAGCTTCGTCGGCCTGGCGCTGCGCGGCGCGCCGATGCGCGAGTTCCGCCGCGGTGACAACGAAGTGCCGGTGTGGGTGCGCTTTGCCGGCGCCGAGCAGAGCAGCCCGGAAGACCTGGCCGGTTTCAGCGTGCGCACCGGCGATGGCCGCAGCGTGCCGCTGCTGAGCCTGGTCACCGTGGACGTTGGTTCGTCGGCCACCCAGATCGGCCGCACCAACCGCCAGACCACGTTGACCATCAAGGCCAACCTGGCCGAGAAGGTCACCGCGCCGGACGGGCGCAAGGCGATCGAAGCCGTGCTCAAGCCAATGAACTTCCCGGCCGGCTATGGCTTCACTTTCGACGGCGGCGACTACGGCAACGACGACGAGGCCATGCAGCAGATGGTGTTCAACCTGCTGATCGCACTGGTGATGATCTACGTGGTGATGGCGGCGGTGTTCGAGTCGCTGCTGTTCCCGGCGGCGATCATGAGCGGAGTGCTGTTCTCGATCTTCGGCGTGTTCTGGCTGTTCTGGATCACCGGCACCTCGTTCGGGATCATGTCCTTCATCGGCATCCTGGTGCTGATGGGCGTGGTGGTGAACAACGGCATCGTGATGATCGAGCACATCAACAACCTGCGGCGCAGCGGTATGGGCCGCACCCAGGCGCTGGTGGAAGGCTCACGCGAACGCCTGCGCCCGATCATGATGACCATGGGCACGGCGATCCTGGCGATGATCCCGATCTCGCTGACCGATACGCAGATGTTCGGCAATGGCCCGGAGTATTCGCCGATGGCGCGCGCGATTGCGGGCGGCCTGGCGTTCTCGACGGTGGTCAGCCTACTGTTCCTGCCGACGATCTATGCGGTGCTCGATGACCTGCGCAATGCCGTGACGCGGTTGATCCGCCGTGCACGCGGGCTGGAGAGGATGGAGCCGGGCGCTGCCCGGCTGTAATGCGCGCCAACGTGTTGTGGTGTGGGGGAGGCCGGTCGTAGTGGGGCGGTCTCCCCCTTTTTTTCTGCTCGCCGCGTCGCCGCGTCGCCCGAGCATGGGCTCGGGCGCTACAGATTCTGTGGCCGGTTGAGAGGCTTACCCCGCCACCTTGCCCCACACCTTGAAGGTGGTCAGCCACAGGCCGAGCATGCTGCCGATGTTGGTCAGCATGAAGGTCAGCACCACGCGGGTAACGCGATTGCGGTACCAGCCCTTCAGGCTCTGCGCATCGTCGCGCAGCTTCAGGAAGTCCTCGTAGGCCGGCTTGCGCAGGCGCGCTTCCACCAGCGCCGAGAATGCGCCGGTCGGGATGCTCAGGCGGAACGGCTTGAACGGGGCCACCGCGATCGCGGTGAGGATGCTCAGCGGGTGACCGCCTGCCAGCAGGCAGCCCAGGCCCGCCAGGCCGCCGGTATACATTGCCCAAGTCGCCAGCAGTTCGGTGCCCACGCCCAGGCCGCCGCGGTAGAAGCCCACGCCGATGCCGGTCGCCACGATCGCCAGGATCCCGAGCGTGAACCACGGAATGTTGCGCTTCTTCGGCACCGCCTCCAGCTCGGCGCGCAGCGGCGCCGGGGCCTCGGTGTCGGTTTCCAGGTAGCGCGCGAGACCTGCAAGATGGCCGGCACCGACCACCGCCAGCACTTCACGCTGCTGCGGGGTGTGCTCCTCGCGCAGGCGCGTGGCCATGTAACGGTCGCGCTCACCGATGATGGTCTCGTACAGCGCCGGGCTCTCGCTGGCGAACTCACCAAAGCTCGATTCCAGCATGTCGCCCTGCTTGAGCTTTTCGATCTCGTTCTCGCCCACTTCCTCGGACGAGAACAGGCCGGCGCCCAGCCCGGCAACCAGCTTCAGCTTGCCGAAGAACCCAAGCCGCTGCGACGCCCGGCGGAAGGTCAGGCCGACCTCGCGGTCGATCAGGTGCACCGGCAGGTCGCGCTCGCGCGCCAGCTCCACCGCACGCTTCAGCTCGGCACCGGGCTCGATGTCGAGCTGTTCGGCCAGGCGGCGCTGGTAGGCGGACAGGGCCAGGTTGGCGGCGAACAGGGCGACGCGGCCCTTGCGGATCACCTCGACCAGGTCGAGCTTGGCCAGCGTGTCCGGGTCGCTCAGCGCCTGCAGGCGCTGCGGGTCCAGCTCGACGGCAACCGCATCGAAGCGGCCGCTGTCGATGGCTTTTTCCACGGCCTCGACGCTGGCGCGGGAGACGTGGGCGGTGCCCAGCAGGGTGTAGCGCACGCCGTCGCGTTCGACGACGCGCACCGGCTGGCCGGCGAACAGGTCGTCACCGGTCTCGGGAAGGGTTTCGGTCATGGGTTCATTCATTGGAAGGTGCGGTGTCGGCGCCATCGCCGAGCGCGCGCTGCATCTGCACGGTGTCCAGCCAGCGGCCATGCTTGCGGCCGAGGCCACGGAACACGCCGACCAGCTCGAAGCCGAAGCGTTCGTGCAGCTTGATTGAAGCGGTATTGGTCGGTTCGCCGATCACCGCCACCATCTGCCGGTAGCCACGCGCCACGCAGGCGTCGATCAACGCCTGCAGCAGGCCGGTGCCGACGCCCTTGCCCTGGAACGCGGCATCGACGTAGACCGAGTTTTCCACGGTCCACTGGTAGGCAACGCGGGTGCGGTAGGTGTTGGCGTAAGCATAGCCGGCCACCTGGCCGTCAATCTCGGCGACCAGGTAGGGGAAGCCGCGGTCGATGATGTCGCGCATGCGGCGCAGCATCTCGGACGCGTCCGGGATGTCGTACTCGTAAGTGTTGACGAAGTCGGTCACTTCCACCGCGTAGATCGCGGTGATCGCGTCGATGTCGGCCGGGCCGGCATCACGGATGAGGACGGCCATGCGCGGGCTCCGGCTCAGTCGATGTAGCGCTTGAGCAGGTCGCCGTAGGCATCGATGCGGCGATCACGCAGGAACGGCCAGATGCGGCGCACGTGCTCGCTGCGCTGCAGGTCGACGTCGCACAGCAGCACGGTGGCCTCGGTGCCGGCCTCGGCCAGGAACTCGCCCTGCGGGCCCAGCACGTGGCTGTTGCCCCAGAACTGGATGCCCGACGCGCCCAGCGGCGAGGCCTCGTGGCCGACGCGGTTGCAGCTCAGCACCGGCAGGCCGTTGGCCACCGCATGGCCGCGATGGCTCAGCACCCAGGCGTCGCGCTGGCGGGTCTTCTCGTCCTGCACGTCGTCCGGATCCCAGCCGATCGCAGTCGGATACAGCAGCAGCTCGGCGCCGGCCAGCGCCATCAGGCGCGCCGCTTCCGGGTACCACTGGTCCCAGCACACCAGCACGCCCAGGCGGCCCACCGAGGTATCGATCGGCTTGAAGCCGATGTCGCCCGGGGTGAAGTAGAACTTCTCGTAGAAGCCCGGGTCGTCCGGGATATGCATCTTGCGGTACTTGCCGAGCAGCGTACCGTCCTTCTCGAACACCACGGCGGTGTTGTGGTACAGCCCGGCAGCGCGGCGCTCGAACAGCGAGCCGACCAGCACCACGCCATGCTGCTTCGCCAGCGCGCCCAGGCGCTCGGTGCTCGGGCCCGGAATCGGCTCGGCCAGGTCGAACTCGTCCACCGATTCGTGCTGGCAGAAGTACGGGCCGTTATGCAGTTCCTGCAGCAGCACCAGCTTGGCACCCTGCGCAGCCGCCTCGGCCACGCGTGCTTCGATCACCGCCAGGTTGGCGGCGGCATCACCGTGGTTGCGCTCCTGGATCAGGGCGACGGTAAGGGGGCTGCGCGAGTTCATGCGGGGCGTTCCTGCAGGGGAAAACCAGCATGTTAGCGCGGATGGGCGGCGACGGCGTGTCGCGCGCTGAATGGCGCAGCGGGTAGTGCCGGCCGCTGGCCGGCAATCCCGTGGATCCATCAGGCATTGCAGGGTTGCCGGCCAGCGGCCGGCACGACCGTTACGCCTTCAACAGCCCGGCCGGCAGCTGCATGGTGATGCAGTGCAGGCTGCCGTTCTGCCAGATCAGCGAGCGGCAGGGCACCTGCACGATCTCTCGGCCCGGGTGCGCCTGTGCCAGCACGTCGCGGGCCAGGTCATCGGCCGGGTCGCCATAGGCCGGCATCAGCACCGCGCCATTGACGATCAGGTAGTTGGCGTACGAGGCAGCCAGGCGACGGCCTTCGTCGATCACCGGCCGGGCCCACGGCAGCGGGAACAGGCGGTACGGCTGGCCATCCCTGGTACGTAGCGCGGCCAGCTCATTGCCCATCGCCTGCAGTTCGGCGTAATGCGAGTCGCTCTCGTCGTCGCAGGCCTGGTAGACGATGCTGTCAGCCGAGGCGAAGCGGGCGAGGGTATCGATGTGCGCGTCGGTGTCGTCGCCTTCCAGGTAGCCGTGGTCCAGCCACAGCACGCGGTCCTGCTGCAGCCAGTCGGCCAGGTCGGCGCTCAGGCTGGCGCGGTCGCGGTCCGGGTGGCGCTCGTGCAGGCACTTCCAGGTGGTTAGCAGGGTGCCTTCACCGTCGGTCTCGATGCCGCCGCCTTCCAGCGCGAACGGAATGCTGCGGACCGGCGCATCGTTGAATACGCCGGCCTGGTCGAGCACGCCCACCAGCTGGTCATCCAGGGTGGCGTCGAACTTGCCGCCCCAGCCGGTGAAGCGGAAATCCAGCAGCTGGAAGCCGCCGTCGGCACGGCGCAGGGTGATCGGGCCGGAGTCGCGCAGCCAGGTATCGTCGTAGGCCGCCGTGGTGAAGTGGACCTTGTCCATGTCGATGCGGTTGGAGCGCAGTCGCATCTCGGCGTAGGTCTCCACATCGTCGTCGGCCACGCAGATCAGCACCGGCTGGAAGCGGGTGATGGCCGCGACCAGGGCGATGTAGGTCTCTTCCACCTGGCCCAGGCGGTCGGCCCAGTCGGTATCGGCGGTGGGCCAGGCAATCAGGACGCCGCTCTGGGCTTCCCACTCGGCAGGAAAACGAAGGGTCTGGTTCATGGTCTCGCTACACAGGCCCGCCCACGGCGGGTAATGGGATCAACGGATCGGCGGTTTCGGGCCGATTTCGTTCGGGTCCGCCTGGTTGGCCACCACGTCGATCACCTTCTGCTTCTCGAAGTAGACGGTGAACTGCGGGTACACCCAGCGGTTGATGGTCGGCCATTGCCGTTTCTGCCCGCCACGCGGCTGCAGCTGCTCGCTGGGCGCGCCGAACTGCGCCTGCACCTGCTGCATGCTCTGGCCGCGCACGGGCAGGGCACCGGCCGGCTTCTCACGGGCGCGGTCGACAAGCAGGGTATCGGCCAGTGCCGGTGTGGCGGCGGCCAGGGTGGCCATCACGGCCAGGGCGGACAGGTAACGCTTCATCTCGATCTACTCCCCAGTGGTCAAGAAAGGCGATTACAGCAAAAACGGCAGGAAAAAGCCGCATAAACAAAAAACCGCCCGAAGGCGGTTTCTTGCATCGGGTCGGCCCCGCGTAGGGCCAGCCGCAGCCGGAAGGCTGTGAGACTTAGCGCTGACGCGCCTTGAAACGCGGGTTCGACTTGCAGATGACGAAGATCTTGCCACGACGACGCACGACCTTGCAGTCACGGTGACGGGCCTTCGCCGACTTCAGGGAGGACAGGACTTTCATGGCATACCTCGGCGTAAACAGTAGTTGTTCGGGTGGAGCGTGGCCGCGATATGCGAAAGACAATCGGCAGTTGACGCTCGTTCAAGCCCGCCATTCTACCGGGCTTTTCCTCGTGGTTTCAAGTGGTTGCACAAAAGATCCCGCTGGGGGCGTCTGGCAGGGGCTAGAATGGCCTCTTCACACGCTCTGGGACCCCCATGAATCCACTCGCTCCCGTCCTGACCATCGACGGCCCATCCGGGGCCGGCAAGGGTACCATCAGCCGCATCATCGCGCGCCGGATGGGCTGGCATTACCTGGATTCGGGCGCGCTGTACCGGGCGGTGGGCGTGGCCGCAAGCTGGGCCGACATCGATACCTCCGACGCCTCGGCGCTGGTGCGTTGCACCTTCGACACCCACGTTCAGTTTGTCGAGCAGGGCGATGCCATGCGGGTCATGGTCAACGGCACCGATGCCACCGACGAGCTGCGCCTGGAGACCACCGGTGCGCTGGCCTCGGCCATTGCCGCCATTCCCGAGGTCCGCGCTGCCCTGAAGGAGCGCCAGCGCGCATTCAGGGAGCTGCCGGGCCTGGTCGCCGACGGCCGCGACATGGGCACGGTGATCTTCCCGGACGCCTCCTACAAGGTCTTCCTGACCGCCAGTGCCGAGGAGCGCGCCGAGCGCCGGCATAAGCAGTTGAAAGACAAGGGGGTTTCTGTTAACTTTGATGACCTCCTGCGCGAGATCATGGCCCGCGACGCCCGTGATGCCCAGCGTACCGTGGCGCCCCTGAAGCCGGCAGACGATGCTGTCCTCATCGACACCACAGGCATCGGCATCGATGATGTCGTTGCCAGAGTGATGGATCTGCTTCCGGTTCCGGCTGCCTGATCCGTTCGCGCGGGAGCGCTGCCAGCAGCATCGGCGGTGGTCGCGCATAGCAGTGCTGTACCAGCTCCGTCGCGCAATGATGCGTGGCGGTTTTCCTACTACACACGACCTGCGTTTCCGGGGTCGACCAACAGGCGGGCGGTCGCCATTCCCCTGAAGGGGACGCCACCGACCCATGTGTCCAACAGAGTAAATCTAATGACCGAATCATTTGCCGAACTGTTTGAAGCCAGCCAGGCCAATCTGGCCAAGCTGAAGCCGGGCGCCATCGTCAGCGGTACCGTTGTTGAAGTCCGCGGCGACGTCGTGGTGATCAACGCTGGCCTGAAGTCCGAAGGCATCGTGCCGATCGAACAGTTCCGTAACGACGCTGGCGAAATCGACGTCGCCGAAGGCGACATCGTCAAGGTCGCCCTCGACTCGATCGAGAACGGCTTCGGCGAAACCGTCCTGTCGCGCGAGAAGGCCAAGCGCGCGATGGTGTGGGACGAGCTGGAAGAAGCGTTGGAAAAGAACGAAACCATCACCGGCCGCATCAGCGGCAAGGTCAAGGGTGGTTTCACCGTGGACATCAAGGATGTCCGCGCCTTCCTGCCGGGTTCCCTGGTCGATGTGCGCCCGGTGCGCGATCCGGCCTACCTGGAAGGCAAGGAACTCGAGTTCAAGCTCATCAAGCTGGACCGCAAGCGTAACAACGTCGTGGTCTCGCGCCGCGCTGTCGTCGAAAGCGAGCACTCGGAAGAGCGCGAGCAGCTGATGGACAAGCTGCAGGAAGGCGCGATCCTGAAGGGTGTCGTCAAGAACCTGACCGATTACGGCGCGTTCGTGGACCTGGGCGGTATCGACGGCCTGCTGCACATCACCGATATGGCGTGGAAGCGCGTGCGTCACCCGTCGGAAGTCGTGAACGTCGGCGACGAGCTGGACGTCCGCGTGCTGAAGTTCGACCGCGAGCGCAACCGCGTTTCGCTGGGCCTGAAGCAGCTGGGCGAGGATCCGTGGGACAACATCGGCCGTCGTTACCCGGCCAACAGCCGCGTCTTCGGCAAGGTCTCCAACGTCACCGATTACGGTGCGTTCGTTGAGATCGAGCCGGGCGTCGAAGGCCTGGTGCACGTCTCGGAGATGGATTGGACCAACAAGAACGTCAACCCGTCCAAGGTTGTCCAGGTTGGTGATGAAGTCGAAGTGATGGTGCTGGACGTCGATGAAGAGCGTCGCCGTATCTCGCTGGGCATGAAGCAGGTTGCCGCCAATCCGTGGGAAACCTTCGCTGCCACCCACAAGAAGGGTGACAAGGTGTCGGGCCAGATCAAGTCGATCACCGACTTCGGCATCTTCATCGGCCTGGACGGCGGCATCGACGGCCTGGTCCACCTGTCCGACATCAGCTGGAACACCACCGGCGAAGACGTCGTTCGCAACTTCAAGAAGGGCGATACCCTGGACGCCGTCGTCCTGGCTGTCGATCCGGAGCGCGAGCGCATCTCCCTGGGCGTGAAGCAGCTGGAGCAGGATCCGTTCGGCCAGTACATGGCTGCCAATCCGAAGGGCTCCAAGGTTGAAGGCGTGGTGAAGGAAGTCGACGCCAAGGGCGCGATCATCGAGCTGGCTGACGGCATCGAAGGTTACGTCTCGGCCCGCGACATCGCCAACGAGCGCGTTGACGACGCCACCCAGCACCTGAAGGTCGGCGACAAGGTCGAAGCCAAGTTCGTGGGCATGGACCGCAAGGGCCGTACCCTGCAGCTGTCGATCAAGGCCAAGGACGACGCGGAAATGCGCGAAGTGCTGGAGGAATACCAGTCCTCTTCGGCTTCCAGCGGCACCACCCAGCTGGGCGCGCTGCTGCGTGCACAGCTGAACGGCAACAAGTCCGAGTAATCGACCTTACGCTGTTCGTTGTTTCCTGGACGGCCCGGGCATTGCCCGGGCCGTTTCAGGCTGAGATGCCCCTGATGTGAGCCGGTAATGACCAAATCCGAACTGATCGAAATCCTTGCGCGCCGCCAGGCGCACCTGAAGGCCGATGATGTCGATCTGGCGGTGAAGTCGTTGCTGGAAATGATGGGCGGATCGCTGTCCGCCGGGGATCGCATCGAAATCCGTGGATTTGGCAGCTTCTCGCTGCACTATCGTCCGCCGCGCCTGGGTCGCAACCCGAAGACCGGCGAATCGGTTGCCCTGCCGGGCAAGCATGTCCCCCATTTCAAGCCGGGCAAGGAACTGCGCGAGCGGGTCAGCAGTGTGCTGCCGCTGGACGCCGATCCGGCCTGAGCCTTCCGTCGCGCCACCGCGTGCGAATCCAGCCGCGAGTCGGATAAGCTACGGACTCCTGCCACTGGAGCTGTCGCATGAAGGTTTTTCGTCTGCTGGTCCTGCTGGCGGTACTCATTCTTGGGTTGATCATCGGTGCCATGAACATGGACGAGATGACCATCAACCTGCTGTTCACCCAGCTTAAGACCTCGGTCGGCGTGGCCATCATTGCCGCGTTGCTGATCGGCGTCATCGTTGGCGCTGGCCTGGTGTTGGTGAGCGTGGTCATTCCGCTCTACAGCCAGCTGCGCCGCGCCAACAAGTCCGCTGCCGCCACGCCGGCACCGGTTGCTTCCCCTCAATCTTTTGATGGACGCTGATCGAAGATGGATTTCGTCACCGAGTGGTTCTGGTTCTTCCTGTTCGTTCCGCTGGCCGCCCTGGCTGGGTGGGTGATCGGGCGGCGCGGTGGTCAACGCCACGGTGACAGCCAGGTCAGCCGCCTGTCGAGCACCTATTTCCGTGGCCTGAACTACCTGCTCAACGAGCAGCCGGACAAGGCCATCGAGCTGTTCCTGCACATCGCCGAGCTGGACAAGGAAACCTTCGAGACCCAGGTCGCGCTGGGCCACCTGTTCCGCCGCCGTGGCGAAGTCGACCGCGCCATCCGCCTGCACCAGGGCCTGGTCAACCGCCACGACCTCAGTGATGCACAGCGCGTGCAGGCCCTGCTGGCGCTGGGCGAGGATTACATGAAGTCCGGCCTGCTGGACCGTGCCGAGACCGTGTTCACCGAGCTGGCGCAGCTGGATCAGCGCGCACCGCAGGCGCTCAAGCACCTGATCGGCATCTACCAGGCCGAGCGCGACTGGGAAAAGGCGATCGACAACGCGACCCGTTTCGAGGACGTCACCGGCGAGCCGATGGGCAAGCTGATCGGACAGTTCGAATGCGAACTGGCCGAACGTTTCCGTGGCGCCGGCAAGCTGGAAGAGGCGAGGGCAGCGATCGCCCGCGCCTACCAGGCCGACGCGATGTCGGTGCGCGCCGGCATCATCGAGGGCCGGCTGGAAACCGACGCGGGCAATCCAGAGGCCGCCGTGCGCGCCTTCGAGCGCGCCGCGCGCAACGACCCCGAATACCTGCCGGAACTGCTGCCGGCACTGATGCAGAACTATCGCAGGGTCGGCGATCTGGCAGGTGCACGCGCGTTCCTGTCGGAGATGACCGAGCACTACCGCGGCATCGCCCCGGTATTGGCGCTGACCCGGTTGATGGAAGAGCAGGAAGGTGTGGCGCCGGCCCGTGCCTACCTCGGTCGCCAGCTCAAGGATCGCCCGTCGGTACGTGGCGAATCCGCGCTGATCGATCTGACCCTCGCCGAGGGAGCCGATTCCACCGCCACCCTGCATGACCTCAAGCACATCACCGACCAGCTGCTGGTGCGCAACCCGGCCTATCGCTGCACGCGCTGCGGCTTCGGTGCGCGTACCCACCACTGGCAGTGCCCGAGCTGCAAGGAGTGGGGGACGGTCAAGCCGCTGCTGAACTACGCGGTGCTCTGATCCATGCCCTGGCTTGTGATGGGCGCGCTGCTGGGGCTCGCCCTGCTCAGTGCGTTGCTGACCTGGGCTGCGCGGGGCTATGCACTGCGCCAGCAGTTGATGGACCAGCCGGGCGAGCGTCGCAGCCATAGCGTTGCCACCCCGCGCGGTGGCGGCATCGCCATCGTCATCAGCCTGCTGGTGACCGCCGGCGTGGCCATCTGGGCCTGGCCCGAAAGCACGCCGACGGTGCTGGTGGCCAGCCTTGGGCTGGTGCTGGTGGCCGGTATCGGCTGGTGGGACGACCACAAGCCCCTGCCGGCGATGCGTCGCCTGCTGGTGCATTTCATCGCCGCAGCGCTGTTGGCCGGCCTGGTCAAGGTGAATGGTGGCAGCTGGCTGTTGGCGGTGCTGGTGCTGCTGTTCACCGCGTCGCTGATCAACATCTGGAACTTCATGGACGGCATCAATGGCATCGCCGCCAGCCAGGCCGTTGTGGCGATGCTGGGGCTGGCGCCGGTACTGCCGTGGCCCTATTCACTGGCCGCCGTGGCGCTGGGCCTGGCCTGCCTTGGATTCCTGCCGTTCAACTTCCCTCGCGCCCGGATCTTCATGGGCGATGTTGGAAGCGGCGCGCTGGGGTATGCGGTCGCAGTGGTGCTGGCGATCGCCAGCGTGCGTACCGATATCAACTGGATCCTGCTGCTGGTACCGGTTTCGCCGTTCCTCGTGGACGCGGGCTTCACACTGCTGGCGCGCATCATTTCCGGACAACGCTGGATGGAACCCCATACCCAGCATGTCTACCAGCGCGCGGTGCAGGCAGGAGCCAGTCACCCGCAGGTGACAGGGATGTACTTTGCTTTGGGTCTGTTCAGTATTACAGTGTTCAATGTCTGCTCCAATTTGCAGCCGAGGTGGGAGGCTGTCGTGGCGATCGCGTGGTTCATCGCGCTGAGCGTCCTCTGGCTCCTCCTGCGCAATGGAATGCGCCACCGACAAGGAATTACCTGAATTATGGCTTCACCCTGGCGGGACAGAATCCTCGGCCTGATGCCGCGTTCGGCCATCGTCTGCCACGACCTCTTCATGGTCTGGGCATGCTGGCAGCTGCTCCATGCAGGGCGTTACTCGATCCTGCCCAACGCCCCGGCGCTGCCCCTGTGGAACGTCGATACCACCCTGGTCCTGCTGCTGCAGGGCCTGGTGTTCTGGCGCGTGGGCCTGTACCGCGGCCTGTGGCGGTTTGCCAGCGTCAGCGACCTGCTGAACATCTTCAAGGCCAGCTTCATCGGCATGGTGGCCATCATCCTGGTGCTGATGTGGAAGCGCTTCGACGGCGTACCCATGTCGGTGCTGGTGATCTACCCGTTCGCGCTGTCGGCACTGCTCGGCGCGCCGCGCCTGCTGTACCGCGCCTGGAAGGACTACCAGGCACTGCAGTCCGATTCCAGCGCCCGCCGCGTGCTGATCCTCGGCGCCGGCCAGGCGGCCGAGACCCTGGTGCGCGACCTGCGCCGCTCCGGCAACTTCGAGCCGGTCGGCCTGCTCGACGATGCACCGCACCTGCGTGGCGCCAAGCTGCAGGGCCTGCCGATCCTGGGCACGCTGGATGACGCGCCGACGGTGGTCCGCGAGACCGCTGCCAAGCTGCTGGTCATTGCCATGCCGTCGCTGGACGCCGCAGGCATGCAGCGCGTCGTCGCGATCTGCGAAAGCACCGGCGTGCCGTTCCGTACCGTGCCCAAGCTCAGTGACATCCTGCAGGGCCAGTCGCTGCCGGGCCAGCTGAAGGAAGTGGCGATCGAGGACCTGCTGGGGCGCAAGCCGATCATGCCGGACTGGAACCTGATCCGCGGCTGGTTGGGTGGGCGCACCGTGATGGTTACCGGCGCCGGTGGTTCGATCGGCTCGGAGCTGTGCCGCCAGTGCGCGCGGCATGGTGCCGGTCGCATCATCCTGCTGGAGATCAGCGAGCTGCTGCTGCTGACCATCGAGGGCGAGCTGCGTCGCAGCTTCCCCGATGTCGAGATCGAGGCGGTGCTGGGCGACTGCGGTGACCCGGCGGTGATCCGCCACGCGCTGTCGCTGCACCCCGTCGATACCGCTTTCCATGCGGCCGCCTACAAGCATGTACCGGTGCTGGAACGCCAGCTGCGTGAAGCAGTGCGCAACAACATCCTGGCGACCGAGAACGTCGCGCGCGCCTGCCTGGAAGCCCGCGTGGAGCATTTCGTGTTCATCTCCACCGACAAGGCGGTCGACCCGGTCAATGCGCTGGGCGCGAGCAAGCGCTACGCCGAGATGATCTGCCAGAGCCTGGACCAGAAGTCCACGCATACCCGTTTTGTCACGGTGCGCTTCGGCAACGTGCTGGCATCGGCCGGCAGCGTGGTGCCGCTGTTCCGCGAGCAGATCCTGCGCGGTGGCCCGGTCACGGTCACCGACCCGGAAGTCAGCCGCTACTTCATGACCATTCCCGAGGCCTGCCAGCTGATCCTGCAGGCGGCCGCATCGGCGTCGCATGGTGCGATCTATACCCTCGACATGGGCGAGCCGGTGCCGATCCGCGTGCTGGCCGAACAGATGATCCGCCTGACCGGCAAGCAGCCGTACAAGGACATCCAGATCATCTATACCGGCCTGCGTCCGGGCGAGAAGCTGCACGAGACGCTGTTCTATTCGGACGAAGATTACCGCTCCACCGCGCACCCGAAGATTCTTGAAGCCGGCGTGCGTACGTTCTCGCGCGACCTGGTGCTGGGCAACGTTCCGCGCCTGCGCGAGGCGATTGCCAGCTACGACACCGCCCGCATCCAGGAAATCCTGTTTGCGACGATGCCGGAATTCTCGCCAATCGAACAGGATGCTTACATTTCATCCGCTAAAGTCGTGCCTTTTCCGGCACGTGAGGCCAACAGGCACCAATGAGCAAGCGAATTCGCAAAGCAGTTTTCCCGGTGGCAGGATTGGGGACGCGTTTTTTGCCAGCAACCAAAACTGTGCCGAAGGAGATGCTGCCGATCATTGATCGGCCGCTGATCCAGTACGCGGTGGATGAGGCGATCGAAGCCGGCTGTGACACGCTGGTGTTCATCACCAACCGCTACAAGCACGCCGTTGCCGACTATTTCGACAAGGCGTACGAGCTGGAGCAGAAGCTTGAGCGCGCTGGCAAGCAGGAGCAGCTGGAACTGATCCGGCACGTGCTCCCCAATGGTGTGCGCGCGATCTTCGTGACCCAGGCCGAGGCGCTGGGCCTCGGGCACGCGGTGCTGTGTGCCAGGTCGGTGATCGGTGACGAGCCGTTTGCCGTACTGCTGCCCGACGACCTGATCTGGAACCGCGGTGCGGGCGCGCTGAAGCAGATGGCCGACCTCAACGAAGCCAGTGGCGCCAGCGTGATCGCGGTTGAAGACGTGCCGCACGATAAGACCGCCAGTTACGGCATCGTCGCCACCGACGCGTTCGATGGCCGCAAGGGCCGTATTTCGCAGATCGTCGAGAAGCCGAAGCCGGAGGACGCGCCGAGCGACCTGGCGGTGGTGGGTCGTTACGTGCTCAGCCCGAAGATCTTCGAGCTGCTGGAACAGACCCAGACCGGTGCCGGCGGCGAGATCCAGCTGACCGATGCGATTGCCGAGCTGCTGAAGACCGAAGAAGTCGATGCCTATCGTTTCGAGGGCACCCGCTTCGACTGCGGCACGCACCTGGGTCTGGTGGAGGCGACGATCCGCTTCGCGCTGGACAACCCGAAGCTGGCTGGCCCGGCGCGGGAGAAGCTGGCGGCGATGCTGGCGGAATAAGGGTTTTATCAAGCGCTCCGTGCGGCGCCTTGATTGATACGTGGGGGAGGGGGCGGATGGCCCTCTCCAAAACACGCTAAAGCCCTTCCATGGTGCTCGATGGCGCCATCCATGGCGCCAACGGTTTTGGAGAGGGCCATCCGCCCCCTCTCGACAGTTTCCGTGTGGCGCGGACGGGAAGGGCGGAATCAAAGGCAGAAGCAGAAGCAAAAAGGCAGCCACTGGCTGCCTTTTTTCGTGGGTTGGGGTCAGATCCCTTTGCGCAGCAAAGGGATCTGACCCCAGCCTTTGACCCTGCCTTTGCTCATCCCTCCGCCGCGGGGAGGCTGGAAGGGCCG
>NZ_JBMRGI010000023.1:0-81467 GCF_049384345.1 Stenotrophomonas sp. CASM110
AGGCGGGGCACTGTGGGTTTGCGGGGTGTGAGCCGCATGGATGCGGCGACCAAGCCCCCAGGGACGGGTTTACGGCGTCCCCGCAAACCCACAGTGCCCCGCCATCCCACGGAACGCACGCTGTTGCTGTTGCTTCGGCCGTGGCCGTTGCTATTGCTCTGGCGTGTAGCAGGTGCAGGGCGCAGCCCTGCCGAAAAACCTACTTCACCCGACGGCCCGCGCGGTCGATGCGGAACCACTCTCCGCCTTCCATCGGCGTGTGGCCATCGGCATCCGGCGTGCCGCGCCGACAGCCGTTGCAGACCTCGGCCACGCCATCCTGGAACGGCCACCCGAAATCGAAGGTGCCGGGCACCACCTGGCGGAACGTCAGGTCGAAGTAGCCGACGCGGTTGCCGACGCGGCCGCGCAGCAGGCCTTCCTGCGGTGTTTCCGGGCCGTTGTCCCAGGTCAGCACAGGCAGGCTGCGGCCCTTGCGGTCGACGTAGTGGAAGCCCTGGTCGGCATACACCACGGCCAGGCCGTGGTCGTCGTAGTTCAGGTTCTTCAGCGCATCGGCGCTGATCTTCGGCCGGTGATCGACCACCTCGCAGTTGGGCAGCGGCCACAACCCGTGTTCGTCGGTCAGCAGCTGGCAGGTCGGCGCCTGCGCCAGCGCGCTGGAACCGGCCAGTACGCCGAGCAGGACCAGCGACCGCGCGAAGCGGCCGCGGTCGAGGCGGGCCTGCCGCACGATCACTTGGCCTCGGCCTTGCGCTCGAAGGCCGTCGGTGCCGGCAGCTGCACCGGCACGCCCTTGTCATCGCAGGTGCCGGCCTGGCACAGGCGCTCGCGCAGGGCCGGGGTGGCCTGCACGATCATGTGGTAGATCGCGTTCTGTTCCAGCGTGCCGCGGATCGCCTTGCTGCCCGGGCCACGCGCCCAGATGCCGACATCCTCACCACCGTGCGATTCAGACTTCATCGGCACCAGTGCTTCCTGCATGTAGTCCGGATGCTCGGTGTCGACCTCGCGCAGGTTCGGGCGGCCGTTGGCCGGTTCGAAGCTGCTCGGGTTGTGCGGGTAACGCTTCGGGCCGGCCGGCTGCTGGTTGCTGCTGCCGGTATGGCCCGGGCCGTTGGCATAGCTCAGCGTGGTGTACGGCTGGCCGGTGCCGTCCAGCGCGTAGTCCAGCTTGCCGGCACCATCTTCGCCGCCCTTGTCCTTCACCTTGCCCAGGATCGGATTGCCACGTGCCGGGTAGCCGACGAAGTTCAGCGTATGCGAGTGGTCGGCGGTGACGATGATCAGGGTGTCGTCGGCCGAGGTCAGCTCGTTGGCCACGCGCACCGCGTCGGACAGCGCCACGGTCTCGGTCAGTGCACGGTAGGCGTTGCCGCTGTGGTTGGCGTGGTCGATGCGCGCGCCTTCGATCATCAGCACGTAGCCTTCCTGGTGCCTGGCCAGATTCCTGATCGCTGCAGCCGTCAGTTCGGCCAGGCTCGGCTCACCGCCCGGATCCTGCGGGCGCTCGTATTCGTAGCGCATGTGGTCCGGTTCGAACAGGCCGAGGATGGCCGGCGCATTGGCGGCCGCCGCCAGCTGCTTGCTGTTCCACACGTAGGCACCCTGCGGGTGCGCCTGCTGCCATTCCTGCACCAGGCTGCGGCCATCCAGGCGCTGGCCGACCTTGTCGTCGTATTCCGGATCGCGCTCTTCCACGGTGGTGAATTCACCGCGACCGCCGCCGAGAGCGACCAGCGGGCCGCGCCCATAACGCGAGGTCGACAGCAGCTGCTGTGCGATGTCCTTGCAGCCTGCAGCCTTGGCCGCTTCAGTCAGGTCGGTGTCGTTTTCCCAGTTGCGCTCGGGCGAGTGCGCATAGGTGGCAGCAGGGGTGGCATGGGTCAGGCGCGCGGTGGACACCACACCGGTGGCCAGGCCGGCGCTGTCGGCCAGCTGCAGCCAGGTCAGCAGGCCCTTGGACAGGCTGTCGGCGCAGTCGGTGCGGCTGCCGGCGCTGACACCGATCGCGCCCATGTGGGTCTTCACGCCGGTGGTGATGGCGGTCATGGTGCCGGCCGAGTCCGGCGTCTGCGAATCGGTGTTGTAGGTCTTGCTGAACGCCGTGGCCGGGAAGCGCTCCCAGGACAGCAGGTTCTCCTCGCCCGAGCCACCCTTCTGCTGGCCTTCGTAGATGCGCGCGGCGGCCACGGTGGTCAGGCTCATGCCGTCGCCGAGGAACAGGATGACGTTCTTCGCCTTGCCGGACATCGCGCCGTTGGCGGCGGCCTGGGCGGCGCCACTGCGGTACCACCATTGCGGGGTCTCGCCGGCCGGATGGGCGACCGGGTCGACGGCGACCTTCAGGCCGGCCGGGGCAGAGGCGGGGGGGGTGCTGGCGCAGGCGCCCAGCAGCAGGGTGGTGGCGCAGGCGGCCAACAGGGAGACGGAACGGCGCATGGACGCTGGGATCTCACAAACTGTAACGGGACGTTCATTATGCCCGCCCCTGCAAGGCACGCCGATGACACACTGATTTGCCGGCCGGGCGGTCGTTCTGCGGGCCGCCTTGGGCTATCGTGCCAGCATCCCTTCCTTCCCCTCTGGATTGCCTATGAAGCTGGTCTCTGCCTGGCTGCGGATTCCATTCTGGCAGCGCGTGGTCGGTGGCTTCGTGCTCGGCGCGCTGGCCGGCTGGGCGCTTGGCCCGGCCGCGGAAACGTGGTTCGGCCCGCTCGGTGAGCTGTACGTCACCCTGATCAAGATGATCGCCGTGCCGCTGGTGTTCTTCGCGGTCATCAACGCAATCTCGTCGCTGCACGGGCAGAAGTCGGTCGCCGCGCTCAGTGGCCGCACCTTCCTGTGGTTCGTGATCACCGCGGCGCTGGCGGTATGCGTTGGGCTGGGCGTGGGGACCGTGCTGCAGCCCGGTGCCGGCGGGCTGCAGCTGACAATGGCCAGCAACTACGTGCCGCGCGAAGTGCCCAGTGTGGTGCAGGTGCTGCTGGACGTGGTGCCGGCCAATGTCTTCTACGCGCTGTCCGGCATCGGTACCAAGGTCAATGCGGCCGGTGAGACCGTGCTGGCGGCCGGTCGCGGCTCGATCCTGCCGGTGATCTTCTTCGCTGGCCTGGTGGGCTTTGCCATCGTCAAGCTGGGCGAGAAGGTGACCGAGGCGCGCAAGCTGGTCGGCCAGATGAGCGACATCATGATCCAGGTGACCCGCTTCGTGCTGGAAGTCACCCCGATCGGTACCTTCGGCCTGATCGCCGGCCTGGTCGGCAGCTATGGCTTCGAGAAGCTGCTGCCGCTGGGCCATTTCGTGCTGGCCCTGTACGTGGCCTGCGCCCTGCACATCGTGGTGGTCTACAGCGCGCTGCTGCTGGCGCACGGCCTGAACCCGCTGAAGTTCTTCCGCGGCGCGGCGCCGGGCATGCAGGTGGCCTTCGTCAGCTCGTCCAGCTTCGCCGCGATGCCGGTGGCGCTGCGTTCGATCACCCACAACCTGGGCGTGAACAAGGACTACGGTTCATTCGCGGTGCCGCTGGGCGCCAGCATCAAGATGGATGGCTGCGGCGCGATCTATCCGGCGCTGTGCGCGGTGTTCATCGCGCAGTACAGCGGTGTGCCGCTGACCCCGGAGCAGTACGTGGTGGTGCTGATCGCCTCGGTGCTGGGCAGCTTCGGTACGGCCGGCGTGCCGGGTACCGCGGTGATCATGGCCACGGTGGTGCTGAGCGCAGCCAACCTGCCGCTGGAGACCATCGGCTATCTGTATGCCATCGACCGCATCCTCGACATGATGCGCACGATGACGAATGTGACCGGCCAGATGCTGGTGCCGGTGATCGTGGCCAAGGAAACCGGGCTGCTGGACCAGGCGGTGTATGACAATCCGTCCAGCAATGTGGGCGTGGACGATCCTGACCCGACACCGCCACGCAGCTGAGGTTGCGTGGAGATGAAAGGCCCGCCCTGACCGGCGGGCCTTTCGTTTGGGAGATGGCTGACGCGCTGCCGGCCGTGGTAGATCCACGCCATGCGTGGATGGAGGCGGTGCCGACCAAGGTCGGCAGCTACCCACCATTACGCGGGCCCAACAAAAAAGCCGCTGCAGGGCAGCGGCTTTGCTTTGCGTATCAGGCGGCGCTGTGACGCCAGCCGGTCAGAGGTCGACCCGGCGGGCCTGCATGAACTTGTTGCCCCAGTAGCCACTGAGCAGGGTGTCCACGCGGACGTCCTTGCCCGAGCTCGGCGCATGCAGGAAACGGCCATCGCCGACGTAGATGCCGACGTGGTCGACGCGGCCCTTGCGGCCGAAGAACACCAGATCACCCGCGGCCAGCGCGGTGCGGTCGTTGATCAGTTCGGCATTGTCATCGTGGGCCATCTCGCGCGAGACGCGCGGAAGTTCGATGCCCAGGGCCGAACGGAACACATAACCGACCAGACCGCTGCAGTCGAAACCGCTGTCCGGGTTGCTGCCACCCCAACGGTACGGGGTGCCCAGCAGGGTCATCGCGCGGCGCAGCAGCGACTGCACCTTGCCGTTGTCGGCGGCGGTGCCGATGACGCTGCCATTGGCGGCGCTGCTGGTGTCGTAGTTGGCGAGCAGGCGGCTGAGGTCGCCGGCCACCACGGCCGAGCGGTCCATCAGCGGAATGGTGTCGTTGGCGGCCAGGTGCGGCAGCAGGGCGGCCAGCGTGGCACTGGCGGCGGCATCGACGCGGCTGCGCTGCGGAGCGGCAGCCTCGGCCTTGGCGGCCGGTCGGGCGGTGCTCTCGGCCACCGGGGCCGGGGTCACATCGGAACGGTTCGGAGCAGTCTGCGACCAGGCCGGAAGGCTGGTCAGACACAGTGCCAGGCCAAGCAACAGCGGGCGGGCACTACGTGAAGATACGGAAGTCTGGCCTTCGCTTTTCAGGTCGTCAGTCGTCACGCGTCGGTCACAGGAAAAAAACGATGGGGCATCATGCCCTGTAAAAGCGCGGATAAGTTAAAAATTCCGTTAGTAATTCGTTAGTTGCACAGTGATGTCCGTCACAGTTTTGAATATATCGCCTGTTCATTTTAGCGAAGGACGCGTTTCGCCCCTGTGTAGTGGTCCTTCCAGTAGGGACCGCTGAGCGAGTCCAGGCGCACGGTGCCGCCGGTGCTCGGCGCATGCACGAAACGCCCTTCACCTACATAAATACCGACGTGGGTGACGCTGCCGCGGCTGCCGAAGAACACCAGGTCGCCGGTGGCCAAGCGCTGCGGGTCGATCTTCGGGCCCTGCACCGCCGCCAGGTCGCGGGAGGTGCGCGGCAGCCGCAGGTCCAGCATCTCGCGATAGACATAAGCGACCAGGCCGCTGCAGTCGAAGCCCGAATCCGGGGTGTTGCCGCCATAGCGGTAGGGCGTGCCGACCAGGCTGATGGCGCGCATCAGCACCGAGTTGGCAGCCTCGGGGTTGTCCGGCACGGTCTTTGGCCAGTTCGCCGTGGGCGGGGGCGGGGCCGGGCGGGTGGCCTTGCCACCGCCACAGGCGGTCATCAACAGGGGCAGGGCCAGCAGCAGGGCCGGGGCGAGAAACCGGCGCTGGCCGGACGAAACTGGCGTGATGTGCATGATCTCCGGATAATGCGCCACCTTGGATTGGCCGTCATGATGGCGGCGTCCCCGCCGGGCGACAACCCGCCCCAACCCGCCTGCCTCCGGCAGATCCAGACAGAGTTGCGCATGAAGATCGAAAAAGACCGCGTTGTCCGCTTCCACTACACCGTTTCCGAAGTCGGCCAGGAGCCGATCGAATCGTCCAAGGACCGCGGCGAGCCGCTGGCGATCCTGATCGGTCACGGCAACATCATCCCGGGCCTGGAAAACGCCATGATGGACAAGGAAGCCGGCGCGACCTTCAACGTCGACGTCAAGGCGGCCGATGCCTACGGCGAGCGTCGTGAGGGCCTGTCCCAGCGCGTGCCGAAGAAGCACTTCGGCAATACCAGGCTGGCGCCGGGCCAGCAGGTCGTGCTGCAGACCAACTTCGGCCCGCGTGCGGTGACCGTGCAGAAGGTCGGCATGAGCGTCGTCGACGTTGACCTGAACCACCCGATGGCTGGCAAGGACCTGCACTTCGACGTCGAAATCGTCGACGTGCGCGAAGCCGGCAAGGAAGAGCTGGACCACGGCCACGTCCACGGCGACGGCGGTCACCAGCACTGATCGCAGCGCGATCGTGATGGCAGCAATGGCCCGCTTCGGCGGGCCGTTGCGTTTCTGGAACACGCCGCGGCCATCCATGGTGCACGGGCCGGCGGCATAATGGCGGACCTGCCTGACGGACGCCCCGTGAACGCCGCTTCTCCTTCCCTGCAGCCGGTGGCTTCCGGCGAACGCATCGCCGTGCTGGACGTGCTGCGTGGTGCTGCGCTGCTGGGCATCCTGCTGATGAACATCGAGGCTTTCAGCGGCCCGCTGGACCTGGCCTTCACCGGCATTGACGTGCACTGGCGGGGCATCGATTACTGGGCCGACGCCTTCGTCTATGTGTTCGTGCAGGGCAAGTTCTTCACCCTGTTCTCGCTGCTGTTCGGTGCCGGCTTTGCGGTGATGGCACAACGCGCCGAGGTGGCCGGGCGCGACTTCACCCCGTTCTACCTGCGCCGCAGCGCCGGCCTGCTGCTGATCGGCCTGTGCCATGCACTGCTGGTCTGGTCCGGCGACATCCTGGTGATGTATGCGCTGGTCTCGTTGCCGTTGCTGGCCTGCCGCGAGGCGCCGCGCAGCTGGCTGCCGTGGATGGGCGTGATCGTCTACCTCGGCGGTGTAGCGATGATGCTGCTGGTGGGTGCGATGGTGTCGATGGCGTCGGCCGAAGAGGTGCAGGGCATGCTTGCCGAGGCGCAGCAGAGCATCGACCTGCAGCGGCAGGTGTACGGGCAGGGCAGCTGGGCGCAGGCCACTGTGCAGCGCCTGAGCGAGTTCGGCACCTCGATGGGCGCGTTGCTGATCAGCGGCCCGGAAGTGCTGGGCATGTTCCTGCTCGGCAGCTGGTTCGCCGGCAGTGGCGCGCTGGCGACGCCGGAGCGCTTCCCGCGGCTGTACGCGTCGCTGCGCTGGATCGCACTGCCGCTGGGGCTGCTGGTCACGCTGCTGGGGGTTGCCTGGAAACCCTACCTTGCACCCGGCGCCTACAACCTGCCGGTGACCGCGGCGATGGCCCTGGTCACGGTTGGCGGGCTGCCGATGTGCCTGGGCTACCTGGCGTGGATCGTGCACTGGCGCACGCGGCTGGCGTGGCTGGCGCCGGTGGGGCGCATGGCGTTGACCCACTATCTTGGCCAGTCGCTGCTGTGTACCTGGACCTTCTACCACTACGGCCTGGGCAGGTTCGAGATGATGCCGCGCAGCGTGCAGCTGCTGTTCGCGCTGCTGTTGTTTGCCGTGCAGGTGGCTGTTTCGCACGCGTGGCTGGCGCGCTTCCGCTTTGGTCCGATGGAATGGCTGTGGCGTGCAATGACCTACCGGCAGTGGCCACCGATGCGGCGCAGGACGAAGCAGGGGTGAGCGATGAGCGCGCACGCGCTGTGCCGATCGGCCGCGCGCCCGCGCATCCTCACGTCTGGCCTGCAGCGGGGCATGGCATGCTCGGCGTCAGCATGAGCGCCGGCATCGGCCAGCGGATCGCCGATCTCGTCTGCGGCCACACGCCAGCGATCGATCCTGCCCCTTACCGACCCGAGCGATTCCGATGAGCACTGCATCCTATGATTACGACCTGATCGTCCTTGGCGGCGGCTCCGCCGGCCTGGCCGGTGCGATCCGCGCCGCGCAGCATGGCAAGCGCGTGGCAATGCTGGAACCCGGCGAACTGGGCGGAACCTGTGTCAATGTCGGCTGCGTGCCGAAGAAGGCGATGTGGCTGGCGGCCGACCTGCACGAGCGCATCGGCCTGGCCAATGCGATGGGCTTCGATGTCGAGGCACGCCCGGCGCTGTCGTGGAAGGAACTGGTGATCCATCGCCAGGCCTACATCAGCAACATCCACACCAGCTACCACAAGCGCCTGGACGAAACCGGCGTGGTGCGCATTCCGGCACGTGGCCATCTGCTTGATGCGCACACCGTGGCCTGCAGTGATGGCGTGCACTACAGCGCCGAACACATCCTGATCGCCACTGGCGCGCATCCACTGCGTCCGGATATTCCCGGCGCGGAGCTGGGCCTGGTCTCCGACGATTTCTTCGACCTGCGTGCGGCGCCGGCCGAGGTGGCGATCATCGGTGGTGGTTACATCGCGGTGGAGCTGGCTGGCCTGCTGCAGGCGCTCGGCAGCCGCGTGAGCCTGCTGGTGCGCGGCAAGCGCCTGCTGGAGCGCTTCGATTACGAGCTGACCGATCAGCTGGCCGAGAACCTGAAACAGCAGGGCGTGCGGATCCATTTCGACTATCGCCTGCGCGAACTGCAGCGCGATGGCGAGCGCGTGCGGGCGTTCGGCCATGACGGCCCGATCGACAGTGTGTTCGATGCGGTGTTCTTCGCTGCCGGCCGCCGCGGCAACAGCCGTGGCCTGGGTCTGGAAGCGCTCGGCATCGACATCGGCGAGCACGATCAGGTGCAGGTGGACGAGTGGCAGACCACCCGCGTGCCGAGCGTGCACGCGGTCGGTGACATCGCCGGCAAGGTCGGCCTGACCCCGGTGGCGGTGGCCGCTTCGCGGCGGCTGATGGACCGCCTGTTCGGGGGGCGCCCGCAGTCCAAAATGGATTACGAGAACGTGGCCAGCGTGGTGTTCTCGCATCCGCCGCTGGGCGCGGTGGGCATGAGCGAGGAAGAAGCGCGCCGGCGTTTCGACCAGGTGAGCGTCTACCACAGCCGCTTCCGCCCGATGCTGCAGGCGCTGGCCAATGGTACCCAGCGCAGCCTGTTCAAGATGGTCTGTGCCGGCCCGGAAGAACGCGTGGTAGGCATCCACCTGCTGGGCGAAGCGGCCGACGAGATCCTGCAGGGCTTTGCGGTGGCGGTGAAGATGGGCGCGACCAAGGCCCAGTTCGACGACACCGTGGCGATCCACCCGACCTCGGCCGAAGAAGTGGTGCTGATGCGCTGAGCCGGGATGTTGTAGGGCCGAGCCCTGCTCGGCAGCCTTTCGCACCGGCCTGGCGACGCCGAGCGCAGGCTCGGCTCTACAGGGCAGCGGGCGCCCCCATGCGACAATGAGCGACCCCCACGCCTTGCCGGGCCGCTCTGCGCGGCCCGCCGTCGTCCTGATGTCCACTCCCGCTTCCCGCATTGCCACTGCTTCCCCACGCATTGCGCTGGGCGGCATCGGCCTGGCCGCGATCGGCGCCATCGCCGCGTCGGGCAAGGCGATCATCGTCAAGCTCGGCCTGCGCCACGGCGTCGATGCCACCACGCTGCTCGCCCTGCGCATGCTGATGGCGCTGCCCCTGTTCGCGTTGATGGCAGCGTGGGCCGCGCGCCGGGCCGAGCCGTTGTCCTGGGCCGACCGTGCCCGCGTGCTGTGGCTGGGCTTCACCGGCTACTACCTGTCCAGCCTGCTCGACTTCCAGGGACTGCAGTACATCAGCGTGACCCTGGAGCGGCTGATCCTTTACTTGAACCCGACCCTGGTACTGCTGATCAACGTGCTGCTGGCGCGCCAGCGGCCGGGCCGCTGGCAGATCGGTGCGCTGGTGCTGAGCTACCTCGGCGTGCTGCTGGCCTTCGGCCACGATTTGCAGCGCGAGGGTGGGCAGATCATCGTCGGCAGCCTGCTGGTGCTGGGCAGTGCCCTCAGCTATGCGCTGTACCTGTTCGGCAGTGGGCAGGTGGTCGCGCGCATCGGTGCGGTGCGGCTGACCGCCTATGCCAGTTGCGTGGCCAGCGTGCTGGTGCTGCTGCATTTCGCGGTGACCCATCCGCTGCCGCTGCTGTGGCAGGCACCGGCGCCGGTGCAGTGGCTGTCGTTGGTCAATGCCACCGTGTGCACGGTGCTGCCGGTGCTGGCGATCATGCTGGCGGTGCAGCGCGTGGGTTCGTCGCTGGCCGCGCAGGTCGGTATGCTGGGCCCTGTTTCCACCATCGTGATGAGCCTATGGCTGCTCGACGAACCGATGGGGCCGGCGCAGATCGCCGGCACCGTGCTGGTGCTGATCGGCGTTCTGCTGGTGACCCGCCTGCGGCGCTGACGCCGGAGCAGGCGCGTGCGCGCATCCTGGCGGTGATCCGCGCAATCCCGGCGGGGCAGGTGATGGGCTACGGCCAGGTGGCGATGCGCGCGGGCCTGCCCGGGCGTGCACGCCTGACCGCACGCATCCTGGGCCAGAACGACGACCCGGACCTGCCCTGGCACCGCGTGCTGCGCTCGGACGGGCGCATTGCCATGGAAGAAGGGTCGGCCGGCTGGCGCGAGCAGTCACAACGGTTGCGCGCCGAGGGTGTGCGGGTGGAGAACGGCCGGGTGCGGATGCCGGCGACCGATCCGGCGGCGGCGCTGGACGCAGCGGTGTGGGGCCCGGGCTGAGCACCGCTGGCGACTGAACAGGCCGGACCTGCGGGTCGCCAACAAGACACGATGCTGCGGCTATGATGGAGGCCGTTCCATGCCGGTGCTCCCATGTTCCCGCGACTGCCAACCGTCACCAAGGCCCTGCTGATCGCCAACGCGATCCTGTTCCTGCTGCAGCAGCCGTTCCTGCTCGGCATGCAGACCTTCGAGCCGTTCATGCTGCAACCGTTGCAGCAGGGCTTCGACGCGTTCTCGCCGGGCGGCAACTTCCAGCCCTGGCAGCTGCTGACCTACGGCTTCCTGCATGGCAGCTTCGGCCATCTGTTCTTCAACATGCTGGCGGTTTTCATGTTCGGCGCGCCGTTGGAGCAGACCTGGGGCGAGAAGCGCTTCCTGCTGTACTACCTGGTGTGCGTGGCCGGTGCCGGTGTCTGCCAGCTGCTGGTGGGTACGCTGCTGGAAAACCCTGCCACGGTGCTGGGCGCCTCCGGCGGCGTGTTCGGCCTGCTGCTGGCCTACGGCATGCTGTTCCCGAACCAGCGGGTGATGCTGCTGTTCCCGCCGATCCCGATGAAGGCGCGCACTTTCGTGATCCTGTTCGGTGTGGGCGAGCTGGTGCTGGGCATGACCGGCTGGCAGCCGGGCGTGGCCCACTTCGCGCACCTCGGCGGCATGCTGTTTGGCTGGTTGCTGATCCGCTACTGGCGCGGGCAGCCGCCGTTCAAGCGCCGCCCGCCCGGCCCACCGAAGCGCCCGAACCATCTGCGCAGCGTCAAATGATCCGAAGGCTCATTTGACGCTGCAGGTGCCGACCGTTGGTGGGCACGCCTCTACAGATCCTGCAACACCACCTGCGCCGCGTTGTGCCCCGGTGCACCGGTGACGCCACCGCCGGGGTGTGTGCCCGAACCGCACAGGTACAGCCCGGGCAGGGCGCCACGATAGCCGGCCTGGCCGACCATCGGCCGTGCCGAGAACAGCTGGTTGGCGCTCAGTGCGCCGTGGAAGATGTCGCCGCCGACCAGGCCGAAGGTGCGTTCCAGATCCAGCGGCGACAGCACCTGCCGACCGAGCACGCTGGCGGTGAAGCCGGGCGCATGCCGTTCGACGGTGGCGATCATCAGGTCGGCCACGGTCTCCCGGTGATCGTCCCAATGGCGGCCTTCAGGCAACACCGGCGCCACATGCTGGCAGAACAGGCTGGCCACGTGCTGCCCGGGCGGCGCCAGCGAATCGTCCAGCGTGCTCGGAATCAGCATTTCCACGATCGGTTCGCGCGCCCAACCGTCGCGGCGCGCATCCAGCCAGGCGCGGTCCATGTAATCCAGGCTGGGTGCCATGATGATGCCGGCGCTGAGGTGATCGCCGGGCCCGGGCAGGGCGCGGAACTCCGGCAGCCGCGACAGCGCCACGTTCATCCGGAACGTGCCGGAACCGCAGCGCCAGTTCGCCATGCGTTCGCGTGTCGCGTTGGGTACCTGTGCCGGTTCCAGCAATTGTTCGTACAGCAGTTTCGGATTGACGTTGGCGACCACCGTGCGTGCGCGCAGGATCTCGCCGTTGGCCAGTTCGACGCCCACCGCGCGGCCCTGTTCGATTCGCACGCGCTGCACGCCGGCCTCCACGCGCAGTTCCGCTCCGGCCTCGCGTGCCGAGGCTGCAATCGCCTGGCTGATCGCGCCCATGCCGCCGATCGCATGGCCCCACGCACCCTTCACGCCATTGCACTGGCCGAATACGTGGTGCAGCAGTACGTAGGCACTGCCCGGTGTATAGGGGCTTGCGTAGTTGCCGACGATGCCATCGAAGCCGAACAGCGCCTTGATCGGTTCGCTTTCGAACCAGCGATCCAGATACTCGGCTGCCGACAGCGTGAACAGGTCCAGCAGCTCCTGCCGCAGCGAGGCATCCAGCGTGGCCAGTTCACGACCAAGACGACCCATCTGCCACAGCGCAGGCAACGCGCGCCAACCACCCGCAACGCCGGCATCCGGTGGCGCGCGCAGGGCCCACGCGCGCAGCACATCGGCGAAGATCTCCAGGCGCGCTTCGTATTCGGGAAGCCGCTGCGCATCCCGCTCGGAGAACTTCGCGACCTCTGCCTGGGTGCGGCCCGGTGCCGACAGCAGATAACGACCATCCTCCATCGGCAGGAAGTTGTTGACCGGGCGATTGATGATGCGCAGCCCATGCGCATGCAGTTGCAGGTCGTCGATCACCTTCGGCTGCAGCAGGGACACCGTGTACGACGCCACCGAGTTGCGGAAGCCGGGATGGAATTCCTCGGTGACTGCGGCACCGCCGAGAACGCCACGACGTTCCAGCACCAGCACCTTCTTTCCAGCGCGCGCCAGATAGGCCGCGCAGACCAGGCCGTTGTGGCCGCCACCAACGACGATCGCATCCCAGGACATCAACACCTCGCAAAAAGGGGACGGAGGGGATTAAGTCGCAATCTGCATCTGCACACGGGGCATGGGGAGAAACGACTTAATCCCCTCCGTCCCCTTTTTTGATTGCCGCTTCGATGGTGGCGATGTCGATCTTCTTCATCGGCATCATCGCGTTGAAGGCGCGCTTGGCCAATGCCTTGTCCTTGCTGGTCACGGCTTCGATCAACATGCGCGGGCTGATCTGCCAGGAGATGCCCCAGCGATCCTTGCACCAGCCGCATTGGCTCTCCTGTCCACCGTTGCCGACGATCGCATCCCACAGGCGGTCGGTCTCGGCCTGGTCCTCGGTCTGGATCTGGAAGGAAAACGCTTCGCTGTGCTTGAACGCGGTGCCGCCGTTGAGGCCGACGCAGGGAATGCCGCAGACCGTGAACTCGACCGTCAGCACGTTGCCTTCCTTGCCATCCGGAAAGTCGCCGGGGGCGTGATGCACGGCGATCACCGCGCTGTCGGGCAGGATGCTGGCGTAGAAGGTGGCGGCCTCAAGCGCGCCGTTGTCGTACCAGAGGCAGATCGTGTTCTTGTGTGCCATGTCGGGGCTCCGCGATGGACGAAGCCGCAGCGATAGCACGCGCGGTGTTAACCCGGGATCGTGCTGCACCCGCAAAAAAGGGCGCCCGAAGGCGCCCCCTGTACTACGGGTAGTGCGCGTGGCTCAGCGCCAGACCTTGATCTGGTCGGCTTCGCTGCGCTGCATCGGCTGGCCGGCCTTGCAGCTGAAGGTGGCACCGAATGCCGGCAGGTTGGCCAGCGTGCCGTTGCTGCGCCACAGGCCCGGCGCGCGGATGTCGGCGGTCAGGCGGCGCACGGCCTCGTTCGGCGACAGCTGCTGTGCCCACAACGCCGACCAGGCGCGGAAGAAGCCCTGCTGCTGTGCCGGCTTGGCCTTCGGCTCCTGCGCGGTATAGGCCGCCCAGGCCAGTTCCAGACCGGCGATGTCGGCCAGGTTCTCTTCCTGGGTGAGCGTGCCGTTGACCTTGGCACCCTTCACGCCCGGGAAATCGTAGGCGCTGTACTGCGCGGCCACGCGGTTGCCAAGCAGGGTCCAGGCGGTCTTGTCGGCCGGGGTCCACCAGCTGCGCAGTTCGCCCTTGGCGTCGACCAGTGCACCCTTGGCGTCGATCGCACGGGTCAGCTCATGGCCGACCAGGCCACCGAAGCTGCCGAACTTGTCGGCGGCGTCGGCCTTGGCATTGAACACCGGGCCCTGCAGGATCGCCGCGGTAACGATCAGGCGGTTCTGTGCCAGGTCGTAGGCCAGCGACGGCTGCTGCGGCAGCACGTCCCAGCGGCGGTCGGCGTTGCCCTTGCCGATGCGCTTCATTTCCTCGCGGTGGCGCCAGGTCGACGCGATCAGCATGTTGCCGCCGAACGAACCGCGGCCCATCGGCTGCACGCTGTAGTCGAGGTCGCGCAACGGGGTGCCGATCTCGATCTTCAGCGCAGCCAGCTTGGCCTGCGCTTCGGTCTTGGCTTCGGCGCTCATCCAGCTGTTGTTCTTGACCGCCTCGATCTGCACTTCGCGCAGCTTGTCGACGATCCACGCCGCCTGGCGACGGTCTTCGGCCGACAGGTAACGGGCCGCATATTCGCGGCCGACCATCGGGCCGGCGGCCACGTTGATCGCCTCCAGCACGTCTTCCCAGCGCTGCGGCGGCAGCGTTTCGCCACGCAGCACGCGGCCACGGAATTCAAACTCCGCGTCGCGGTAGGCCTTGGACAGGTACGGTGCCATCGAGTCGCCCACGCGCCAGCGCAGGTAGGCCTTCCACTGGTCCGGCTTGAGCTTGGTGACCATGCCATCGAGCTGCTTGAACAGGCCCGGGTCGGCCAGCGAGACCAGGTCGTCGTCCACGCCCTGTGCCTTCAGGAACGCGTCCAGCTGCAGGTTGCGGTAACGGCTGTTGAGCTCCTTGGTGGAGATCGGCGCGTAGTTGTTGAACGGGTTGTTGATGCCGGCCAGCGATTGCGCATTGCGCGCCAGCTCGGTCTCCAGCGCGATCACCGACTGCGATTCGGCATCGAGCCTGGCCGCCGGGGTGCCGGTCAGCGCCAGGATCTGCTTGACGTAGTTGCGGTAGCGCCCCATCAGCGCCACGGTATCGGCGTCGGTGCGGGTATAGAACGCCGGGTCCGGCAGGCCCATGCCGCCCTGCATGAAGTAACCGATGTGGCGGTCCAGTGCCTTCAGGTCGACGTCCGGGCCGAAGTTGAAGGCCACCGGGATGCCCACCTGGTGCAGCGCGGCGATCGAGGCCGGCACATCCTTGGCCTTCTTGATGGCGTTGATGCGGGTCAGCAGCGGCGCGATCGGGTTGGAGCCGTCCGCTTCCACGGCGGCTTCGTCCAGGCCGCTGGCCCAGAAGTCGCCCAGCAGCTTCTGCACGTTGCCCTGCGGCGACTTCATCGCGGCGTCGAGCAGTTCACGCTGCTGCTGGCGGCTGCGCTCGACCAGCTGGCCGAGCGCGGTGGTGGCACCGGTCTGCGGCACCGGGTTGGCCTTCAGCCAGCCTGCATTGGTGGCGTCGTAGAAGTCGCTGCACTGGGCGCTGACGGCCGGGGCGCGCGCGGCCTTCTTCTTGGCGGCGAACGCATCGTGGGTCGGGACCAGGGTCGCCAGGCTGATGCCCAGGGCGATGGCAAGCGGACGGAAATTGGGCATGTGGAACGAATCCGTGATGGATTGAGGGCGCGCGCACTATAGCAAGCTGTGCATGGGCGCGGCATGCACGCGTCACGGTGGCGCCGCTGGGCCGTGCGCCGACCAGGGTCGGCATCTACCAACGGCCTGAGCCATGCGTGGATGACGGGCGCTGTGAAAAACAAAGGCCCGGGATTCCCGGGCCTTTGCAGGTCTGCCGCAGCGTCAGCCGTGGCTTACCAGATCACCACCTGCTGCTCGCCGGTGCGGGCCATCGGCGAACCGGCCTTGCACTGGAACGCAGCAGCGAAGGTCGGCAGGTTCGACGGCGCACCCATGGCACGGAACTGCGCCGGGGCGTGCGGGTCGGTGGCCAGGCGGACCTTGGCGTTTTCCGGGGTGTACTTGGTGCGCCACACGGTGGCCCAGTTGAAGAAGAAGCGCTGGTCGCGGGTGAAGCCGTCGACCTTCGCATCTTCCTTGCCGGCGGTCGCCTTCTGCAGGGCGTCGTAGGCGGTGGCCAGGCCGCCCAGGTCGGCGATGTTCTCGCCCAGGGTCAGGTGGCCGTTCACTGCCTGGCCGTCGACCTTGTACTGGTCGAACTGCTTGACCAGCTTGCCGGTGAGGCCTTCGAAGTTCTTCTTGTCGGCCGGGGTCCACCAGTCTTCCATGTTGCCGGTCGGCCCGAAGCGTGCGCCCTGGTCGTCGTAACCGTGGGTCATCTCATGGCCGATCACCGCACCGATGCCGCCGTAGTTCAGCGCGTCGTCGGCCTTCGGATCGAAGAACGGCGGCTGCAGGATGGCGGCCGGGAACACGATCTCGTTCTGCAGCGGGTTGTAGTAGGCGTTGACGGTCTGCGGGGTCATGCCCCACTCGGTCTTGTCCACTGGCTTGCCGATCTTGGACAGGTTGAACTTGTAGTTGAACTCGTTGGCCGCGCGCACGTTGCCCAGGTAGCTGTCGCGCTGGGTCTGCAGGCCCGACCAGTCGCGCCACTTGTCCGGGTAACCGATCTTCGGGGTGAAGGTTTCCCACTTGGCGATGGCCTTGGCCTTGGTTTCCTCGCTCATCCAGCTCAGGCCCTGGATGCGGTCCTTCAGCGAGGCGGCCAGGTTCTTCACCAGTTCTTCCATCTTCGCCTTGGCTTCCGGCGAGAAGGCAACCTTCACGTACAGCTGGCCGAAGGCTTCACCGGCATCGTTTTCGATGGTGCCCAGCACACGCTTCCAGCGCGGCTTCTGCTCCTTCTGGCCGTTGAGGGTCTTGCCGTAGAACTCGTAGTTCTCCTGCACGAAGGCATCGGCCAGGTACGGCGAGGCGCTGTCCACGGTGTGGAAGCGCAGGTAGGCGCGCCACACCGACGGATCGGTGTCGGCCAGCGACTTGCTCACTTCCTCATGGAAGGCCGGCATGGCCAGCGAGAACTTCTCCGGCGCGGCCACGCCCTGCGACTTGAAGAACTCGGTCCAGCTGAAGTTCGGGGTCAGCTTGTCGGCGTCGGCCAGGGTGACCGGGTTGTAGTACAGCTCGACGTTGCGCGACAGCTCCACGCGCGACTTGGAGGCCTTGGCCAGGCGGGTTTCGAACTTGACCACGTCCTCGGCCTGCTTGGCTGCATCGGCCGCGGCCACGCCGGACAGCTCCAGCACCTTGGCGACATGCGCCTGATAGGCCTTCAGCTTGTCGGCGTTCTTGGCATCGGTGTAGTAGGTGGTATCCGGCAGGCCCAGGCCGCCCTGGCTGGCATAGGCCATGTTCACGCCGGAGTTCTTGAAGTCGGCTTCAGCGCCGAAGCCGAACAGGAGGTTGTCACCCTTGGCGGCGCTGGTGCGCAGGTAGTTGGCGATGGCCGCCTTGTCCTGCAGGCCGTCGATCGCAGCCAGGTCGGCCTTCAGCGGCTCGATGCCCTGGGCGTTGATCTTGGCTTCGTCCATGCCGGTGGCCCACAGGTCGCCGACGATCTTCTCGATGTGGTTCGGGTTCTTGACCTGCGCAACCTGTTCGGCCAGCTGGTGCTGCACGGCCACCGAACGCTCGTCGAGGATGGTGAACGCGCCCCAGCTGGTGCGGTCGCCCGGGATTTCATTGGCGGCCAGCCACTTGCTGTTGACGTAGTCGCCGAAGGCGGTGCACGCGTCCTTGGTGGTGTCCAGGTCGCTCGGCTGGAAGGCGTTGTAGGCCGGCAGCTTGCTGTCGTCCAGCTTGTAGGTGGTGGCTTCGGCGGTGGCCGGGGCGGGGGTCGCGGCATCCTTGGCCGGGGTTTCGTTCTTGCCGCAGCCGGCCAGCACGGCCGACACGGCCAGGCTGAGCAGGACGATCTTGGGAGTGCGCGTCATCACTATTCTTGGCCTCCAGGCCGAGTGAGTCAGGGAGAAGCCGCAGGTACGGCCGTGGGCCGAACGATACGCCGCCGGCCTGGCCTGCAAGGGTGTCGAAGGTCATGTCCGGGCGCAAGGGCCAGAACGTGCAAGGGCGCCCCGTGGGCGCCCTCGCAGGAAGCGGTGCGGCTTACAGGCCGCCGCCGCCGCAGCCCTTGCCCAGGTAGTCGTCGATCAGCCTGAGCTGGTCACCCATGATCGCGCGGGTCCAGGCGGGACCATGCGCGTAGTCGGCGATGGCGTGGAACTCGACCGGCTGCCCCGAACCCCTGGCCTTGTTCACGAACCACTCCGACTGCTCGATCGGCACCGTGCGGTCGCGGTCACCGTGGTAGACCATCAATGGAATCTTCATTTCACCGGCCTTGTCGACCGGGTTGAGGCCGGCCACGGTCGGCGCCTGGGCCTGGCGGAAGAAGGGGTTGGTATAGAAGCGCGACCAGATCTTCTTGATGTCCGAAACGCCGGCACCGGCGATGGCGCACTTGTACAGGCCATTGGGACGCACCGAAGCCGCGAACGCCGAGTAGCCGCCATAGGAGAAGCCGAACATGGCGATGTGGCCGGGCTGGGCGATCTTCTGGTCGATCATCCACTGCGCGCCATCGTCCTTGTCGTCCTGCATCTTCTGGCCCCATTCGGCATCACCGGCCATCCACAGCTTGCGGCCCCAGTCGGCCGAGCCGCGGAACTGCGGGCGCAGGACCGCCATGCAGCGTGATGCCATCAGTGGTACCCACATCGAGCCGTCGAAGTCCATGCCATCGCGTGCCCACGGGCCGCCGTGCGGATGCACCACGGCTTTCCACGGGCCGGCACCGCACAGCTCGGTGCTGGGCGTGGTCAGGAATGCCGGAATGTCCAGCCCGTCGCGTGCCTTGTAGTAGACCAGCCGGGTGGTGCCCAGCGCGGCTGGCTGGATCTGCGGATAGGTCTTGGCCAGCAGGGTCAGCTTGCCGTCGTGCAGCAGGTGATACTCGGGCGGGTTGGAAGGGCCGGAGGTAGCCACCAGCACATTGGAAAGATCGGCGGTGTAGTCGACGATGCGGTAGCTCAGGCCTGTATCGTAGTTGGCGGTGTAGCGCTGGCCGTTCGCGGTATCGACCATCGCCAGCGGCTCCTGGCGGATGCCAAGCGCCTGGCGCAGCCCCTGGTCCAGGGCCTTCATGCGCGGAGAGGTCCACTGGATGTCGTCGCCGCGCGGACCGGCGTAGCCGATTCCCATGATCTCGCCGAAGGGTACCGCACCGCTGCGGTGGCGGTTGATCAGCATCGAGCCGGCGTTGAACAGTTTGTGCTCGAACAGCACTTCCTTCTGCTTGCGGGCCGTGATGTCGTACTCGTAGACGATTGATTTGTCGCGGCCGACATTGCTGAGTACGAACGCGATGTTCGGATCATCGGCAAAGCCGATCACCTGGTTGACGTCGCGGTTCTTCACGTAGGAGCGGAAATGCTCCTCCCAGGCACCGTTGGCAGGCGAGCGGAACTCGGTGGCGACGTAGGCGCCGGTACCGTCGACGTCCTGCCGCAGGCGTGCCCGCAGTTCACTGTCCAGGTCGGTGATATAGCCCGCCACGCGCTCTTCGGTCTTCTGGATGCGCTGGGAGGTGAAGTTGCGCAGGTCGACCTTGTAGACGTCACCGGAACTGCTGCCCGAACCGTTGACCACCAGGATGTGGTCGGGATCGTTGGGCAGGGTGTCGAGCACCGTGGCGTTGGCCAGTGCCTGCTCGAGCTCTTCATTGCGACTGGAGGCGCGCGGCGGCGTGATCGGCTCCTTCCACTGCTTGCCTTCGATGTCGGTGATGAAGAACTTGCTGACGAAGGTCTTGGTCACCCGGTCGGCGCGCAGGTCGTAGGGTTGCCACAGCACGACGGCCAGCTGTCCGTTCTTGATGAACGACACGCTCTGGAACTTCATGCGGTTGGCGCCGATCACCGTGGGTGGCTTGTCCAGTGCATCGGTCCGCCAAACCACGATCACGCGCTCCTCGCCATCGGCGCGAAGGCCGGCGATGTGTTTTCCGTCTGGTGACAACGACAGGCTGGAGATGGCCGGGAAGGCGGCCATCTGTTCGATGGTGGGCGCCGCAGGCTTGGCGTGCAGCAACGGTGAAAGGCTGGCCAGGGCCGCCAGCAGCAGGGCTCGCTTCATTGCAACCTCGGAATGCGTTGGCACCGGCCTGCGGAGAATCCGGTGCCTGAAATGGAACCGCCGCCCCGAAGGGCGGCGGTTGCAGGGAGCAGGATCAGAACGAACGCGTGATGTTCAGGAAGTAGCTGCGACCGAAGTAGTCGAAGCCGCTGTACAGCAGCGCGTTGCCGACGGTGCTGTAGACACCCTGCGAGATGGTCGGCGGCTTGCGGTCGGCGAAGTTGCGCACGCCACCGGTGACCGACCACTTGTCCGCTTCATACTTCACCGAGATGGCCTGCAGGAAGTAGTTCGGGGTGTACAGCTTGTACGCCGAGGTGGCCGGATCGAAGTCACCCGGGTTGCGCTCCTCGTAGTACGCGTAGCTGTCCATCTTGTCGATCCAGTCCAGGCCGTAACGCACCTGCCAGTTCTTCCACTTGTAGCTCAGGTCCAGCGAGGCGGTGTTTTCCGGACGCGACAGCATGCCGTTGTAGTCCACCAGCGGATCGTCGGAGAAGACCTTGCTGGCCTGTTCCAGGTAGTGGGTGAACTGCAGCGTGGTGCGCAGGGTGCCCGGGCCGATTTCGCGGACATAGCGGGTGGTGAAGTCCAGGCCACGGACCTTGTCGGTGGACAGGTTGATGAAGCCGTTGGTCACCACCAGTTGGTTGTTGACCGGGTTGCGGGCCACCAGGCGGCACAGACCCGAACCGGAGGAGAAGTCGGCACTGCCGCTGTCGTAGCAGCGCGACAGGATGTTCGCGCCGCCCGCGCTGTCGACGCCGTTCTTCACTTCGATGTCGAAGTAGTCGGCGGCGAAGGACAGGTCACCGAAGCCGCTGCCGAATTCCGGCTGGATCACCACGCCCAGGGTCTTGGCCTTGGAGGTTTCGGCTTCCAGGCCGGCCTCGGCACCACCCTGGGTGACCACGGTCACGCCCTGGGTGGCCAGGTAGTCCGGTGCCAGGCCCAGCGATGCGCAGTTCTGGTAACGCGGCGAGCTCGGGTTGCGATCACCATACTCGTTGCAGGGGTCGGCACTGCTGCTCAGGAAGCCGGTGGTGCCGCCCAGGAACTGTTCGAACAGCGCCGGTGCGCGGTAGGAGGTGCCGTACGACGCACGGAACGACAGCCACTTCACCGGGGTCCACAGCGCGCCGATCTTGTAGGTCTCGTCCGAGCCGTAGGACTTGTAGTCGGTGTAGCGGCCGGACAGGTTGACCGTCAGTTCCTCGGCAGCGGTGACGCCGGACAGCAGCGGCAGTTCCAGTTCGCCGTAGGCTTCGAACACCGAGTCCGAACCGCGGGTCGGAGTGGCGTTGGTCAGGTTGTACAGGTCGGCATTGATCGAGTACGGCGACGGGGTGTCGTCGATGCGTGCCTTGCGGTACTCGACGCCGAATGCACCACCGGCCGAACCGTACGGCATGTCGAACAGCGGGCCGTTGACGTTGAAGTTGACCGTCGTTTCCTTGTACAGCGTGTTGCCGGTGACCGGCACGAACACCCAGTCCTTCCAGTCCTGCGGCAGCTTGCCACCGATGGTGTTGGTGTTCAGCGCCGGCGCGGCGATGCAGCCGTTGGAACCGTCCCGGCAGACATAGCCACCGGCACCGTTGGAGACCACGTCCAGGCTCTGGCGCAGGCGGCTGGTCAGGAAGCTCTCGAAGGTGTAGTCGGCGTCGCTGCGCGAGTGCATGACGTTGAAGTCATAGTTCCACTCCGAGCTCAGGTGGCCACGCAGGCCGGCATTGAAGCGCAGGAAGTCGACGTTCTGCTTGTTGGTGTCGTTGCCGAAACCGATGAACGCACGCACGCCCAGGTTCTTGCCGCTGGTCTGGTCGGTCGGAGCACCGGCAACGCTGTCACGCAGGTTGGCCGGGATCAGCGGGCTGCCCACGGCATAGTCCAGGGTCAGCTGGCGATAGCCGGTCTGGGTCGACTTGCGCTTGTTGCCCAGGAACTCGTAGTACAGCTCGGCATCGCCCAGTGCGTTGAGGTCGAAGCCACCCTGCAGGTACAGGGTGTGGGTCTTGGTCGGCGAGATCAGCGACTGGTTGCGCATGGCCGGATCGAAGGTGTCGCGGGTGTTCAGGTCCACGCCTTCGTAGCCCACCAGGCCGGTGGTGATGGCCGCATTCGGGCGCCAGCGGTTGAAGCGGGTGCCGGCGCCGCCCGGGGCCGCAACACCGGTACGGGTGTTGGTGCCGATGGTGTTCAGCGTGGTGCCGCCGGCATCGAGCGACCAGCACTTCGGCTTGCCGGTCAGCGGGTCGATGAAGTCGCCGCTGCCCCAGTAGTCGCCCGCGTCGATGTCGCGGTACATGTCGGTCGGGCAGCCACCGGCCCAGCTGCGGTCGGCCAGGGTCAGCTCGTTGCGGGTGTAGTACTCATAGGAGCCGGAGAAGTGCGAGCGCTCGCCGGTGGCACCGAACATGATGGAGTAACGGCGCTCTTCACCGCCGCCGCCATCGGTGGCGTTGTGCTGTGCTTCGAAGCTGACGCCATCGACCTTCTTCTTGGTGATGATGTTGATTACGCCGGCAACGGCGTCGGAGCCGTAGATCGAGGACGCACCGTCCTTCAGGATTTCGACGCGGTCGACGATCGAGTTCGGCAGCACGTTCAGGTCGGTCGAGCCCACCGAGCCGCGGGTACCGGCCGGCGACACGCGGCGGCCATTGAGCAGGATCAGGGTGCGGGTCGGGCCGAGGCCGCGCAGGCCCAGGGTGTTGGCGCCCGGGCCACCGTCGGTGACGTAGCCGCCATAGGCGTTGTTGATCTGCGCCGCACCGGCGGTGACCGCGGTGCTCTGCAGGGCCGCCGTGGTCGAGTTGAAGCCGGCCAGGGTGGTTTCTTCACGGGTGACGACCTGCACCGGCGAGACCGAGTTGAACACGTCGCGGCTGATGCGCGAGCCGGTGACGGTCACCGTATCCAGATTGGTGGCCTTGGACTTGGATGCCTCTTCGGTGGTCTGCGTCGAGCCCGAGGCGTCCTGTGCGATCGCCGGGGCAGCCGCAGCGAGCAGCACGGCGGAGGCGAGGGCGAAGCTCAGCGGGTGCTTGCTGAGCGACTTGCGATTGATCATCTGAAATCCCCTTGAATCGAATGATTGCGTCGTACACCGGGACAGGTCCTTGTCGGCGTCTCCGTGTGCCCCTTGCCCGGGGTCGGCAGCGTGCTGCCACCCGGCGCTGGTACCGGCTTCACGTGCCGATGACCCGAGATTAACACGACATTAACCGAGCCTGTCAAACGTTCACGAGGGAGTCATGAAGCTGTGGGTGATGGGCGCGCCTTGCAGTGACAGGAGCGCCCATTTCTCCTTCATCTCATTGATATGTATTGATTTGTTTCGGTTCATGTCAAACGTGTCTGAACCGTGAACGGGATGTGGCCGTGCTGTGCGACGGACAAAAAAAGGCCCCGCCGAAGCGGGGCCTGGTCCAGACACGCAGTCCGGAATACGACGGGATCAGAAGTCGTACTTGACCTGGGCCGAGATCTGACGGCCGTAGACGCTGTAGAAGCCGTCGTTGAACGGGGTCGATTCGTTGCCCGGGTAGTTGTAGCGCTGGCCTTCCGGCAGCTTGTTGAACACGTTGTTGACCATCAGCGACAGGGTCAGATCGTCCTGCGCCTGGTAGTTCAGGCTCATGTTGTAGGTGGTGTACGAGCCCCACTTGCCGGCCTTGGCGCCGGAGGAGTGGACGTAGTCATAGCTGCGG
This sequence comes from Stenotrophomonas sp. CASM110, assembly GCF_049384345.1. NCBI lineage: Bacteria > Pseudomonadati > Pseudomonadota > Gammaproteobacteria > Lysobacterales > Lysobacteraceae > Stenotrophomonas > Stenotrophomonas sp. CASM110. The sequence continues at coordinate 23,821 of NZ_JBMRGI010000023.1, forward strand.
CCGGTGTAGGCCAGGTAGTTCGGGGTGCTGCCGACGTAGTTGGCGTACAGGGTGGTGGTGAACTTGGAGATGGCCCAGCCCACCGACACATCGCCGCGCACCTTGGCGAAGTTGTCGTAGTACCACATGTTGTACGGATCGCTCAGCAGATCCAGCTTCTGTGCGCCCGGCAGCGGCACCACTTCACGCTTCAGCATGTTGGTGTAGTTGCCCGAGAACATCAGCGAACCGAAGCGGCCCAGGTCCTGCTGGTACTTGGCGCCGACGGTCACCGCTTCCAGGTTCTGGCTGGCCACGTTGAGCTTCGGGGTGTACACGCGGGCCAGGTTGCCACCGGCGTCGCGGGACACCCAGTCGGTCACGTTCTGGCAGCTGGCCGAGGTGTTGTTCGGCAGGCCGTTGCGGCACTGGTACTCGGCCAGCAGCAGCTGGTCGGTGCTCAGGGTCTTGACCTCGTTCTTGATCTTCCAGTTGTAGTAGTCGACCGACAGCGAGAAGTTGCTCACCGGGGCCCACACCACGCCCGCGCTCCACACGTCGGCGGTGATCGGCTTCAGGTCCGGGTTGCCGGACTTTTCGCTGTACACCGAGGTGGTCTTGTAGAACGAGCAGGCTTCGTCACGCAGCGCGTAGCCCATCTGGCTGCAGCGGTAGTAGTCGTTCTGGCCGGAGGCGAACGAGCCGCTCATGCCCTGGAAGGCATCGGACAGGGTCGGCGCACGGAATGCGGTGCCGTACTTGCCGCGCAGCAGCAGGCTCTCAACCGGGCGGTATTCCAGGCCGATGCTGTAGGTGGCCTTGTCAACGGTCTTGTCGGCGATCTTGAAGGCGTCGTAGCGGCCCGAGGCGCTGATGGTCAGCGACTCGAACACCGGCATGCGCAGTTCACTGGTCACCGCGTAGTTGCTGCGGTGGCCGGCACCGGCCACGGCGGTGGCGCCCCAGGCGTTACCATCGACGAAGGCCTGGTCGGGCGAGTAATCCCAACCTTCGCTGCCACCTTCCAGCACCACGGCCAGGCCGGCGTCGCCGCCCGGCAGGGAGAACAGCGACCCGTTGGTCACCTGCACGCGACCCAGGTTCTGCCAGGTCTTGCTGCGGTGGGTGCCATAGCCGGTGAAGCTGGCGAACTGGTCCGGGGTGATCGGCGAGTAGAACGCGGCGTAGTCCGGGTTGTAGATGCCGAAGCCATCAGCGGTGGTACCCAGGCGCGGGCCCAGCACGGTGTCGCCGAAGAAGCCTTCGATCTTGTCCTTCCAGCGCGCGAAGCGGTTCTGGTCCAGGCGGTATTCGCCGCGGGTGAAGCTGGCGCTGTAGTCCCAGTCGCCGACCATGCCCTTGCCACCCAGGGTGACCTGGTAGGAACGGCTCTCATCGGAGTTCAGGATGTTGTTGTAGTGGCCCGGGCCGATTTCTTCCGGTGCGAAGGCGCGCTGCAGGTTCACGACCTTGCCCAGGCCCTGGTCGTAGAAGCCGCCCATCACCGACTTGGTGCCCCACCACAGGGCGCTGGAGCCGGAGGTGAACTCGGTCTTTTCCTTGCTGTACAGCACATCGGCGAACAGCTGGAAGTTGTCGTTCACGTCGAAGGTCATCGACGAGTAGAACTGGCCGCTGTTCTTGCCGTTCTTCAGGGTCTTGTAGCCGGCGCTGTACACCGAGCCGCACGATTCGCCCGATGCACGCTTGCCGACGGTGGTGGTGCCGTCGTACAGGCCTGCGACGTTGGCGCAGCGGGTCGGGTCCATCATGTACAGCTTGTTGTCGGCGTTGCCGATGACGGCAAAGTCGTTCGACGGCAGCTGTGCGGTGTAACCGACCGGGTTGTTCTGCTTGGTGATGTCACGCTGGTAGCCCCAGATCGGGCTGCCGTTTTCGATCTGCACGTTGACCAGCGCGTGGAAGCGGTCGTCGAATGCATTGAAGCCCTTGGCGGCGCTGAAGCGGATGTTGCTGCCACCACCTTCGGTGTAGGTGCCGCCACGGATCGACATCGTGCCGCCGTCCATGCGTTCCTTCAGGATGATGTTGACCACGCCGGCGATCGCGTCCGAGCCGTACAGCGACGACTGGCCGCCCGGCAGGACCTCGATGCGCTCGACGATGTCGATCGGAATGCCGCTGATGTTGTTGAACGACTCGCTGCCGTTGTACAGCGCCGGATACGAGAGCATCGGGCGGCCGTTGATCAGGTACTTGGTGTAGCCCGGGTTCAGGCCGAACATGCCGGCGGCTTCGGCGCCCTGGGTGAACGCACCCGAGGTCTGTCCACCCTGCAGGCCGCCGGTGGTCAGCGACGACTGCTGCAGAACTTCAGCAACGCTGCTGAAGCCGCGGGTCTGGATGTCTTCGGCGGTGATGGACATCACCGGGGTCTGGGTTTCGACCTGGGTCTGCGGGATCAGCGAACCGGTGACGGTGATCTTGTCCAGGTTGGTCGCCTTGTCCTGGGCCATTGCCGGGGCGGCGGCCATCAGAGCGGACATCAGGGCGACAGCGAGCGTGTTGCGACGTGCGGTATTGCTGACGTGTTTCATGTAATTCCATTGGAGAGCAAAAACAAAAACGGCACTGCGCATGCGCCATCGCGCGGGCTGGAATATCCGGCTCCGCAGCTCAAAACAGTGCTCATCGAACGTAACATGAACTTAACAATCTGTGCACGAATCTGTCGCATTCCTGAATTTCAGTCAGCTTGCATCCAGCTTGTATGATGTCGGGTTATCCCCCTGACCCCGCCGGTGCCCGTTGTGAACAGTTCTCCCCGCCGTCCCCATGTCAGCCAGGTCCAGAAGGGACTTACGCCGCATGCCCGCATCCGCAACGTGATCGCGGTCGGTTCGGGCAAGGGCGGCGTCGGCAAGTCCACCACCTCGGTGAACCTGGCCGTGGCGCTGCAGCAGCTCGGTGCGCGCGTGGGCGTGCTCGATGCGGACATCTACGGGCCGAGCGTGCCGGCCATGCTGGGCCTGTCCGGTCGCCCGGAAAGCCCGGACAACAAGAGCATCGAGCCGTTGCGTGCCTTTGGCGTGGACACCATGTCGATCGGCTACCTGATCGAAGAGGACACGCCGATGATCTGGCGGGGCCCGATGGCCACCTCGGCGATGACCCAGCTGTTCAACGACACCCTGTGGGACGACCTGGATTTCCTGCTGATCGACCTGCCGCCGGGCACCGGTGACATCCAGCTGACCCTGACCCAGAAGATTCCGCTGGCCGGTGCGGTGATCGTCACCACGCCGCAGGACATCGCCACGCTGGACGCGAAGAAAGCGCTGAAGATGTTCGAGAAGGTCGAGGTGCCGGTGCTGGGCATCGTCGAGAACATGGCGGTGCACACCTGCAGCAGTTGCGGGCACATCGAGCACCTGTTCGGCGAGGGCGGCGGCGAGCGCATGGCCGCGCAGTACGGCGTGCCGCTGCTGGGCTCTCTGCCCCTGCAGATCGGCATCCGTGAACAGGGCGATGCAGGCACCCCGATCACCGTCGCCCAGCCGGATTCGGCGCCGGCCCAGGCCTACCGACATGCCGCACAGCGCCTGATCGAGGAAGTGGGCAGGCGCCCGCGGGCTTCGATCCCGATCCTGTCGTCGCTGCTGTAAGGGCCGGGGCAGGGGCCGCCGGCCGAGGCCGGGCCCCTGCTAGAATCCTCGCGCCCCCTCGTACCCCCAGGACAAAGCATGAGCATCAAGAGTGACCGTTGGATCCGCCGCATGTCCGAGCAGCACGGCATGATCGAGCCGTTCGAGGCCGGGCAGGTGAAGCAGGCCAACGGCCAGCGCATCGTCAGCTATGGCACGTCCAGCTATGGCTACGACGTGCGCTGCTCGCGCGAGTTCAAGGTGTTCACCAACATCAACTCGACGATCGTCGATCCCAAGCACTTCGACTCGGGCAGCTTCGTCGACATCACCGCCGACGAATGCATCATCCCGCCGAACAGCTTCGCGCTGGCGCGTACCGTCGAGTACTTCCGCATCCCGCGCGATACCCTGGTGGTGTGCCTGGGCAAGAGCACCTACGCGCGCTGCGGCATCATCGTCAACGTGACGCCGCTGGAGCCGGAATGGGAAGGCCACGTCACCCTGGAATTCAGCAACACCACGCCGCTGCCGGCGCGCATCTACGCCAACGAAGGCGTGGCACAGATGCTGTTCTTCCAGGCGGCCGCCGATGACGTCTGCGAAACGTCCTACCGCGACCGTGGCGGCAAGTACCAGGGCCAGACCGGCGTGACCCTGCCGCGGACCTGACGATTGCAGGCGATTTGTAGAGCCGAGCCATGCTCGGCTGCCCTGCATTGAAGCCGAGCATGGCTCGGCTCTACATGAGGGAAGGCGGCGCAATGCGCCGCCTTCCTTATTTGCCGCGACCGAACAGCATCGCGATGCCGACGCCAACCAGGGCCACCGGCCACCAGGTCAACAGCAGCTTGGACAGGTTCAGGTGCGTCCAGCCGAGATTGCTGGCGAGCATGAACAGGCCGATCAGGATCAGCAGGACGGCGGCAACGAGGTTGAATCGCATCGGGTCGGCGAAGGCTCAGGACTGGGCCGGATATCCTAGCCGTTCCTTCCAGTAGGCGACATGCTGGTCCAGCGCCGCCGGCTCGTAGCGGTGCGCCGGGCCACTGCCCCAGACCGGGCCCGGCCAGGCCGGATCACCGTCATGGCGGCCGATGACATGGAAGTGCAGCTGGCGCACGATGTTGCCCAGCGCCCCGATGTTGATCTTCTCCACCCCGTCTGCGCCCTTCAGGGCCTTGCAGGCGCGGTTGAGCTCGGTGCGCAGCTTGTCCTGCTGCTCGCCGTCCAGCTCGATCCACTCGGTCACCCCGGCCAGGCGCGGTACCAGCACCAGCCAGGGGAATCGTTCGTCGTTCATCAGCCGCACTTGCGACAACGGTCCTTCCGCCACCAGCACGCTATCGGTGGCCAGGCGTGAATCGAGTTCGAATTCGCTCATCCAAGATGCTCCGAGAAGAAGTCCAGGGTGCGTTGCAGCGCCAGGGCGGCGCTGTCTGGATCATACGCATGTCCGACCTCCCGGTTGAAGGCGTGATCGGCCGGATAGACGTAGGTCGCCATCTGCGGCAGCTTCTCGCGGTGGGCCTGGACCGCTTCCGGCGGGATGCTGCGGTCCTGGGCGCCGAAGTGGAAGATCACCGGGGCCTTGGGCGCCTCGTCGAGGAACTGCACGTTGCGCGCACCGTAGTAGCTGACCGACGGCAGCCCCAGGCGCAGTGCGGACAGCATCGCCACCGTGCCGCCCCAGCAGTAGCCGACGGTGCCGACCTTGCCGTAGGGCGCCAGCCGGGTGGCCGCCGCGCGCACGACCTCCAGCGCCCGTTCCATGCCCAGCGCGCCGACCCGTTCCAGGCCCTGCTTCACGCCCTCGGCGTCGTAGGGCAGCGCATCCGGGTCGGCGTCGGGGCCGTCGACCAGGTCGAAGAACGAGGGCGCCAGCACCGCATAGCCTTCGGCTGCGAAGCGCTCGGCCACGCTGCGGATGTGCGGGTTGGCGCCGAAGATTTCCTGCACCACCACCAGGCCGCCGCGCGCGGTGCCTTCCGGCAGGGCCTGCCAGGCCCGTACCGGGCCGTGATGCGTATCCAGGGTGATCCACTCGGCCATCGTCATCTTCCTCGTTGCTGGGAACAGAGCTGCATTGTCGGCGCTGCGCCGGTTAGCGCGGCGTCAGCGGCTGTGCCGGATCGGGCGGCTGCGGGTTTGCGGCAGTGCGTTCCCAAGGCGGTGCAGAGGGCTGTTTCTGCATTGACCGGTGCACACCCGCAGCCTAAGCTTTCAGCCACGATGACATACAAGCCTCCGGCGCGAGCCGGGGGCTTTTTTGTTGTCCGCGTGTTGCGGGTCGCAACGCGCAACCGGTGGCTGTGACGGGCCAGCCACGATGACCCACTGCAGGCAGCCCCGAGCCTGATCACCCCGAACCCCAGCCGCCGCAAGGCGGCTTTTTCATTTCCAGGAGATTCAACACCATGTCCATCAATCAAGCCATTTCCGCCCAGGACTCCGCGCTGTACGTGAAGGCCGGTACCGCCCCGACCGCGCCGAACAATCCGGCCGGCTATACCGAAATCGACGGCCTGACCGCCTTCCCGTTCGGCCGCGGCCAGGCCAACACCCTTGATGCCACCAACCTGCGTTCCAAGCAGATGGAGAACATCGCGGGTCTGTCCGGCGGCCAGGCCGTGCAGGTGTCCGGCCACCGCTGGCCGGTCGGCAGCTCGGCAGGCCAGGAGATCCTCCGCGACGCCGATCCGGATGCCGACCTGCACTTCCTGATGGTGCTGCCCACCGGCGATGCCGCTACCTTCGTCGCCAAGGTCGCCGCCTTCAACGTGGCCCCGGGCACCAACCAGGTGCTGACGTTCACTGCGGACCTGCTGCCGCGTGAGTTCGCGCTGGTAACCGTGGCCGCTGGCGGCACCCCGTGATGCTGCTGGGCAAGCAGCAGATCCTGGACGCGCAGGATCGCCGGCACGAGGACGTCGCCGTACCCGAATGGGGCGGCAGCGTGCGCGTGGCGATGATGTCGGCGCGTGACCGTGATCGCTGGGAGCAGGAGACCTATGGCGGTGACACGCCCAAGGTGGATGACTTCCGCGCGCGATTCGTCGGCCTGTGCCTGGTCGATGAAATGGGCGAGCGCCTGTTCTCCGACCACGAGGTGGCCCAGCTGGGCACGAAATCGGCCGCGGCGCTGGATCGCGTGTTCCGTGTCGCGCAGACGCTCAATGCGCTCGGCGATGCGGCCGTGGGAGAGCTGGAAAAAAACTGATCCGCCGGCCTGAGCGCCGGCTTCAGTTCCGGATCGCGTGGAGGCTGGGCCTCCCGCATCCGGACCACCTGCTGGCGGGAGTGACCTCCCGCCAGCTCTCGGAGATGTATGCCTTCGCACGCCTGGAGCCGTTGGACCAGCCCCTGCAGGGGATGCTCGCCCAGCTGACCAGTGTGCTGGCGCAGGTGCACGGCAATACGACCACTGCCGACGACTTCCTGCTGGTGCGACCGCGTGCGTCGCCGGAGAGGGCGGCAAAGGAGCGCTCGCAGCAGCTGCTGGAACTGTTCGGCAGCGCATCGCGGCGCAACGCTGCGGCGTGATTCCGGGCGGGGCAGGGCATTGCTTCTCCGATGCGTGGCATGCAATCGAACCTGGGGCCCTGCGGGGCCCCTCATCATTCTTGGAGGAACGCGTATGGCGTCCACTAACCAGAATCTAGACGTAGTACTGCGGGTCAACACGACGGGCTTCCGTACCGCAATGGCGGAGGCCAGCCGCCTGGCAACGCAGAATCTCAAGACACTGCGCGCGGAGGCCGAGCGGACGGCCGCCGCGCTGGCGCGCGTGCATGCGGCACCGGAGGGCGCAACGGGCAAGGCCGCGACAAAGGCAAAGGCCAACGTCGGCGGCGATGTGCTCGGCAGCGGCTTGAAGGAGCTTGGTAGCGGCCTGCTGACGGCCGCCGGTGGCCCATGGGGCATCGCCATCGCGTCGGTGCAGAAGCTGGGCGAAGCGTACCTGGACATGGTCAAGGCGTCCGAACGTGCGCGCAGCGAGTACAAGGAGCAGATGCAGTCGCTGCAGCAGATGTCGTTCTCGATGGACCAGGCCGGCCTGGGCATGGGCGCGGGCACGCTGCCCCTGGAGCAGGCGGTCGCCACGCTGCATGAGCAGGCCAGGGCGCTGCGCGAGCTGGAGGCACGCGAGAAGGCGCTGCAGGGCTCGGTCGTCCATTGGGAAGGCCGAGTGAGTCATGGCCAGCGATCGGGACGGGAAGGGGCGGGCCTGAGTGCAGCCTCGGACTACGCCGAGCTGGAGAAGGCCAGGGCGAACCTGGAAGCGTTCCAGGCGGAGGTCGCGCCGGTCCAGGAGAAGTTCCGTGGCCTGAAAGAAACGATCAGGGGCGCCCTCGACGAGAAGCTGTTCAATGCGATTGCCGCGGCCATCCAGAACGTGGACAACCAGACGCTTGACCAGCTCATCGCGTCTCTGGGTGCGACGCAATGGAACGCATTGAAGGCGACCGATGCCTTCAACGGCATGCTGGGCGCCATGCGCGGAGAGGCGTGGCGGGACGAGGTCGAGTGGATCCGGCTGACCCGTGGCGAGTACGCGGCCTGGATGGCTGAACGCGGCGCGGAGATCAACGCAAGGGGCGGCCCGGACAAGATGGACCCGGCCCAGCGCGCAGAGTTCAACAGGGATGCCGCGCGCAAGAAGGCCGACATCGAACGCAAGGCCCAGTTCCGCGAACAGCAGCAGGCCGCCCAGCAGTCGGTCAGGGGCGTGCACGAGCAGGCTGATGCGTACGCCGGGCTGATGGATCGCATCGAGAAGCAGATCGCCCAGGACCGGGTGCGGCAGAAGCTGAAGGAGGGGATGACAGAGGCGGAAAAGCTGCAGGTCACCCTCCTTGACGAGATGGAGCATGCCGAGAAGAAGCTCAGCGAGCAGAAGCAACTGCGGGTGAAGGCCTCGCTGGACGCCGCGGTGGCCCTGGCCAAGGAAGCGGCAGCCGCTGAAGCGTCGAAGAAGGCCCAGCAGGATCTGCTGAAGCTGCAGCGGGAGCTCCAGCAGGCGGCGCATGCACAGCAGCGCGGCAACGACCAGGCGCTGTTCGGCATCGGCCATGGCGCAGCGAGCGTGGATCGCATGCAACGCCGTTCCGCTCTGGATGAGGATCGGGACAATCGAAAGCGCGCGCTGGACGACGAGTCGCGTGGTGAGGACGGTAAGGTCATCGAGTCGGAGCGCTACAGAGCCCGGCTGGCCGAGCTCGATGCATTCCATGAACAGTCACTGCAACGCGAGGCAGAGTTCCAGGAGAACAAGAAGGCATACCAGTCCGATTGGAAGAAAGGCGCAATGCGGGCGTTCGAGGACTATGCCGATGCCGCGGCCAATGCCGCCGAGTTGAGCCACGGCGTCTTCAGTAATGCATTGGGCGGGTTGGAAGACAGTCTGGTCAAGTTTGCCCAGACCGGAAAGCTGTCCTTCTCCGACCTCGCCGACTCGATCATCGCCGATCTGGCGCGCGTGGCAGCCAAACAGATGGTCAGTGGGCTGATCAGTTCGATCGGGCAGATGTTCGGGCCGAAGATCACCGGCTTTTCCATCGGCGGGTACACGGGCCCAGGGGGCAAGTACGAGCCGGCCGGCATCGTCCACAAGGGCGAGGGCGTGCTCAGCCAGGAAGACATGGCTGCGCTCGGCGGCCCATCGGCATTCTTCGCCCTGCGCACTTCGCTGCGAACCGGCAATGGCCTGTCCGGTGGTGATAGCGGGGGTTATGTGCAGGTACCGATCGCCCGTGCCGGCGAGGGTGGGATGAATGTGGAAATCAACAACTACGGCGAAAGCCGGGTCAACACCCGGGAAGAGCGGCAGCGCATGCCCGATGGCAGCGAAGTACGGCGGCTGGTGATCGACATCGTGGGCGACAGCCTCAACGGTGGTGAGCTGGGCGCCATTGGACGGGCCCGATACGGATGGACGGAGGCAGTGGGATGAGCAGTTGGCCAGAATATGCAGAAATCCGCTTTGCGGATTACGGCGAGGAGATCGTCGCTTCGGAAGAGCGGACCGAGATGGAGCGCGGCCCCAGCAAGATGCGCGCGCTCAACAGCCGGGTGATGAAGAACGTGTACGCCTCGGTGCAGTTCCGCACCGCGGCTGACGCCGAGGCATTCGAAGCGTGGTACCTGCACGATGTCGGTCGCGTCGGCTGGTTCACGATGGAGCACCCGCGGACCGGGCAGCCGATCAGCGCCCGCTTCCCGCAGGGCATCGGCCGCCTGGTGCCACTGAACACCCGGTTCCGCTTCTCCAAGCGCGATCTTGTACTGGAGTACATGCGATGAGTTCCTTCCATGAGCGCCGCCAGCGCCTGGCCGACACCCAGGGACCGCTGATGCTGTTGGAAGTGTCGGCGCCGTCGATGCCGGAGGTGTTGCGGATCGTCAACGACAACGTCAACTGGACCAGCAACGGCAAGGAGTTCATTGCCGCACCGTTCGGCTTCCAGCTTCCCGACGATGTCAGTGGACAGGCACCGCGCGCGCAGCTGGTGATCGACAACATCGGCCGCGCACTCACCGAGGACCTGGAAGGGCTTGCCCCCGGAGAGATGGTGACCGCACGGTTGATGCTGACCGATCGCGCCGATCCGGATGCCATCGAGGCCGAGTACGACCTGCCGATGACCCAGGTGTCGGTCAACACGCGCACGGTCAGTGCCCAGTGTGGTGTCGACTTCCTGATGCGCCAGCAGGCCGTGCTGCTGCATGCCAATCCGTTCACGCTGCCGGGAATCTTCTGATGCGCCTGGTCGACGTCGAGCGATGGGTGGGCATCCCCTATGACGAAGCAGCGTGCGACTGCGCCGACCTGGTGATGCAGGTGCAGCGGGCGCTGTTCGCCCGTGAAGTGGCACTGCCCGGACGCCGGCCGCGCGGGCGGCGCGGCTCGGCCGAGCTGGGCGCATTGTCGCGCGCGCAGGCGGTACCTCGCGAGGGCCCTCCACAGGACGGCGACCTGGTACTGATGATCGAACGCGGACAACACAACCCCGGCCACGCCGGGGTTTTCTTTTTCCTGGCTCATGAGGGCTGGGTCTTGCACAGCAACGAAACGAACGGCTGCAGCGTGCTGCACCGCGTTCGTGACCTGCCCGGATTTGGGCTGAGGATCGAGGGATACTACGCATGGAACTGACACCACAACCGGCGGTCGACGGCCGCCTCATCATCACCCCGCACCCGGTGCTGCTGGATGGCCAGCGCAACGTGCCGGTCGAACTGCGCCCGGGTGAAAGCCTGTACGCATTCCTCATGCGCCATGTAGACGGGCTCGATGGCCGCGCATGGCAGGTCTGCGTTGACGGGCTGGAGGTGCCGCGCGAGCAGTGGATGCACACGCGACCGCGCCATGGCCAGTTGATCGAAGTGCGCAGCGTGGTGGGCAAGGCGGTGATTCCGCTGGTGGCGATGATCGCGCTGACCTATTTCACCTTCGGCATCGGCACGCTGGTGGCCGGTTCCGCCTGGGGCGCAGGCGCCATCGCAGGCACGTACGGCACGCTGGCCGCATCCGCGGTCTACGTGGCCGGCAGCGTGCTGATCAACAAGGTTCTCACGCCGAAGCCGCCCAAGCCCGGTGGCGGCGGTGTCGCCGACACGGCGTATTCCCTGGCAGCGCCGCGCAACCGTGTGCGCGCCTATGAACCGCTGGGCCTGCTGTTCGGTTCCACGCGCCTCGCTCCGGACCTGATCAGCCGCCCCTATACCTGGTTCGAGGGCGATGAGCAGTACGTCGGCCTGACCCTCAGCCCGGGCATCAACGTTGGCCGGGTGGAGGCCCTGCAGAACGGTGATTCGGCGCTGTCCAGCTACGAAGGCGTGCGCACCTGGTTCCGCGGCTTCCCGCAGATGCCCGACGAAGCGATTCCGCTGTACAGCAACGCTGATGTGATTGAAGGCGCGCAGCTGCTCGATACCGGCAGCGATGCCAAGCACGTGGCCAGCCCGTGGGTGGAGCGCACCAGCTCCGCTGACTCTCTGCGCCTGCAGGTGAACATCGAGTTCCGGCTGTGGGATACCACGTCCAAGGGCAAGGACAAGGACAACCGCGAGCAGATCCAGATCCAGTACCGGCCGGTCGGCTCCGATGCCTGGCAGTCGTTCGGCAATTACAGCGTCGTGGGACGCACGCAGAAGGCGCGCCGCGTCAGCTACGGCCGCGACGTGGAGCTGGGCCAGTACGACGTGCGCGTACGCGTGGCCGGGCAGAACACCGATGGCAGTGGCGCGCAGGCGAATTTCACCTGGACCACGCTGGTCAGCGTGCAGCGCGACGACGCCAGCCATGCCGGCATTCCTGCCATCGGCCTGCAGATGAAGGCGTCCGGCCAGCTCAATGGCACCCCGGATGAGATCCGCTGCGTGGCTCATGCGCGACCGATTCCGGTGTGGAAGGGTGAAGCGGCCGGCTGGGTGACCGAGGAAACCAGCAACCCGGGCGCACAGATCCTGGCCTACGCGCGTGGCATCCATGATGAGAACGGCAAGCGCATCGCCGGCCTGGGCATGGCCGACCGGCGCATCGATATCGAAAGCCTGAAAGCCTTCATGCTGCACTGCGCGGACAACGCGCTGGGCTACGACTACTGGCTGACCGAGGTGCGCAGCCACCAGGCAGTGCTCGACGCCATCGCGCTGGCCGGCTTCGGCCAGGTGACCTGGGCCAAGGGCCGGCTGGGCGTGGCCTGGGCGGCCGATGAGCAGCCCCTGTCCGGCGTGGTCAACATGGCCACGATCAAGAAGGGCCAGTTCCAGGTCGATTACACCCTGGCCAACGCTGCCGACGGCATCGAGTACAGCTACCTGGACCGCCGCACCTGGAAGGCGGCGACGCTGCGCGTGCCGGCGCCGGGCGTGGAGGTGATGCTCAATCCGGCCAAGATCACCGGTGAGGGCGTCAGCTCCGAAGCCCATGCCGCGATGCTGGCGCGTTGGCATCTGGCGCAGAGCGTCTATCAATACAAGTCGATCAGCTACAGCACCGACATCGAGCACCTGGCCTACTCGCGGTTGTCGGTGCTGGCGTTGCAGCACGACCTGACCCAGTGGGGCTTCGGTGGCCGCCTGATCGATGCCGCCGTCGACGCTGCAGGCGTTGCCACGCTGCAACTGGACGAGACGGTCCCGGCACCTTCGCTGGGCAGTGCGTTCATCGGCCTGCGTATTCCAGGCGAGCGTGTCTACCGCGTACTGCGCGTGGTTCCGGGCGCTGAGCCGAGTGACAGGCTGGTGCTGGCCGATCCGTGGCCGGCAGATGCACCGCTGCCGGGCCACAACGACGGCAATCCTGCACACGACACGATCTGGATCTACGACTTCAAGCAGACGCCGGGTACCCGCGTGCGCGTGACCGGCATCCGCCCGGAAGGTGACCTGAAGGGCGCCGCTGTGGAGGTGGTGCAGGAGGGGCCCGAGTTCTGGCACTACGTGCGGACCGGGCAGTATGTGCCGCCGTCGAATGAATCCTCGCTGCAGACCCGGCCGGTGGCCAGCAATCTGAAGGTGGTCGAGCGCCAGGTCAGCCGGGGTGGCAGCGTGCATACCGAACTGCAGGCCAGCTTCGATATCAGTGGACCCACCGGCGAAACGCGGGTCCTGTCCGATCCAGACGGCAATGCCGCGCTGGAGGAAGTGGCACGCACCACCACGCGATCAGCGAGCTGGGCGATTTCCGGAGCGGGTACCTATCCGGTGGTCGTTCGTCCGTACAGCCCCGATGGCCGTGCCGGCGTTGCCGTGTCCACCCAGTACACCACGCTGGGTGCCGATGCGCCGCCGGTCCTGGTCGATCTGTTCGACATCGAAGAGCTCAGCGGTGGCGTGCGCCGGTATGTGTGGGGCTTCTCCGGCGACACCGTGCAGTCGGCTGATTTCGCCGGCGTGGAAATCCGCTATACCGCCGGCAGTATCGACAACCCGCTGTGGGAGCACATGACCCCGCTGGGCGATGCCGGTGGCTTCTTCACCTCCGCAATCGAAGCCGTATTGCCAGAGGCGGGCAGCTGGACGTTTGCGTGCCGCAGTCGCAACACCGCTGGCGTGCTGTCCGTCGGTGCCCGCTACCTGCGACGCTCGCTGGGGCGCAATACCGGGCAGACGCTGGAGGGAATCGGCGGTGTGGTCGAATCGGTCAAGCAGGACCTGGGCAAGGAAATCAACGCCCGCATCGACAGCGACCTGGCCGCCGCCACCCGTGCAGCCGAGGCGCTGCGTAGCGAATCGCTGCGCCTGCAGGACCAGATCACCGCCAGCGCCCAACGACTTGCCGGCCAGGCCGAACGGCTGGACCAGCAGGCGCAGGCGCTCAAGGCGAACACCGATGGCCTGGCGCGCGAAGTGCTGGACCGTGCTGCCGGCGATCTGAATACCCGCACCGAGCTGACCACGGCGGTGACCCGCGAAACCAGCGAGCGCCGGTCGGATGTGGAGAACCTGACCCGCATGGTGAGCCAGCTGTCGGCAGGCAGTGGCGTGCAGTTCGACAGCAAGCGCATCTGGTACTTCGACAGCAGCGTGGAAGGTTGGGGCGCGAATGGCGGCAGTCCAACGCTGGTGGAGGGCTGGCTGCGCCCGGCCAACCATGCCAGCGACGCCTTCGTGACGAGCCCGCGCGGCCAGGATGTCCAGGGCGCGGCGCACCGCTTCGTCAAGCTGCGCATCCGCAAGGTGGGCAGTCCTGCCTGGGACGGGCGCCTGCTGTGGAATGGTCCCGGCCAGTCGTGGGACAACGCACGCATGGTGCAGTTCGCGGAGCCAAGCTATGACAGCAACGGCATCGCGACGCTGGACGTGGACAACATTCCATGGAACGGGACCATCGTCGACCAGATCCGCCTGGATCTGTCCAAGGCGCAGACCGATGCCGACTACTTCCTGCTGGACTGGGTGGCGATCGGCCGCCCGACGCCGGGTGCGTCGGTGGCCATGCTGCAGGACGAAGCCACTGCACGCGTCGCAGCAGACAGCAGCGAAGCGGGCCGGCGCGAGTCGCTGGCCGTGCAGTTGCGCGGCAGCTACGAGGGCGGTGACCTGGCAGGGGTCAGCCAGGGCCTGATCGCGGCCGAGAAGACCGCACGGCTGAGTGGCGACCAGGTCAACGCGCAGTCGATCCAGGCACTCCAGGCACGGATGCCGGCAGGCACCGGCGCGCTGGCCACCAGTGCCAGTGTCAGCAGCCTGCAGCAGGCGATGGTGACCGCTGACACCGCGCTGGGGCGGCGCGTGGACAGCCTCGATGCCACGATGGGTGACAAGATCGGATCCAGCGCCTTCAATGCGTTGAAGACCGAAGTCGGGCAGCTCGATGGCCGGGTTACCAGCAGCAGCCAGGACCTGGTGCAGCTGAAGAGTCGCATGGAAGCGGTGATGGGCGCGGGCAGCAACCTCGCGCTCAATGGCGACTTCAACCTGGGCGCTGGCACCGGCTGGACGTTCTTCAACACCACCGCAGCATCGGTGGTGCGCGAGGGCCGCGGCAACAGCCTGTGCTGGAAGGCGGAGCCCTATGCGGGCGGAAGCAATACGGTGGTCAGCGCCGCGGTCAATGAGGGGCGCGTCATCACCCTGACCGCCGGCCGTCGCTATCGAGTGTCGTGCTGGACGCGGACCAGCGAGGACTTCGACGGCACCGCCGACAATACCAAGCTGCGCGTCGCCGACCACAACGGCAACCTGATGGGCGGCGCCACGCAGTCGTTCCCGAAATCGGTGGACTGGGTCAAGACCGAGACCTTCGTGACGTTGCCGCCTACCGGCACGGTGCAGGGCATCAAGGTCACGATCAATCGCAATGGCACGGCCGGCACGTTGTGGCTGGACGATCTGTGGGTGGAGGATGTGACCGATGTCGACGCGAACGCTGCGGCGGTCAGTGGCCTGTCGACCAGGGTGGAACAGATCGATGGCAAGCTGAGCAGTGCCGCCGAGGACGTCACCCGGCTGGCCTCGGGCATCGGCAACATGGTGGCCTACAACATCATCGCCAACGCACATATCCTCGCCTGGCCCACCGGTGGCCCCCGTGCATCGGGTGTGTACCGTGCCAATGGCAGCATCGTGCCGGGCATGGGCGCCAACCGGGGGCTGCGGGTGGGCATCATCAATGCGGACAACAGCATCACCGATACGGCGGTGTTCGATACCCATGGCAATCTGCAGAGCGAGTCGGCCCGCTTCAACACCTGGTACGACCAGACGCTGAAGGACAACCAGTACTTCATTGCCTATACGTCCGATGCAGTGGGGGCGATCAGTAGTGCCAGCAACAGCGACACCAGTGGCCTGCGCACCCGCCTGCTGGACGCGGGCCTGTCACAGGAAAACCTGGCGGCCCTGTCGGGGTCGCGGATGCTGGTGATGATCGGGCGGCGCAGGAGTGGTGCCGGCGGTGGCAGGCAGATCCTGTCGCCCTTGCCGGAGACCGGCCGTACTGGCATGTGGGTGGAAATGACCGTCACCGTGCTCAATGGCGTGCCGACCGGATCGCAGGATTCGTCGATGCTCGATCGTACGGCGCGGAGCAATGCGGACGCATTGACCGGGCTGCGCACCGACGTCAGCAAGCTCGGTACCGACCTGGTGTCCGCCGCCGACAGCCTGACCAGCCTGGCCGCGCGGGTCGACACCTCGGTGACCAGCAGCGACAACGTGCTGCGCAACAGTAACTTTGCTGGCAGTGCCGCCTGGTGGACGCTGACCCGTACCGTGTCGGCCAACACCGTGGAGTGGGTGAAGGCATCGGGCCAGAGTGGTGATGCGTTGCTGATGACGCATGGGCCGCAGGCCGGGCAGAACCCCTTCATCACGGCCAACGACGCGCGGTGGTTGCCGGTGGTTGCGGGGCGGTCGCGCCGGTACCGACTGGTGATGGTGGCTCGCGCCTTTGATGAAGCCACGGCGACCCTGGTCTGCCGGTTGCGCGTGCGAACCACGGGTACAGGCGAAAGCCATGCCGACGTGACGCTGAACCTGTCCGATGCGTCCTGGAAAACCTACACGGCCGAATGGTCTGCCGCGCAGGATCGCAACGAGATCATGCCGCAGGTGCATCTGACCAACGCCGGCGGCAAGGTGCTGTTCGACCGGATCGAGTTCTACGACATCACCGATGCGCAGGACATCGCCGGCAACGCGACGGCCATCGCCAACCTGCGCAGCGACGTGGTGCAGCTGGGCGATCGTGTCACCAGCAGTGCGTCCAGTGTGCTCAAGCTGCAGTCGGACGTGCAGTCGGTCCTCAATGGCAGCGACAGCCTGTTCCCGCTGGGTGCGTTCGAAACGTTCCAGGATGGCCAACTGCTGGGCAGTGCGGCGGGCACGATCTACACCGCCCGCGCCGATGCTCGCCGGACCGGTGAGCGCGGTCTGGATGTGAACGTTGCGGCCAACACCAGTCCGAACACCAATGCGGACCTGTACCTCGGGCAGTGGACCCCCATCACCGGCAATCGCCGCATCTATGTGGAGTACTACGCCCGCCTGCATCCGGACAGTATCCAGCCGACCGGTGGTTCCATCCGGGTGGGCTGGCAGACCACCAACGAAGCCAATGCGGAGAATTCGTGGCCCTTGCAGGCTTACGCACTGGCCTCGCTGCGCAAGGATGGCTGGACCAAGGTCAGCGGTTACCTGGACACCGCCGCGTCTGCGGCGAAGTGGCGGATGCTGGTCAGCATTCCGGGAGGAAGTGGTGCGCGCGAAGTGGGCGTGCGCGTGCAGGTGGACGACATCCGCATGATCGATGTCACCGACGCCTACGCCGCGCAGCAGAGCGCCGCTGCCACGGCCACCGCGGTGACCGCGCTGACCACCAAAGTCGATCAGCAGGGCACGAAGGTCGACGCGCAGGCGCAGCAGCTCACCGACCTGTCCAGCGGGCTGAAGGGCGTGCTCAACACCGGAAGCGGCCTGCTGCCCAATCCCGACTTCGCCGAAGGGCTGGGGGGGTGGACGGCATCGGCGGCGGCCAATGGGGCGGTGTGGAGTACGGTCAACGGCGACGGACGCCCAGGTGTGCTGCTCAACCGCTACACGAACGTGAATCCGACCCTGCAGGCCAACGGTGGCAAATGGGTGCCGATCAACGGCGCGCGCCGCCTGCGGGTGATCGTCCGCGCCTGCGGTGCTGGCGGCGCCAACAATCTGCTGGTGCGGATGTATCGCAAGAATGCGGCAGGCCAGCAGTCCTACCAGGATCTGCGTGCCGTGTTCGCGGTGGAGGCGTTCGAGACCCGATCGTTCGACTTCGATGCCTTCAACAGCGGCATCGATGCCTGGCGCTTGAACCTCTATGTTCATCCCGACAACGGTCAGGTGCGGGTGGACAGCGTCCAGGTCTATGACATCACCGACCAGGTGGCCAACGATGCCAATGCCTCGGCCATCACGGGGCTGAGCACCTCGGTAAGCCAGCAGGGCACCAAGCTGGACACCACCGCGCGTGACCTGACCCAGCTCAAGACCCAGGTGGGCGATGTATCGGCCAGCGGCTTCTCGCAGCTGAACAGCCAGGTCAGCCAGCAGGGTACGCAACTGACCGCGCTGTCCGGGCGGATCGATGGCGTGCAGGCCTCACTGGGTGGCAAGGCGGATGCAGCCGTGGTCACCAGCATGCAGGCGCAGGTCAAGAATCTGGGCGCCGGTGGCAACCTGCTGATGAACACCACGTTCCCCTTCTGGCAGCGCTCGGGGTGGGGCTGGGGCAGTAATCCGAACGGGCGGTGGACCGAACTGGGCAACCCCACCGGCGATGACAGCTGGCATCCGCAGGGGATCTTCGGGCTGGGCGCGGTGACGCCCGGCGTCGTCGCAGCAGGCGAAATGGCATGGTGGGGAACCGAGTACGACATCGCCATCGAAGGCGGCAAGACCTATTGCGCGTCCGCCTGGATCAATACCCATCGCGTGGAAGCCAAGCTGGAGATGACGTTCTTCGATGCGGCCGGCAATCACCTGGGGCTGGTGCACAGCCCGGGCGTGAGGAGCGATACCGGAACCCCGATCACGCTCGACCGCTTGACGCGCACGTTCCTGATCACCAAGGCGCCCGCCACGGCGACCTTCGCTCGCTTTCGCGTGATCGTGATCGGCACCGGTGGAAACACGCCCTATTTCTGGATGTTCCGCCCGATGCTCAGCCAGGTGGACGCGGCAGCAACCGCCCCGCCCACCTGGTCGGCCGGAGGCACCGAGTCTTCCGCGCAGTGGTCGGTCAACGTCCGTGCAGATGGCCGGGTAGGGGGCGTGCAACTGGCGTCCAGCGGCCAGGTCTCGCGTTTCGATGTGGTGGCCGACGCGTTCAGTGTCAGTGCCCCCGGTGGCGGGCGTCGTACCGAGTACAGCGATGGCAACTGGCGGGTCTATGACGAAGCCGGACGCCTGCGCGTGCGCATGGGCGTGTGGTGACCCGTGCACCTGCCCGTCGCGGTGGGTGCCCTGCATGAAAACCGTTCGGGCCGCCGGTGGATGCGGCCCTTTTTTTGGAGATCCAACATGAAGTTCAACGCACGTCTTGTCCTGCTGACCCGCGCAGTGGAGCAGTCGGGGGTGGTCAATCTGCATTTCCGGCCGGAGGGCGAGAACCTTCTTCCGCAGATGGTGATCCCGGTATCGCCGCTGGATGCGTATGCCTTGAAGTTCGGGGCACTGTACCGGTTCGAGGCGATCGAGGTGGAAGAAGCGCTGCCCATTGAAGCAGCCGCTGGCTGAGACCGGGCGGTTGCAGTGGTGCTGGATATGACCGGGTACTGACCCTTCACGGGCCAGGCGCCGCAGGCGGCAGCGGCGATTCAGGGCGCTGGCCCGAAGCCCGGTATACTGGCGCCCTTTCAGGCCCCGGCCCCCAGGTACCCCTGCCATGCCGGCAGGGGCCCAGGCCCCCAGAGTCCCGCGATTCCATGTCCCAGCTGAACCCCAAAGTCGGCTTCGTCAGCCTTGGCTGCCCGAAGGCCCTCGTCGATTCCGAGCGCATCCTCACCCAGCTCCGCTCGGAAGGCTACGACATCGTCCCGTCCTACGATTCGGCCGACGTGGTGGTGGTCAACACCTGTGGCTTCATCGATTCGGCGGTGACCGAGTCGCTGGATGCCATTGGCGAGGCGATGAACCAGAACGGCAAGGTCATCGTCACCGGCTGCCTGGGCAAGCGCCCTGAGCAGATCCGCGAGGCGTACCCCAACGTGCTGGCGGTGTCCGGCCCGCAGGATTACCAGAGCGTGATGGAAGCGGTGCATGAAGCACTGCCGCCCAAGCACGATCCGTTCGTGGACCTGGTGCCCGACTACGGCATCAAGCTGACCCCGCGCCATTACGCCTACCTGAAGATTTCCGAAGGCTGCAACCACAAGTGCAGCTTCTGCATCATTCCGTCGATGCGCGGCAAGCTGGTCTCGCGCCCGGTGGATGAGGTGCTGCGCGAAGCCGAGCGCCTGGTGCGTGGTGGCGTGCGTGAGCTGCTGGTGGTTTCGCAGGACACCTCTGCCTACGGCGTGGACGTGAAGTACGCCGAGAAGATGTGGCGCGACAAGGCCTACCAGACCCGCCTGAAGGCGCTGTGCGAAGGCCTGTCCGAGCTGGATGCGTGGGTGCGCATGCACTACGTCTACCCGTACCCGCACGTGGACGAAGTGGTGCCGCTGATGGCCGAGAACCGCATCCTGCCGTACCTGGACATCCCGTTCCAGCATGCGAGTCCGCGCATCCTGCGCCTGATGAAGCGCCCCGGTGCGGTCGAGAAGACCTTGGAGCGCGTGCAGAACTGGCGCCGTATCGCGCCGGACATCACCGTGCGTTCGACCTTCATCGTCGGCTTCCCGGGCGAGACCGAGTCCGAGTTCGAAGAACTGCTGTCGTTCCTCGACGAAGCGCAGCTGGATCGCGTGGGCGCGTTCGCCTATTCGCCGGTCGAGGGGGCCACCGCCAACGATCTGCCCGATGCTGTGCCGGAGGAAGTGAAGCAGGAGCGTCTGGCCCGCTTCATGGAGAAGCAGGCGCAGATCTCCGCCGCACGCCTGGAGGCCAAGATCGGCACCGTGCAGCAGTGCCTGGTCGACGCCATCGAAGGCGATATCGCCGTGGCCCGTTCCAGGGCCGATGCGCCGGAGATCGACGGACTGGTGCACATCCAGAACGCCGACCAGTTGCCGCTGCGCGTGGGCGAATTCGTCGACGTGGAAATCACCGAGAGCGACGAGCACGACCTGTACGGTGACGCGCTGCCCGCCGCTACCCGCCCGGCATTCGACCTCAAGATGCTGTGACCGCAGCGACGACCGCCGCCAATGACGGGGGCGGCGTCCGGCGCTTCGTACCGCCGCCACGTGCGGCGATCGATCCGCAGGTGTTCGCGCAGCCGCTGTTTGCCGGGCTGCAGGATTTCCGTGATCTGCTGGTTGGCTCCCACTGGCCGTCCATCGCGGCGCTTGACGCACGCCTGTCCCTGCCGGGTTGGCAGCTGGTCGAACAGGATGCCGCGTTGCTGGCCGATGGCCTGCACTACGAGGCCCGCATCGCGCAGGGGCGCATCGCCACCCGTGCCGACAACTGGCACGACCTGTTCAACGCGCTGGTGTGGGCCTCCCACCCAAAGCTCAAGCGGGCACTCAACGTGCAGCAGTGCCGGCATATCGAAGCCATGCCACCCGGCCAGCGCAACCGCGCGCAGGCCGCCTTGACCCAGTTCGACGAAACCGGCGTGATCGTGCGTGTGGATGATGTCACGTTGCTGCGCGCGTGGGATGGGCATGACTGGCCTGCGTTGTTCGAGCCAACGCGCTGGCAGAGCGGTGACATCGCCATTGCCACGGTATTCGGGCACGCGTTGATGGAACAGGCACTGCTGCCGGGGCGATTGCTGGTGGGCAAGTGCGTGGTGGTGCAGGGTGATGCCGATGCTGCCTGCGTTGACGCGGTGACTGCGGCCATTGCCGAAGGCAGGGCAGTGACCGATCCGCTGCAGCTGCGGCCCCTGCCGTTGGCCGGTGTTCCTGGCTGGCACGGCGTGCAGGATTCCGCCTTCTATCGCAATGCCGGGTATTTCCGCCCGTTGCGCGCAGGGCGCACATACCCGCCGCCGTTGTAGAGCCGAGCCCATGCTCGGCTGCGTTTGCCCATCAGACGAGCATGGGCTCGGCTCTACAACGGCAGCGAGGTCGGGCATGACTCGACTCTACAACGGCGCGTACTCCACCCCGATCACCGCAAAGGTGAACTGCCCGCCGGGCAGCTCCACCGAGAATTCGTCATCCAGTCGCTTCTTCAGCAGCGCCCGCGCCAACGGCGAATCGATGCTGATCCAGCCCAGCCCGGCATCGGTCTCATCCGGCCCGACAATGCGATAGCGGCTGGTCTCGCCACTGTCCACATTCTCCAGTTCCACCCATGCGCCGAAGAACACCGCCAGCGGGTCGGTCGGCGTGGTGTCGACCACGCGCAGTGATTCCAGCCGCTTGGTCAGGTAGCGCACGCGACGATCGATCTCGCCCAGCTGCTTCTTGCGATAGGTGTATTCGGCGTTCTCGGAGCGGTCACCTTCCGCGGCGGCCGCGGCCAGTGCCTTCACCACCTCCGGGCGGCGCACGCGCCACAGCTCATCCAGTTCGGCCTTCAGCCGGGCATGCCCGGAGGCAGTGATCAGTGCCGTGCTTTTTTCTGCGGGGGGGCGCCAACGCGACATGCAATACGACTTCTTTTCTGGATGACGAATGGGAGAGCGGGGTCAGATCCCTCCCTGGCGGGGGGATCCGACCCTGGGGTCAGATCCCTTTCCAGCGGAAAGGGCTCTGACCCCGGCCGTGGCAGATCAACGCTTTCCGCCGAAGATGCCACCCAGGATGCCGCGCACGATCTGGTTGCCCAGCTTGGTGCCGACGGTGCGCGTGGTCTGCTTGGCCATCGTCTCGATCATGCCCTGGCGGCGCTTGGTGCCGAAGATCGCATCCTTGATCGCCTGGCCGAAACCGCCTTCCTGCGCTTCGTCCTGTTCGCGGCTGCGCGCGGCCGGCGCCTGCGCCTGTTCGACAGTCTTCTGTGCACGCTGGGCCAGCAGTTCGGCGGCCGATTCGCGGTTGATCGCGGTGTCGTAGCGACTGCCGACCGGGCTGCCGGCACGCACCTGGGCGCGCTCGGCTTCGGTGATCGGCCCCATCCGGCAGCGTGGCGGCGCGATCATCGTCTGCTGCACCGGCATCGGGATGCCCTTGTCCTGCAGCGTGGAGACCAGGGCCTCACCAGTGCCGAGCTGGCTCAGTACCTTGGCCACGTCCAGCTTCGGGTTCGGCACGAAGGTTTCGGCCGCGGTCTTCACCGCCTTCTGGTCGCGCGGGGTGAACGCGCGCAGTGCGTGCTGCACGCGGTTGCCGAGCTGGCCGAGGATGTTGCCTGGCACGTCGTCGGGGAACTGCGAGCAGAAATACACGCCCACGCCCTTGGAGCGGATCAGACGCACCACCTGCTCGATGCGCTGCACCAGCGATGGCGGCGCATCGTCGAACAGCAGGTGCGCCTCGTCGAAGATGAAGACCAGCTTCGGCTTGTCCAGGTCGCCCACTTCCGGCAGCTGCTCGAACAGCTCCGACAGCAGCCACAGCAGGAAGGTGGAGTACAGCTTGGGCTTGAGTACCAGCTGGTCGGCGGCGAGGATGCCGATCATGCCGCGGCCGTCGTGGTTGACCCGCATGATGTCGGCCAGCTCCAGCGCAGGTTCGCCGAAGAAGTGCTCGCCACCGTCCTGCGCCAGGCGCAGCACCGAACGCTGGATCGCGGCGATCGACTGCGCGCTGACCAGGCCGTACTCGGTGGAGATGTCCTTGCGCTCCTCGGCGACGAGGCCGAGCAGGGCGCGCAGGTCGTCCATGTCCAGCAGCAGCAGGCCGCGGTCGTCGGCCAGCTTGAACACGATGTCGAGCACGCCGGACTGGGTGTCGTTCAACTCGAGGATGCGCGCCAGCAGGGTCGGGCCCATTTCGCTGACCGTGGTGCGCACCGGATGGCCGAGCTTGCCGTACAGGTCCCAGAAGATGGCGGGGCTGGCGGCCGGCGCATAGTCGGCCACGCCGATCTCGGCGGCACGCTGCAGCAGGTTCTCGGCACCGCTGCCGGGCACGGCCAGGCCGGAGACATCGCCCTTCACATCGGCCAGGAACACCGGCACGCCCAGTCGCGAAAACCCCTCGGCCAGCGTCATCAGGGTCACGGTCTTGCCGGTACCGGTGGCGCCGGCCACCAGGCCGTGGCGGTTGCCGAGTTTCGGCAGCAGGGTGACGGCAATATCGTCGGTAATGCCTTTGCCGAGCAGAATCGGATCCATGGTCCAGCCCTTGTGATGAATAGCCCAATGTTAACCGCCGGCAGTGACGGTCCGAAGGTCGGCTTGCCCGGACCTTGGCGGCGCCGCTACTCTGCCTGCCTGTTTCGCACACAGTGCCATCAATGCCCGTTCCTGTCCTGATTTCCCGCGGTTGGCCGCTGCTGGCCCTGGCCGGCCTGGTTTCCCTGGCGCCCGACGCCCATGCGCAGCGGGTTTCGGCCCGGGACAAGGTGAAGGTGGATGCGCTGCAGCAGCGCATGACCGTCGCCGAAAAGCGCTACAGCGACGCCCTGCTGCTGGTCGCCAATGCCGACCCCAAGGGCAGCAACGAGGCCGACGCCGCGCTGGAGGACATGGAAGATGTCCTCAACGACTGCGTGAAGCAGAAGGGCTGCCAGATGGGCACCCTGCTGGCCAGCTACAAGCGCCTGCTCAAGCACGACGCCGATGCCGCTGCCAGCGATGACGTGGCCGACGAGGGGGGTGACCGCCTGGAAGCCGACCCGGATCACATCGGCCCGCTGACCGCGGATGTGCCCGAGGCCGCGCGCGCTGCCGCGCTGCTGAACGACAAGCGGCACGCCTTCGACAGCATGGTCGAGTACAACCCGGCGGTGCAGGCCGGCATCCGTCGCTGGCTGACCGACATGCGTCCTGCGCTGCTGACCAGCTACGAGAACTACCAGAACCTGCGCGCGGTGATGTGGCCGGAGTGGGAGAAGCGTGGCCTGCCCGAGGCGCTGCTGTTCGGCATCATGGCCAAGGAATCCAACGGCCGCGTGCACGCTTCCTCGCGTGCCGGCGCCGCCGGCCTGATGCAGTTCATGCCGGCCACTGGCCGTCGCTTCGGCCTCGGCCCGGATGGCACCGGCTTCGACACGCGCTTCGATGCGCGCAGCGCCGCCGAGGCCAGCGCCAGCTACCTCAACGAACGCCTGCGCGAACTGAACAACAACGTGGAAATGTCGGTGGCCGCCTACAACGGTGGCGAAGGCCGTGCCGCACGCGTGTTCAAGCAGAGCGCCGGCCAGAGCTTCTGGACCGACAGTGTCTACAACCAGTTCCCGGGCGAGACCAAGGACTATGTGCCGATGGTGATTGCCGCGGCCTGGATCTTCCTGCACCCGCAGCAGTATGGCGTGGAGTTCCCGAAGATCAGCGCGCAGCCGGCCACGCTGCGCCTGGCCAAGTCCACCACCATCTATGAACTGACCATCTGCCTGGGCAGCCACGGCACCCGTGATGGCTACATGCGCGCGCTGCGCAACCTCAACCCGCGCTATGAAGCCGATGGCTGGATTCCGGCCGGCACCCTGATCAACGCCACCACCCGCATCGCCGGGCTGTACCAGCGCAACTGCGTCAGTGGCCCGCGTGCCGACCTGGCCCGCACCCTGATCACCGCCGATCTGAACGCGGCGATCAAGCGCCCGACCGCGGCCAGCTACACCGGCAGCGTCGCCGTGGGCGGCGTGGTGCCGGTGGCCGACGCTGCGGCCTCCACCAGTGTGCCGACCACGCCGGTGGCGGCGGTGGCGACGCCTCGCCCGGCGCCGGCCGCGCGCCCGAAGCCGGTGCGCAGCCACAAGGTGGGCAAGGGCGAGACCCTGGGCGCCATCGCGGCGAAGTTCCAGTGCGACGTGCCGACCCTGGCCCGCGCCAACGGCCTGAAGGCCCCGGCCTACAGCCTGCGCCACGGCCAGACGCTGAAGCTGCAGGGCTGCGACAAGTAATTCCCCCGACCCCTGGAACCCGCATGGATCTCGAAGACACCCGCAACCTGTTCGCCAACCTCCGCGAAAACACCGACTGGGACATCAACGGCCCGTTGCTGTGGGGGTACTTCTTCGTGCACTCCACTGCTGAGCCGTTGCAGGCACTGGCAGAGCACCTGCAGGCGCAGGGCTACACCTTCGTGGAACTGTTCGAACAAGATCCGGAAGAGGGTGACGCGCCGTTCCACGTGCTGCATGTGGAGCGCGTGGAGATCCACGACGAAGCCTCGCTGGACCGTCGCAACCAGGAATTCGCAGCGCTGGCCGCGGAGAAGGGCGTGGAAGACTACGACGGCATGGACGTCGGCCCGGCCCCGGCCCTGCAGTAACGCGCGTACCGGTAGTGCCGGCCGCTGGTCGGCATCCCGTTGTGGAAAAGGGGACGGAGGGGATTAAGTCGTTTATGCATAAACGACTTAATCCCCTCCGTCCCCTTTTTATCAGCGCAGCTTCGCCAGGGCCTGGCCCAGCTGTACCGGGCTTTCGGCGCCCAGCTGCGGGGCGAATTCGGCCACGCCCGGCGGCAGCAGCACGATCACGGTCGAGCCGTAGTTGAAGCGTGCCATCTCGGCGAAACGCTCCAGCCTGATGCCCTGGCCGCGGTAGTCCTTGCGGGTGATGCGGTCGCCGTAGTGCGGAATCTCCTCGCCGCTCCACACGGTTTCCACGCCGGACACCAGCAGTGCACCGACCATCACGCTGACCATCGGGCCGAAGCTGGTGTCGAAGTGGCAGACCAGGCGCTCGTTGCGGGCGAACAGGCGCGGTACGCCGTTCACTGCCGCCGGACCAACGCTGAACAGGCGCCCCGGCACGTGCACGGTCTCACGCAGGGTGCCGGTCCACGGCATGTGCACGCGGTGGTAATCGCGCGGCGACAGGTACACCGTGGCGTAGAGGCCATCGTTGTATGGCTTGGCGTCCTCGTCACTGCCCAGCAGTTCGGCAGCGGTGAATGACTGGCCCTTGGCCTGGAAAATGCGGCCGGCCTCGATCCTGCCGAGCTGGCTGATGCGGCCGTCGGCCGGCATCACCAGGCTGCGCGGATCGGCATCGGCCACGCGTGCGCCCGGCTTCAGCGCACGGGTGAAGAACTGGTTGAAGGTCGCATAGCTGCGCGGGTCCGGGTTGGCCGCTTCGTCCAGGTTGACGTTGAACTTGCGGGTGACCGTGTCGATCAGCCAGCGCGACACGCGCGGATCGTCCGAGTACGCCAGCGAACGCGCCATCGAGGACAGCAGGCGGTGGGGCAGGGCATACGTCAGGGCGGTGGTGAGGCTCATGGGGCGGTTTTCTCGGTCAGCTTCTGCAGGTCGCGGGCGATCGCCGGCGCGTTGAACGGGGGGCGTACCAGGCCGGCGAGGCGGCCCTGCGGGTCGAGCACGGCCAGGCTGGCCGAATGCTCGACCGTGTAATCCTCGGGGTTCTCGTCGAAATGCTTGCCCGGCACCTTCTTGAACACGAAGCCCAACGAGGTGGCGAAGCGCTCCAGCGAGGGAACGTCAGCGGTGGCGGCCAGGGTGTCCTTGTGGAAGCCGTGCACGTACTCGCCCAGCCGGGTGGCGCTGTCGCGGTCGGGGTCGACCGAGATGAACAGCACGCGTGGGCGCAGGCTGTCGGGCAGGGCTTCCCACTGGTTCTGCGCGCCGGCCAGCGCGGCCAGCGTGGTCGGGCAGACGTCCGGGCAGAAGGTGAAGCCCAGGAACACCAGGGTCCAGTGGCCCTTCAGTTCGCCCGGGATCAGGCGGGTGCCGTCGGACTGGGCCAGGTTGAAGTCAGGCAGTTCGCGCGGCTGCGGGTACAGCGTGATCGCTTCGGTGGCCGGGGCATTGGCCGGCGGCTTCGGCGCGAACACCTGCTGGGCGGCCAGCAGGCCGAGACCCGCCGCCAGGGCGATCAGCAGGATGATGCCGGCGTTGCGATTGAACATGGGGGCTCCCGCGCGAAGTGGGCCCCATCATACCGGCTGTGGCCCGAATCGTTTCCGCCGCAACGGATGCCGCCACGGGCGCCAGCCCCTATAATCGGGGGCCACTTTGCCCGCAGTACCGCCATGACCGCTGAAACGGCCGCCGAACTCCACACGATCATCGATCTGATCCGCTACGGCACCAGCCGTTTCAACGAAGCCGGGCTGACCTTCGGGCACAGCTACGACAACGCGCTGGACGAGGCCACCCAGCTGGTGCTGCACAGCCTGCACCTGCCGCACGACCTCGGCCCGGCCTACGGCCAGGCGCGCCTGCTGCAGGCCGAAAAGCTGCGCGTGCTGGAGCTGTTCCAGCGCCGCATCGATGAACGCATCCCGGCCGCCTACCTGACCGGTGAGGCCTGGTTTGCAGGATTGAGCTTCAAGAGCGACAAGCGCGCCCTGGTACCGCGCTCGCCGATCGCCGAACTGATCGAATGCGGCTTCGAGCCGTGGCTGGCCGGCCGCGACGTGTACCGTGCACTGGACCTGTGCACCGGTTCGGGCTGCATCGCCATCGCCATGGGCCACTACTACCCGAACTGGCAGGTGGACGGCGTCGACCTGAGCGACGATGCACTGTCGCTGGCCGAAGAAAACAAGGAGCGCCTGCAGGCGCACAACGTCACCCTGATCAAGTCGGACCTGTTCAACGGCCTGTCCGGCCGCCACTACGACCTGATCGTCACCAATCCGCCATACGTCACCAACGACGAGACCGATGCCCTGCCGCAGGAATACTCCTACGAGCCGGAGATGGGCCTGCGTGCCGGCGACGACGGCCTGGACCTGGTGCTGAAGATCCTGCGCGATGCCCCGCTGCACCTGAGCGAGGACGGCCTGCTGATCTGTGAAGTGGGCGAATCCGAGCAGCATCTGGTCAAGCTGCTGCCGGAAGTCGATTTCGCCTGGATCGAATTCAAGGTCGGCCAGATGGGTATCTTCGCGGTTGAATGCCGCGAGCTGATCGCCCACAGCGCACGCATCACCGAACTGGCGGCGCAGCGCCCGTGAGCTCCAATTCGTTCGGCAAGCTGTTCACCGTCACCACGTTCGGCGAGTCGCACGGGCCGGCCATCGGCTGCGTGATCGATGGCTGCCCGCCGGGGCTGGCGCTGGACGCGGCCGAATTCGCCCACGACCTGCAGCGCCGCGCCACCGGCAAGAGCCGGCATACTTCGGCGCGGCGCGAGGCCGACGAGGTCGAGATCCTGTCCGGCGTGTACGAGGGCCTGACCACCGGCACCCCGATCGCGCTGCTGATCCGCAACACCGACCAGCGCAGCAAGGATTACGCCAACATCGGCCAGCAGTTCCGGCCGGGCCATGCCGACTACAGCTACTGGCACAAGTACGGCATCCGCGACCCGCGCGGTGGCGGCCGTTCCTCGGCACGCGAGACCACCATGCGCGTGGCCGCTGGCGTGGTCGCCAAGAAGTGGCTGGCCGAGCGCTTCGGCGTCACCGTGCGTGGCTACCTGTCGCAGCTGGGCGACATCACCCCGGCCGGTTTCGACTGGTCGGCGGTGGAAGACAACCCGTTCTTCTGGCCGCATGCTGCACAGGTGCCCGAACTGGAGGCGTACATGGACGCGCTGCGCAAGTCCGGAGATTCGGTCGGTGCGCGCGTGGACGTGGTCGCCGACAATGTGCCGCCGGGCTGGGGTGAGCCGATCTACGGCAAACTCGACGGTGAACTGGCTGCCGCGCTGATGAGCATCAACGCGGTGAAGGGCGTGGAGATCGGCGACGGTTTCGCCAGCGCCGCGCAGAAAGGCACCGAACACCGCGACCTGCTGACCCCGCAGGGCTTCGCCAGCAATCACGCGGGTGGCATCCTCGGTGGCATTTCCACCGGCCAGCCGGTGGTCGCCTCGATCGCGTTGAAGCCGACCTCC
This sequence comes from Stenotrophomonas sp. CASM110, assembly GCF_049384345.1. Lineage (NCBI taxonomy): Bacteria > Pseudomonadati > Pseudomonadota > Gammaproteobacteria > Lysobacterales > Lysobacteraceae > Stenotrophomonas > Stenotrophomonas sp. CASM110. Next base: position 53,370 of record NZ_JBMRGI010000023.1, read on the forward strand.
AGCCTGCGCCTGCCGGGCCCGTCGCTGGATACGTCCGGCAACGTGGTCGAGGTGGTCACCACCGGCCGCCACGACCCCTGCGTCGGCATCCGCGCCACCCCGATCGCCGAGGCGATGGTAGCGATGGTGCTGATGGACCAGGCGCTGCGCCACCGCGCGCAGTGCGGCGATGTCGGCACGATCACCCCGCGCATTCCCGGGCAGATCGATGGCTGACACGCGGCCGACCGTGTGGGTGAGCCAGCCGCTGATCGACGCGGCCATCGCGCCGCTGCGCGATCGCGTGCAGCTGCGCTGCACCGACACCGTCACCGCCTGGGCGCCGGACCAGATCGCCGGACAACTGGCCAGCGCCGACGGCGCGATCATCACGCTCAACGAGCGCATCGGCGCGGCCCAGGTGGCCGGCGCCGCGCAGCTGCAGGTGATCGCCAATGTCGGGGTGGGCTACAACAACCTGGACGTCGACGCGCTCAGCGCGGCCGGCATCCTGGCCAGCAACACACCGGACGTCCTGACCGAAACCACCGCCGATCTCGGTTTCGCCCTGCTGATGGCCACCGCGCGCCGCATCACCGAGTCCGAGCGCTGGCTGCGCGAAGGGCAGTGGCAGCAGTGGTCGTTCCAGACCATGCTCGGTGCCGATATCCACGGCAGCACACTGGGCATCCTTGGCATGGGCCGCATCGGCCAGGGCATCGCCCGTCGCGGCGCGCACGGTTTCGGCATGAAGGTGCTGTACCACAACCGGTCGCAGCTGCCGGCGGCGACCGAGGCGGAAGTGGGCGCGACCTATGTGGACCTGGATACGCTGCTGGCACAGTCCGACCACCTGCTGCTGGTGCTGCCGTACACGCCGGCCTCGCATCATCTGATCGATGCCGCCGCACTGGCGAAGATGAAGCCGTCGGCGACGCTGGTGAATATCGCCCGCGGTGGCCTGGTCGATGAGATCGCGCTGGCCGATGCGCTGGCCAACGGTCGCCTGGCTGCGGCGGGTCTGGATGTGTACGAAGGCGAGCCAACGGTACGCCCGGAACTGCTGGCGCTGCGCAACGTCGTGCTCACTCCGCATATCGGCAGCGCCTCGCTGGCCACGCGCACGGCGATGGTACAGCTGGCCGTGGATAATCTGCTTGCCGGGCTCGGCCTGGACGGCGGCCCGTCGCGGATGCCGAGCGCGATCAACGCTGACGCGGCGATGGCCGCGCGCGTGACGCTGGGCAAAAAAACCGGGAAACGATAGGGAACCTCCGCGCGCCCCGCTTGAGGAGGTTCCCCGAACCCAGCTGTCGTGCGTGTTTTTCCCCATTCCCGTTTTCGTGAGAGTTCCCCCATGAGCAATGCACAGCGCAGTTTCCACGTCGCCGTCGTCGGTGCCACCGGCGCCGTCGGCGAGACCATGTTGTCGATCCTGGCCGAGCGTGATTTCCCGGTCGGTACCCTGAGCGTCCTGGCCTCCGAGCGTTCGGCCGGTGGCGAGATCGAGTTCAACGGCCAGAAGGTCACGGTCCAGGACCTGGCCACCTTCGATCCGGCCGGCGTCGAGATCGCGCTGTTCTCGGCCGGTGGCAGCGTGTCCAAGGAATACGCACCGAAGTTCGCCGCCGCAGGTGCGGTGGTGATCGACAACTCCTCGGCCTTCCGTTACGACGATGACGTGCCGCTGGTGGTGTCCGAAGTCAACCCGGAACAGGTCGCCAACCGTCCGCGCGGCATCATCGCCAATCCGAACTGCTCGACCATGCAGATGCTGGTGGCGCTGGCGCCGCTGCACCGCAAGTACGGCATCGAGCGCATCAACGTCTCCACCTACCAGTCGGTGTCCGGCGGTGGTCGTTCGGCCACCGAGGAGCTGGGCAAGCAGACCGGCCAGCTGCTGAGCTTCCAGGAGATCGATCCGCAGCGCTTCCCGGTGCAGATCGCCTTCAACCTGATCCCGCACATCGACGACTTCCAGGACAACGGCTTCACCAAGGAAGAAATGAAGCTGATCTGGGAGACCCGCAAGATCCTCGGCGACGACAGCATCCTGGTGAACCCGACCGCAGTGCGCGTGCCGGTGTTCTACGGCCATTCCGAGTCGGTGGCGATCGAAACCCGCGACAAGGTCACCGTGGCCGAAGCACGTGCGCTGCTGGAGCAGTCGCCGGGCATCGAAGTGGTGGACCGTCACGAGGCCGGTGGCTACCCGACCCCTGTCACCCACGCCTCGGGCACCGACGCGGTGTACGTCGGCCGCATCCGTGAGGACCTGTCGCACCCGCGCGGCCTGAACCTGTGGATCGTATCGGACAACGTGCGCAAGGGCGCCGCCCTGAATGCCGTGCAGCTGGCCGAGCTGGTCGCCGCCGAGCAGCGCTGATCACAGCGGTTGCCTCACCGGTAGTGCCGGCCGCTGGCCGGCATTGCCGTGATGGCACGTGCGTGTCTGCCGGCCAGCGGCGGGCACTACCGAAGGTCCCCATGGGTGGGTGCGGACCGCGGTCCGCACGCTTTATAGTGTCGCCATGAATAAACGGGCCAGGGGCGCAAAGCGCCCCCTCCTCTATCTTTCCACCGCGCTGCTGGCCCTGGCCAGCAGTTCGGCGCTTGCCCTGGGCTTGGGCGACATCCGTGTCCTGTCCAAGCCGGGCCAGCCCCTGCTGGCCGAAATCCCGGTGGTCTCGGCCGATCCGTCCGAGCTGGAGAACCTGCGTGTCGCGTTGGCCTCACCGGTCACCTTCGAGCGCGTCGGCCTGCAGCGGCCGACCGGGCTGGTCGGCGAACTGCAGTTCGAACTGACCCGCAATGCGCAGGGCAGGGCAGTGGTGCGGGTGACCTCGCAGACGCCGGTTGAGACCCCGTCGCTGAGCTTCCTGATCGAGGCGAACTGGGGCCAGGGCCGCCTGGTGCGCGAGTACTCGGCGCTGGTCGATGCACCGTCCAGCGCACTGGCCGTGGCCGAGCCGGAAATCGTTGCACCCGCAGGTACGCTCTCCAACACCATCGCCCGTGAGGCCGCCCCGGCGCCCGCCGCCGCGGAGAGCGTGAGCGCGCCTGCGCCGTCCACCGCCACCACGCCGGCACCCGCACCGGCTCGCCCGCGTGCAGTGGCTGCACCCGCTGCCGCACCGGCAGCCGATGGCAGCGTTACCGTCCAGCGTGGGCAGACCTTGTCGCAGATCGCCAGCGTGGTGGCCCGCGGCAACCAGGTCAGCCGCGACCGCGCAATGATTGCGCTGCTGCGGGCCAACCCGGAGGCCTTCATCCGTGGCAACGTCAACCTGCTCAGGCAGGGCGCCGTGCTGCGCATGCCCGGCAGCGATGCACTGGCGGCGGTCGATGCCGCCGAGGCCGCCGCGCTGGTGCGCGAGCATGCCGCACAGTGGCGTCAGGCGCGCACCGTGCCGCAACCGGCGGGTACTGTCGCCCCGGTCGCCACGGCGGGAACCACGAAGGCTTCTTCCCCGGCTGCGGCCACTGGGGCACGACTTGAAATCGCTCCGGCGCTGGCCTCCGACGCCGCGCACGCGGGCACAACCACCGGCACTGCAGCCGGCAGCGAGGGTGACATGCTGGGCAACGAACAACTGCGCCAGGCACGCGAGGACATCGCGACCCGCGATGCCGAGATCGGCGAGCTGAAGCAGCGGGTGGCCGACCTGGAAAAACTCAAGGAACAGCAGCAGTCGCTGATCGCGATGAAGGACAACGACCTGGCCGCGGCGCAGCAGCGCCTGGCGCAGGCACCGGATGCCCGCGATGCGGCAACGCCGTGGTACTGGCTGGGTCTGCCGGTGCTGTTGCTGGCGGCCGGCGCGGCCTGGCTGCTGCGTCGTCGCAAGCCGTCGCCACTGCCGCCGCTGCGCGAGGAAGGCGACGCCGCCGGCCTGGCCGCTGCGGTACCGGCCGGCGCGGCGCTGGATACGCTGGCCGAGCAGTCTTCGTGGTCGACGGCGGTGTCCGACAGTGGCCGCCAGGAACCGGCGATGCCTGCCTGGGCGACCGAAGCCGAGGTGCAGGATGACGTGGCTGCCGAAGCGGTCGCCGACGTCGCCGCCCAGACTGACTGGCAGGCGCAGACGCTGCGCGATGACGAAGTAGTGGAGCTGCCCGGGGCCGTGACCGACCTGCCGCGCTGGGACGAGCCGGTGGCCATGCAGGACACCCCCGTGCAGGATGAGCCGCCCGCGCAGGCGGTCCCTGACGAGATCGTAGTGCCGGACTACGCGCTGCACGCCGAACAGCAGCCGCAGTTCCGCGGCGTGTTCGACCTGCCGGCCGAGCATCATGACGGCGGGGATTCGAGCGCGGCGCCGCACGACGCGCTGGCCGCGGCCGCGCATGAAGACGGTACTGCCGCGCCGGCCAGCGATGCCGGCTGGGCGCCGCGCGCCGGGCAGGAACGCCTGGAACTGGCCATCGCCTACCTCGACCTGGGCGATGCGCAGACCGCACGGACGTTGCTGCTGGAAGTGGCCGAGGGCGGCGACCTGCACTGCCAGGCCCAGGCTCGCGAATTGCTGGCCCGCCTGCCGTGACCGAACCCGCCGACAAGGACCGTGCCATGAGCCGCGAGCGCCGTATCGACTACGTTGAATTCGCCTCCAGTGACCCGGCCGACAGCCGCGCCTTCTTCGAAAAGGTGTTCGGGTGGTCGTTCGTCGACTATGGCAGCGACTACACCGCCTTCGACGATGGCCGCCTGCAGGGCGGCTTCTTCCGCGGCCAGCCGCAACGGGCCAGTGACAGCGGCGCGCCGCTGCTGGTGCTGTATGCCGACCAGCTGGCGCCCATCGAGGCGGCGGTGCGCGACGCTGGCGGTGAGATCGTACGGCCGGTGTTTTCTTTCCCCGGTGGCAGCCGCTTCCAGTTCGTCGAGCCCGGTGGCAACGAACTGGCGGTCTGGTCCGAACGCGATCCGGCCTGAGCGCCGCCCCTCCCGCAACATCGAGGTAGCACATGCGTTACGCGCTTGGCGTCGAGTACGACGGCAGCGATTTCAGGGGCTGGCAGAACCTGGGCGAGGGTGGTCCCAGCGTGCAGGCCAGCCTTGAGCAGGCCCTGTCGTCGGTGGCCGATGCGCCGCTGCAGGTGGTCTGTGCCGGTCGCACCGATGCCGGCGTGCACGGCCAGTGCCAGGTCGTGCATTTCGACACCGACGTGGTGCGCGATCCGCGCGCCTGGATGCTGGGCACCACCACCCGCCTGCCGCGCTCGATCGCGGTGCGCTGGTGCGTGCCCGTGGCCGATGATTTCCACGCCCGCTTCTCGGCGCGGGCACGCCGTTACCGTTACCGCCTGCTCAACCGCGAAGTGCGGCCGGCGCTGCAGCGGCAGACCCTCAGCTGGGAGCGCCGTGCGCTGGACGCGGGCCTGATGCATGCCGCCGGCCAGGCCCTGCTAGGCGAGAACGACTTCAGCGCGTTCCGCTCGGTGCAGTGCCAGGCGCTGCATGCACGGCGTGAACTGCAGTCGCTGCAGGTCAGCCGCCAGGGCGAGGTGATCGAGGTCGCCGTGCAGGGCAATGCATTCCTTCATCACATGGTCCGCAATATCGTCGGATCGCTGATCCTGGTGGGCAGTGGCGAGAAGCCGGTGGAATGGATCGCCGAACTGCTGGCCGGGCGCGATCGCACCGTAGCCGGTCCCACCGCACCGCCGCAGGGCCTGGTGTTCCTTGGGCCCCTGTACCCCGACAACTGGCATCTGCCCGCCGAGGTCACGCTATGAGCCGCTCCTACTACCGCACGCGCATCAAGTTCTGTGGCATGACCCGGGCCGGCGACGTCCGCCTGGCCGGTGAGCTGGGCGTGGACGCGGTGGGTTTCATCTTCGCCCGTGAAAGCAGCCGCCGGGTCGCTCCAGCCGAGGCACGCGCGATGCGCCAGGCGATCGCGCCGATGGTCGACGTGGTGGCGCTGTTCCGCAACAACAGCAAGGAAGAAGTGCGCGAGGTGCTGCGCACGGTACGACCGACCCTGCTGCAGTTCCACGGCGAGGAAGACGAGAGCTTCTGCCGCAGCTTCAACATGCCGTACCTGAAGGCGATTGCCATGGGCGGCCGTGAAGAGATCAACGCCCGCACCCTGCAGCTGCGCTATCCCAGCGCCGCCGGCTTCCTGTTCGACAGCCACGCGCCGGGCGGCGGTGGCGGCACCGGCGTGGCCTTTGACTGGGGCCGGATCCCGACCGGCCTGCATCGCCCGTTCCTGCTGGCCGGCGGCCTGAACCCGGAAAACGTCTACGACGCGGTGCTGGGTACCCTGCCGTGGGGCGTGGATGTCTCCAGTGGCATCGAACTGGAGCCGGGCATCAAGGACGGCTACAAGATGCGCACCTTCGTCGAGGAAGTGCGCCGCGCCGATTGCACGGTTCTCGAGTGATTGGCGTCATTATTTGCCGTGATTTGGACCTGGATTTGAGCCTGCACGCATTCTTCACATAGGATGGTCCCAAGCGCGCCTGCCATGAGGGCTGGCGCGGGGATCGACGGGACGCGCGCGGCGCGCCCCGAACGGGCGGCCGCCGCCCACAGCCCAGGAAGGCAAGCGATGCAGGAGTTTCTCACCGTCGTACTCGGTTACCCGACGCTGCCGTACAGCATTCTGCTGTTGGTGTCGGTGATGTATTGGGCGGTTGCGGCGTTCGGCCTGGTCGATGACGGTTTTGGCAATCTCGGCGCCGATGGCGCGCTCGAGGCGGGGACCGACCTCAGTGGCCTGTCAGCCATGCTGGCGCGCTGGGGCCTGGGTGGCGTCCCGATCATGGTGGTGGTCACCCTGCTGAGCCTGTTCGGCTGGCTCATCACCTATTTCATCCATCTGTTCGTACTGCTGCCGCTGCCGGACCTGCTGCGCTGGGGCCTGGGTACGCTCGTGGCGGTGCTGGCACCGCTGCCAGCGGTACCGCTCATCGCGCTGATCCTGCGCCCGGTCCGGCGCTTCCTGCTGCGCCTGCGGCCGGTGCCGCAGGCATCGCTGCTCGGCCGGGCCGGCGTGGTCGCGTCGCCGAAGGTGGACGCACGCAGCGGTCATGCCACGGTCGATGATGGCGGCGCCGGGCTGGTGCTGCAGATCCGCAGCGACATCGAACTGCAGCGTGGCGAGCGCATCGTGCTGGTTGAGCACATGGCCGAACAACACTATTACCGGGTGCTCCGCGCCGATGCGATCGCCCTCGATTTCCAGGACAACCTGCTTCCGGGCAACAAGGAGACTCATCAATGACGTTGGCATCCCTCTTACCGTTCCTGGCCGTCGCCGGCGGCCTGCTCGTCCTGCTGCTGGGCGTGGCCGGGCTGTTCAAGGCCTTCTACCGCAAGGTCGACCAGGGCGTGGCCCTGATCGTCAACGACATGAGCTCCACGCCCAAGGTGCACTTCACCGGTGCGCTGATCATCCCGGTGCTGTACCGCGCCGAGCTGATGCGGATCAGCCTGATCACCCTGCAGATCGACCGCCGTGGCAAGGAAGGCCTGATCTGCCGCGACAACATGCGTGCCGACATCGCCGTGGCCTTCTACCTGCGGGTGAACGAGACCCAGGCCGACGTGCTGCGCGTGGCCAAGGCCATCGGTGCCGACCGTGCGTCGGACAAGCATGCCGTCGATGAGCTGTTCAACGCCAAGTTCTCCGAAGCGTTGAAGACGGTCGGCAAGAAGTTCGACTTCACCGAACTGTTCGAGAAGCGCCAGGAGTTCCGCGACGAGATCATCGCGGTGATCGGCAACGACCTCAACGGCTATGTGCTGGAAGACGTGGCGATCGATTACCTGGAGCAGACCCCGAAGGCGCTGCTGGACCAGTTCAACATCCTTGACGCGCAGGGTATCCGCAAGATCACCGAGCTGACCGCCGCACAGAACGTGGTGACCAACGAGCTGGAGCAGAACGAGAAGCTCGCCATCACCAAGAAGAACGTGGAAGCGCGTGAAGCGCTGCTGGCGCTGGAACGCCAGCAGGCCGAAGCCGAAGCACGCCAGAAGCGCGAGATCGAGACCATCCGCGCGCGCGAGGAGGCCGAGACCGCCAAGGTGCAGGAAGAGCAGCGCCAGCTGTCCGAGAACGCCCGCATCGAAGCACAGCAGCTGATCGAGATCCGCGACCAGAACCGCCTGCGCGAAGTGGAAGTGGCCGAGCAGAACCGCCAGCGCGCCGTGGCCATCGAGGCCGAGCGCGTCGAGCGCGCACGCCAGCTTGAGCAGGTCACCACCGACCGCGAAGTGCAGCTGCAGGGCGTGGAGCGCGACAAGGTGGTCGAGCAGGGCAAGATGGACGTGGCCAACATCACCCGCGAACGCATCTCCATCGACAAGACCGTGGCGCAGGAGGAAGAGCGCATCAAGGAAGTGCGCGAGGTCTCCGAGGCCGACCGCCAGAAGCAGGTGCTGATCCTGGAAGCCGAGGCCAAGGCACAGGAATCGCTGGTGCGCGAGGTAAAGGAAGCGCAGGCACGCGAGACCGCCTCCAAGCACCGCGCAGTGGAACTGACCACGCTGGCCCAGGCCGAACACGAAGCAGCCGGCAAGCAGGCCGAAGCCAAGCGCCTGCTGGCCGACGCGCTGCGCGCCGAGCAGGCCGCACCGGGCCTGGCCGAAGCGCAGGTGCGTGAAGCTTCGGCACTGGCCATCGAGAAGGTCGGCATCGCCGAGGCCCGCGTGATCGAAGCCAAGGCCGAAGCCAGCCTGAAGCAGGGCAGCAACGAAGCCCGCGTGCTGGCCGAGACCCTGCAGGCGCAGGCGCAGGGTGAGGAGAAGATGGGCCTGGCCCGTGCCACCGCCACCGAATCGCTGGGCAACGCCGAAGCCGGCGTGGTGCAGAAGAAGCTGCTGGCCGAGGCCGAAGGCCTGGTGCGCAAGTTCGAAGCGATCGCTTCGCTGAGCGACCAGGCACGTGGCCACGAAGAGTTCCGCATGATGCTGGACAACAGCCTGAAGCAGGCGCTGGCCTCGATCGAAGCCGGCAAGGAAGTCTCGCGCGAGAATGCCAACGTCATCGCCAGCGCGCTGCGCAACGCCGATATCGATCTGGTCGGTGGCGACGGCGGCATGTTCGAGAACCTGGTCAAGGCGGTGTCGCTGGGCAAGTCGATCGAAGGCTTTGCCGGCAAGAGCCCGATCGTGCAGGAGCTGATGCAGCGCTACCTGGGCGTGGCCGTGGCCGAACCGGCGCCGCGCCAGATCGCCGAGGATGCCGAAGCGGTGCCGACCGTGTCGGCCACCGTGGTCGACAGCGCCCGTTGATGCATCGGGCGATGGCTGCTGCGGCCATCGCCCGCCCGCGCCGGCCGCAACCGCGGCCGTCCGCCCGTGAGCCGGAAGCCTGCTGATGTCTGATACCCATCCGTCCGCCGAATCCACTGCACCGGAGGCCGGCGGCACTACCGTCGACCAGGCCGTTGCCCAGGGCGGTGCCTATGAAGTCCTGCGCCGCCGCCTGGCCGAGCAGGGCCAGCGCCTGCAGGGCCTGGCCGAAACGCTCAACCGCCAGCGCCTGGCCGAGTTCGGCGACAGCCGCCTGGAGGTGGTCGGTCGCTTCCGCATCCGCAGCGAAAACAACTGCGTCGGCCGTGACATCGTGCAGGTCGGGCCGGACCGCCTGCTGTTCGGCTACAACGTATTCATCGGGCTGAAGACCCAGACCCGCATCGAGGACGTGTTCGGCCTGTACCGGCTGGTGCAGGGCAGCGACGGCTACGATGTGGCGGCGCTGGAGCTGAAGGGCAGCTTCCTCGACCAGCCCGGCTTCGTGCACGACTTCAACGAGCTGTACGCCTACTACAAGCACGCGCGCCTGCTGCAGCTGATCGTGGTGGGGGACAAGCTGCTGGCGTCGTTCCAGATCGGTGAGCGCAGCAGCGACGTGCGCGTGTTCCGCTGGGCGCTGTCGCGCGATGGGGAACTGACCTATCTGGATGCGCGCGGTGAGCGCGATATCGCACTGCCGCCGCCGTTCGACTTCGAATGGACCCGGGCGACCCGCGACCTGGCGGTCAATGGCCGCCATTCGCACCTGAACATCCTCGATACCCTGTTCGTGGAGACCACCGGCGGCGACCTCACGATCAAGGTCGAGAACAACACCGAGACCGGGCAGGGCATCTACAGCGAACCGGTGGAGGACAGCACGCAGTCGCTGGACGACGCCCAGTTCGAATTCGCCCGGGTCGGCTCGCTGGTGCTGCTGAAGGTGCTGCCGTACCGCGAGACGGAGTGGCGCGGGCTGATCTACAACACGCTGACCGGCGGCATCGTGCGCAACGATGCGATCGTGCAGGCCTGCGTGCAGCTGCCCGAAGACCACGGCGTGATCTTCCCGGGTGGCTATTACCTGCAGGGCGGCGAGCACAAGGCGTTCGACGCCTCGATGGCCGGCATGCAGTTCAAGCGCAGCATCCGTTCACCGAATGGTGAGGACGTGCTGTACATCTTCTATGAGCGCGAAGGTGGGCGCTCGGCGCTGTTCGTCTACAACACCATCCAGCGCGTGCTGCAGAACCCGGTGTTCGGCCATGGCTACGCCTTGATGCAGGACGGGCGCATGGTGCTGTTCCATGCCGAAGGCAGCGAACCGACCCGCATCCATCCGATGCAGGTCTGGCAGACCCCGTTCAGCAGTGACGAGTTTGCTGCAAGCCGGCCACCCGGCAACACCTTCATGGGACGCATCGGCAACGCCGAACTGGTGCGGGGCATCTCCAACCTGTTCAACCTGGCGCGCGAGATCGATGGCCAGGACGTGTCGGTGCAGCGCTACCAGCGCCTGGTGGCCGACACCCGGCGCCTGTTCGATGCCCACCACTGGCTGGGCGACGCGGCCTGCGATGGCGCCGAGGCGCTGCTGCGGCAGATCAGCGCCACCGGCGAATCGGTGCTGGACGAGTACGAGAAGGTGCAGTCGATCCGCCAGCAGTCGGCGCAGGCGATGGTCGAGGCAGAGGCCGCGCACAAGGCGCTGCTGGGCCGGCTGCAGCCGCAGAACTGGAGCGAGGTGCAGGCCTTCGTCGAGGCCCTCAATGCGATCACCGCATTGCGTGGACGGCTGCTGACCATCCGCGAGCTGCGTTACATCGACACCGCGCGCATCGAGACGATGACGGCCGAGCTGGTGGAGGCGCAGGATCATGTCGGCGCCGCCACGGGTGACTTCCTCGCCGGCGATGCCGCGCTGGTGCCGCTGACCACGCGCCTGCAGGCGCTGGATGAAGCTGCGCAGCAGGCGCAGAGTGCCCGCCAGCTGGATGAGCAGCTGGAGGGGCTGCGCGGGATGGCGGCCGATCTGGATATGCTGTCTGAACTGATGGCCGGCCTGAAGGTGGACGATGCCACCGCCCGCACCCGCGTGGTCGAGTCCATTTCGGTGCTGTACGGCCGCCTCAACCAAGCCCGCGCGCGTGCCGATCAGCGCCGCAGGTCGCTCGGCTCAGCCGAGGCCGTGGCGCAGTTCGCCGCGCAGTTCGCGCTGTTCTCGCAGTCGATCACCAGCGCGCTGGCGCTGGCCACGGACCCGGAGCGTGCCGACGAGCAGCTGTCGCGCCTGCTGGTGCAGCTGGAGGAGCTGGAGAGCCAGTTCGGCGAACACGAGCAGTTCCTCGGCGACATCCTGAGCAAGCGCGAAGAGCTGGTTGAAGCCTTCGAAACGCACAAGCAGGCGCTGCTGGATGACCGCCAGCGCAAGGCACGTTCGGTGCTGGATGCGGCCAGCCGCATCCTCGATGGCCTGGCCAAGCGCACCGAGCGCTTCGCCACCGCCGATGAGCTCAATGCGTTCTTTGCCGGCGATCCGCTGATCCTCAAGCTGCGTGAGCTGGCCGAACGCCTGCGCGCGTTGCATGACAACGTCAAGGCCGACGACATCGAAGCGCGCCTGAAGGGCGTGCGTGACCAGGCGGTGCGCCAGCTGCGTGACCGCAGTGATCTGTACGAGGCGGGCGGCAACGTGGTGCGGCTGGGGCCGCGCCATCGCTTCAGCGTCAACACCCAGGCGCTGGACCTGACCCTGCTGCCGCGTGGTGACACGCTGGCGATCCATCTGACCGGCACCGACTTCCTGGAGACCCTGCACGATCCGGAGCTGGATGCGCTGAAGCCGTTCTGGCCGGTCACCCTGGACTCCGAATCACCTGCACTGTATCGCGGCGAGTATCTTGCCGGCAGCCTGTTGATGGCCGCGCAGGAGGGGAGCGACGGGCTTGACCTGGCCACGCTGCAGCACGACGTCGCCACGCCCGAAGCACTGGACCAGCGCGTGCGTGCGTTTGCCGCACCGCGCTACCGCGAAGGCTACGAGCGCGGCATCCATGACCATGATGCCGCGCTGATCCTGCGTGCGTTGCTGCCCTTGCAGCAGGCGGCCGGCAGCCTGCGGCATGCACCGCGGGTGCGTGCGCTGGCGGTGCTGTTCTGGGCTGCCGAGCAGCGGCGCGAAGCGGTGGCGCAATGGCCGGCCCGCCAGATGGGTGCTGAAGCGCTGGCACGCCTGCTGGGGTCCGACGAAGGGCGCCTGGCGTTGCGTGCGGAGATGGCCGAGGCACTGCTGGCGTATGCGCAATCCCACGCGTTGCCGTTCGATGCCGATGCCGCAGAGGCCGCGGCCGCTTATCTGGGCGAGGAACTGGCGGCCGGCGAACCGGTGTTCAGCAGCAGCCGCCATGCGGTAGCGCTGCTGGAGGCACTGGCTCGGCAGCTGGAACAGGCCGGGCAACGCGAGGCGGTCGAACGCGCCCTGCAGCGCAGCCAGGATCCGCTGGCCACGCGCTGGGCGCTGGCCGGTCAGTGGCTGCGGGCGCTGGCGCGGATGCCGGCGCATGCCCCGCATGCCGGCTACGTCGACGAGGCTGCAGCACTGCTGCTGGTGCAGCGCCAGCTGCGTACCCGTGCCAGCGACGCCGCGCTGCAGGCGGAGGTCAGTGGCCTGCTGGGTGAACACGCACGCATCAGCAACGGCACGCTGGTGGTATCGCTGGATGACTTCCTGGTGCGCCTGAAGCAGCACCTGCGTCATTTCGTGCCAGCGTTCCATGCCTACCAGGCGCTGCGCCAGGGCATCATCGGCCGCGAGCGCGAGACCCTGCGGCTTTCCGAGTTCAAGGCGCGGCCGCTGTCCTCGTTCGTACGCAACAAGCTGATCAATGATGTCTACCTGGGCGTGATCGGTGACAACCTGGCCAAGCAGATGGGCACGGTCGGCGAGAACAAGCGCAGCGACCTGATGGGCCTGCTGATGATGATTTCGCCGCCCGGCTACGGCAAGACCACGCTGATGGAATACGTGGCGCACCGCCTGGGCCTGGTCTTCATGAAGATCAACGGCCCGGCGCTGGGTCACGAGGTGCGGTCGCTGGACCCGGCCCAGGCACCGGACGCGACCTCGCGGCAGGAGCTGGAGAAGCTCAACCTGGCGCTGGAAATGGGCAACAACACCATGCTGTATGTGGACGACATCCAGCACACCCATCCGGAGTTCCTGCAGAAGTTCATCTCGCTGTGCGATGGCACCCGCCGTATCGAAGGTGTGTGGCGCGGTCGCACCCGCACCTACGACATGCGCGGCAAGAAATTCTGCGTGGTGATGGCCGGCAACCCGTATACCGAGTCCGGCGAGGTGTTCAAGATTCCGGACATGCTGGCCAACCGTGCCGACATCTACAACCTGGGTGATGTGCTCGGTGGCATGGAGGCGGCCTTTACCCTCAGCTACATCGAGAACAGCCTGACTTCCAACCCGGTGCTGGCGCCGCTGGCTACGCGCGACATGGCTGACCTGTACACGCTGGTCGACCGGGCGATGGGCAAGGAGGTCTCGACCAACGGCCTGAGCCACGCCTACAGCAGCGCGGAGATCAACGAAATCACCGCCACCCTGCAGCGCATGCTGCGCGTGCGCGACGTGGTCTACCGCGTCAACCAGCAGTACATCGCCAGTGCCGCGCAGGACGACCGCTACCGCACCGAGCCGCCGTTCCGGCTGCAGGGTAGCTACCGCAACATGAACAAGCTGGCCGAGAAGATCTCGCCGGTGATGAACGAGGACGAGCTGCAGCAGTTGATCTCCGACCACTACCTGGGCGAGGCACAGCTGCTGACCACCGGCGCCGAAGAAAACCTGTTGAAGCTGGCCGAGCTGCGCGGCGTGCTGGACGACACGCAGGCGCAACGCTGGACGCAGATCAAGCGCGACTTCCTGCGCAACAAGGCCATGGGGGCCGACGACAGCGATGTCGGCGGGCGCGTGGTCGCGCAGCTGGCCGACATCGCCACCGCCCTGCAGCTTCCACCGCCGACGCCGGAACCGATTGCCGTTGCCGACCCGGCACCGTGGCCGGCGTTGCTGGAGGCCCTGCATCGTCTTTCTGAAACACGTCCGGCCGCCGCGCCGGTGCCGGTCGCGGCAGCCGCCAGTGTGCCGACGACGGTCCTGGCCGACGACCTGCAGGCTGGCCTGGCACCGTTGGTGGAACTGTTGGCGGCATCGCAGGCGCAGCAGGCACAGGTGTCCCAGACCCTGGCCGCGTTCGCCGGCTGGGCGCGGCAGCAGGTCGAGCGTGGGGTGCCGAACAGTGCGGTGGCGCAGCGTGCGCGTGTGCGCCGTGCCACGACGCCGGAGGAGCGCGCGCTGGATGAGGCGCTGATGCGTCACTTCTACGGCGAGTCGTTGCCGCCGGACGACGGTGAGGAGATTCCAGCGACGACACCGAAGCCGCCGCCGCTGCCGTGACCATGCAGGCGCCACTGCCGCCACCGAGCTTGCCGGACACGGCCGATGTCGCCGCGCTGGCCGACTATGGTGCGCCGTTGCTGCAGGCGCTGGCGCGGCGCGAAACACCGTTGCCGCCGGGCGCGGGCGCAGGGCTGGTGGCCGCACTGGCACGCATCGCGCTGGCCCTGCAGGCCGATAACCCGGCGCAGATCCGGCAGCAGGCGGGCTGGTGGGGCCGCCTGCTGGGGCGCGATGTCGATCGCGAGGCGGAAGGACGTGCGCTGCAGTCGCAGCTGGGCGTGCTGGCCCTGCAGGCGCGCGAGCAGGCCCAGCAGCTGCAGCAGCAGCTGCAGCTGCGGGCCATGGCCATCGCCGGACATTCAGCGGCGGCCGCAGCGCTGGACGCCTGGGTCGAGCTGGCAGCGGTGCGGCTGGCGTCGCTGGATACCGCCGGCCAGGCCGCGCTGTCGCAACGGCTCGATCACCTGCGCCGGCTGGCCACGCTGCGCCGTCTCGAGGCCGGCCAGTGGCAGCTCCTGCAGGACCAGGACAACGTGCTGCTGCAACGCTTCGCGCGCATCCATGACGTCCTGTTGCCAGCCTGGCGGCAGGCCGCCGCGGCGGGCCAGGCCGCGGCCGGCGCCACATTGGCGGCGAAGGCCGCCACGCTGCACGCACAGATCGATGACGAGGTCGCGGCGGCTCAGGCTAGACTGCCTTGAGCCGGCCGCCGCTGCCGCTTACCCAACTGCAAGGAGACTGCCCGATGACCCAGGACAGCCAGACCCCCGGTGCCCTCGTGCCCGGCACGACTACCGCCGTTCCGCTCGATGAAGGCGCATTGCAGGCGCTTGGCCTGGTCCGCGAGGATCTGCCGCGCATCGCCGAGATCCGTCTGGAGCTGGATGACCTGCGCCCGGGCAACCTGCAGGTCTTCGGTCGCGAAGCGGCCACGCGCACCGCAGCGTTTTCCAGCCAGTTGCTGGACCAGGTGCGCAATCGTGACCTCGATGCCAGCGGCGAGAAACTGGGCGAAGTGGTGCGCATCGCACGCAGCCTGAAGCTGGACGGCTTCGCGCAGCGGTCGAAGGTGCCGGTGATCGGTGGCCTGATCGACCGCCTGCGCGTATCCAAGGGCGAGCTGGTGCAGAAGTTCAGCGACACCAATGCGCAGATCGAGCAGCTGCTGGGTGATGTCGGTGTGCAGCAGGCGTTGATGGGCAAGCGCGTGGGCGAGTTCGACCGCATGCATGACATCGTCCGCGAAGAACGCCATGCGCTGGGCCTGTATGCTGCGGCCGGCAAGCAGCGCCTGGCCGAACTGCAGGCCGAGCAGCAGGCCGGGCAGGGCAGTGAGGATCCGCAGCAGCGCATCCGCCAGAGCGAAGTCGACAACGCGATCCGCCTCCTCGAAAAGCGCGTGTCCGACCTGCAGCTGATGCAGCATGCGGCCGACCAGTCGCTGCCGATGATCCGCCTGATCCAGGCCAACGCGCTGCAGCTGATCGAGAAGTTCAACACGGTGCGCGAGATCACCATCCCGTCGTGGAAGCGCCAGTTCGCCATCCAGCTTTCGCTGGGTGAGCAGAAGGCCGCGGTCGAGCTGTCCACCGCCATCGACGATGCCACCAACGAGCTGATGCGCCGCAACGCCGACCTGCTGCGCCAGGCCTCGGTGGATACCGCGCGCAGCAACCAGCGCGGCGTGATCGACGTGGCCACGCTGCGCCACGTGCACGGCCAGTTGATCGCCACGGTCGAGGAAGTGCGCAGCATCCATCGCGAAGGAATGCAGCAGCGGCAGCAGGCCGAAGTCGAGCTGTCGCGCCTGCGCGAAGACCTGCAGCAGCGACTGGCCACCCCGACTGCCAGCTGAAAAAAGGGGACGGAGGGGATTAAGTCGTTTGTGCCACTTGCGACTTAATCCCCTCCGTCCCCTTTTTGTTGTCAGCGCAGTTGCTGGCCCAGCCAGTCGGCCAGCGCATCCACGCGCCCATCTGCCGGTCCATCCGGTCGCGCCAGCACCCAGAAGCCACCGGTGGCGGCAAATCCCCACGGCGCGACCAGTCGCCCGGCGGCCAGGTCCTCGGCCACCAGGGGCTCGGGTGCGATCGCCGGGCCCAGCCCGGCCACCGCTGCCTCCAGCAGGTAGTACAGGTGTTCGAAGGCAGTACCCAGCTGCAGCTTCGAGGTGTCCAGATCGTGCGCTTGCGCCCACGCCGGCCATGCCTGCGGCCGTGAGCTGGTGTGCAGCAGCGTCTCCTGCAGCAGCGCCGAGGGCGGCACATGCCGCAGGCGCTGCGCGGCCGGATGCGAGGGGGCCACCACCACGCCGACCCGTTCCGGCGCCAGCTCACGCACCTGCCAGCCCCGGGGCCACGGCCCCTGCGCCAGCAGCAGCACCGCGTCCAGTGCGGCCTGCGCCTCGGTGAAGCTGCCATCCAGCGCCGACCACTGCAGGCGTACGCCGGGCAGGGCAGCCTGCAGTGCGGGCAGGCGCGGAATCATCCAGCGCGCCAGCACGCTGCCGCTGCAGCCCAGCACCAGCGCCGGGGCCGCGGTCGGCCGGCGCAGTTCGCGCACGCAGTCTTCGATGCCGCTGAAGGCCTCGCTGCACGCTGCCTGCAGGCGCGTGCCCGCAGCGGTCAGGCGCAGGCCGCGACCGGCCCGCTGGAACAGCGCCAGGCCGAGGTGGTCTTCCAGCAGCTTCAGCTGGCGGCTGACCGCGCCGTGGGTCACGTGCAGGTCCTGCGCGGCGCGGCCAACCCCGCCCAGGCGGGCGGTGGCCTCGAACGCGCGCAGCGCATTGAGCGGTGGCAACAGCGAACGGCTCATGTGAGATTTCCTGACGGTATATGCCAGATAATATCCATTTTCCGGTCACGACCCGTGCGCTAGAGTATCCACCTGTCTCGAACCAGCGGTCGCTTCCATGTCTGCCTCCCCCATTGCCGACTACCACGCCTTCCCGGATGCCCAGGGCCATTTCGGCCGCTACGGTGGCAGCTTCGTTGCCGAAACCCTGGTCGGCCCGCTGCAGGAACTCGCCCAGGCCTATGACCAGGCCCGCCAGGATCCGGCCTTCCAGGCCGCCTACGACCGCGACCTGGCCCACTACGTGGGCCGGCCGAGCCCGATCTACCACGCCCAGCGGCTGAGCGACCATGTCGGCGGCGCGCAGATCCTGCTCAAGCGCGAAGACCTGAACCACACCGGCGCGCACAAGATCAACAACACCATCGGCCAGGCGCTGCTGGCGGCGCGGATGGGCAAGAAGCGCATCATCGCCGAGACCGGTGCCGGCCAGCACGGCGTGGCCAGCGCCACGGTTGCCGCGCGGTTGGGCCTGGAATGCGTGGTGTACATGGGCGCCACCGACATCGAGCGGCAGAAGATCAACGTCTACCGCATGAAGCTGCTCGGCGCGACGGTGGTGCCGGTCACCTCCGGTTCGGCCACCTTGAAGGACGCGCTCAACGAAGCGATGCGCGACTGGGTGACCAATGTGCAGGACACCTTCTACATCATCGGTACGGTCGCCGGTCCGGATCCCTACCCGCGCATGGTGCGCGACTTCAACGCCATCGTCGGCCGCGAGGCACGCGAGCAGATGCTGGCCGAGTACGGCCGCCTGCCCGATGCGATCACTGCCTGCGTCGGCGGCGGCAGCAATGCCATCGGCCTGTTCCATGCCTTCCTCAACGACCGCCAGGTCGAGATCGTCGGCGCCGAGGCCGCAGGTGATGGCATCAGCACCGGTCGCCATGCTGCATCGATCGCCGCCGGTCGCCCGGGCGTGCTGCATGGCAACCGCACCTATGTACTGTGCGACGACGACGGCCAGATCATCGAGACCCATTCGGTGTCGGCCGGCCTGGACTATCCGGGCGTCGGCCCCGAACACGCATTCCTGGCCGATACCGGCCGCGCGCGCTACCTCGGCATCACCGATGACGAAGCACTGCAGGCCTTCCACCTGCTGGCGCATACCGAGGGCATCCTGCCGGCGCTGGAGTCCAGCCATGCGCTGGCGCAGGCGATCAAGCTGGCGCGTGAGCGTCCGCGTGACCAGATCGTGCTGTGCAATCTGTCCGGCCGTGGCGACAAGGATGTGCATACCATCGCCGCGCGCGAAGGGCTGGTGCTGTGAGCGCGCTGCTGCGCAACAGTGGCGTGCTGCTGCTGGCGCTGGGGTTGGCCGCGTGCCAGCCGCCGGAGCCGCCGCTGCTGGCACCGGCCGCCAAGGCCACCACGCAGCCGGCACAGCAGGCGGCCGCGAATGATGACCTCGACCCGATGGCACGTGCGCCGATCGTCGATCCGCCGTCCACGGAAGATATGGACAGCGATGGCGCGCCCGCGGTGGTCTCGGTGGCGCTGGACCATGCCGGCGAGGTGCTGATCGGCCAGCACATGAGCGATCTGAAGGCACTCGGGCCGTGGACCGCGCAAGGGGCGGTCGAAGCCATCGGCGGCAGTTGCGAGTACTACGACGGCAAGGGGCTGCCGCCCGGCGTGTCGATGATGACCGATGAAGATCGCGTCGTCCGTTTCGATCTCGGCCTGGATCCGGACAGCGGGGCGCCGACCCAGCAGCCCGGTCCGTTCGGCCTGCGTGTCGGCATGACCCGCGCCCAGGCCATGGCCCAGTTCCCGAAGCCGCCGGTATCCAGCCCGCATGCCTACGACGGTGACCAGGGCGAGTACCTCACCTGGCAGGACCCGGGTTCGGACCTGGGTATCCGCGTGGAACTGTTTGAAGGGCGGGTCACCCAGATGTACTGGGGAACCAGCGATGCGATTGAACTGATTGAAGGATGTGCCTGAAATGCCCGTATCCCGACTCGATGCCTGTTTCCAGCGTCTGCGCGAACAGCAGCGCAAGGCGCTGATCCCCTTCGTCACGGCCGGTGATCCCTCGCTGGAGGCCACCGTGCCGGTCATGCACGCACTGGTCGACGCCGGCGCCGACGTGATTGAACTGGGCGTGCCGTTCTCCGACCCGATGGCCGATGGCCCGACCATCCAGCGCAGCTCCGAGCGCGCGCTGGCACGCGGCGCCGGCAGCCGCTACGTCCTGCAGGCCGTGGCGCAGTTCCGCGAGCGCGATGCGCAGACCCCGGTGGTGCTGATGGGCTACCTGAACCCGGTGGAGATCCACGGTTACGCGGCCTTCGCCAAGGCCGCCGTCGACGCCGGCGTGGACGGCGTGCTGCTGGTCGACCTGCCGCCGGAAGAAGCGGGCGACGCCCAGCAGGCGTTCGACGCAGCCGGCCTTGCGCTGGTACTGCTGGCGTCGCCGACCACCAGCGAGGCGCGAGCCGACAAGCTGCTGGCGCTGGCCCGTGGCTATCTCTACTACGTCAGCTTTGCCGGTGTCACCGGCGCGTCCGAGCGCCTGGACAGCGATGCCGCCAGTGCCCGCCTGCAGGCGTTGCGCGCGCGTGCGTCGGTGCCGGTGGTGGCGGGCTTCGGCATCAAGGATGCCGCCAGTGCCGCGGCCATGGCCCGGCAGGCCGACGGCGTGGTGGTGGGCAGCGCGCTGGTGGCGGCGCTGGCCGAAGCGGGCTCGGCGGAAGAGGCCGCGCAGCACGCCCGGACCTTCCTCGCCCCGCTGCGGCAGGCGCTGGACGCGTAACGGTAGTGCCGGCCGCTGGCCGGCATCCTCCTGAGGGCTCGCGTGCAAGGGCTGCCGGCCAGCGGCCGGCACTACCCATCGGTCTGCACGCAAGGGCTGCCGGCCAGCGGTGGGCACCGCCCCAGCACCTAAACGTACGTCCCAGCATGGTTTTTTCCGGCTGCCCCGTGGCTGGCAAGGGGGTGCACGGGCGGGGAAAGCGGAGCTAGACTGTCCGCCTTTGCGGCCCCCGGGCCGCCCTGAACGGAAGTGTCCTCCCGCATGAGTTGGCTCAGCAAGTTGATGCCGTCCGGCATCCGCACCGACAACACCCCCAGCAAGAAGCGCAGTGTCCCCGAGGGCCTGTGGGAAAAGTGCAGCAACTGCGGCAGCGCGTTGTACCGTCCGGAACTGGAAGAGAACCTGGAAGTCTGCCCGAAGTGCGGCCATCACATGGCGATCCGTGCGCGTGCGCGCCTGGCCGCCCTGTTCGATGCCGACAGCACCACCGAGATCGGTGCGCGCCTGGGGCCGACCGACCTGCTCAAGTTCAAGGACCAGAAGAAGTACAGCGAGCGCATCAAGATCGCGCAGAAGAACACCGGCGAGTACGACGCGCTGATCGCCATGCGCGGCCTGCTCAAGGGCCGTGCGCTGGTGGCATCGTCGTTCGACTTCGCCTTCATGGGCGGCTCGATGGGCTCGGTGGTCGGCGAGCGTTTCGCACTGGCCGCGGAAACCGCGGTCGAGATCGGTGCGCCCTACGTGTGCTTCTCGCAGAGCGGTGGCGCCCGCATGCAGGAAGGCCTGTTCTCGCTGATGCAGATGGCCAAGACCTCGGCCGCGCTGGGCAAGCTGCGTGAAGCCGGCCTGCCGTACATCTCGGTGCTGACCCATCCGACCACCGGCGGCGTGTCGGCTTCCTTCGCGATGCTGGGTGACATCAACATCGCCGAGCCGCAGGCGCTGATCGGCTTCGCCGGCCCGCGCGTGATCGAGCAGACCGTGCGCGAGAAGCTGCCGGAAGGCTTCCAGCGCTCGGAATTCCTGCTGGAGCACGGCGCCATCGACCAGATCTGCGACCGTCGCGAAATGCGCGACCGCCTGTCCGATCTGCTGGCAATGCTGGGCCGTCAGCCGGCGCCGGAGGTGGCTTGATGGGAGGCCGCAAGTACTTCGGTACTGATGGCATCCGTGGACGGGTCGGCCAGGGCGTGATCTCGGCCGACTTCGTGCTGCGCCTGGGCAACGCCCTGGGCCGTGTCCTGGTCGACCAGCGCGGCCAGGATGGGCGCCGGCCGATCGTGGTGATCGGCAAGGACACCCGCATCTCCGGTTACATGTTCGAAGCGGCACTGGAAGCCGGCCTGGTCGCCGCCGGTGCGGACGTGCAGTTGCTGGGGCCGATGCCGACCCCGGCGGTGGCGTTCCTGACCCGTACGCTTGGCGTGGACGCTGGCATCGTCATCAGCGCCTCGCACAACCCGCACTACGACAACGGCATCAAGTTCTTCTCCGCCCAGGGCGAGAAGCTCGACGATGCCACCGAGCTGGCCCTGGAAGCGGCGCTGGACATCCCGTTCACCACCGCCGAATCGGAAAAGCTGGGCAAGGCGTCGCGTGCGCGCGAAGCGGTCGGCCGCTACATCGAGTTCTGCAAGGCCAGCGTGCCGCGCGCGTTCGACCTGCGTGGCGTGCGCCTGGTGCTGGACTGCGCGCACGGCGCCACCTACCAGATCGCGCCGCTGCTGTTCCGTGAACTGGGCGCCGAGGTGATCGGCATTGGTGCCGAGCCCAACGGCGTCAACATCAACGCCGGCGTGGGTTCCACCCACATCGACAACCTGGCGGCCAAGGTCCGCGAAACCCGCGCCGATCTCGGCATCGCCTTCGATGGGGATGGCGACCGCGTGCTGATGGCCGACGACCAGGGCAACCCGGTCGACGGCGATGACCTGCTGTATATCCTGGCCCGTGCATGGAAAGCCGAAGGCCGCCTTCGCGGCCCGGTGGTCGGTACGCTGATGAGCAACTACGGCATCGAGAAGGCATTTGCCGACCTGCAGATTCCGTTCGTGCGCAGCAATGTCGGCGATCGCTACGTGCACCAGGCGCTGATGGAAGGCGGCGGCGTGCTCGGCGGTGAAGCCTCCGGCCACCTGCTGTGCCTGGATCGGGCCACCACCGGCGACGGCATCGTCAGCGCGCTGCAGGTGCTGGTGGCATTGCGCAACAGCGGGCAGACCCTGCGCCAGGCGCTGAAAGGACTGGTGCGGGTGCCGCAGAAGACGGTCAACGTACGGCTGGGCAATGTCTCGGCCAAGGCCACGGTGCAGGCCGGCAGCGTGCAGGCCGCGCTGGCTGTCGCGCAGCAGTCGGTGGCCGGCCGTGGCCGTGCGTTCCTGCGCCCGTCCGGTACCGAGCCGGTGGTGCGGGTCACGGTCGAGGCCGATGATGCGACGCTGATGCAGGACACGCTGGATCGACTGTCCGCGGCGGTACGTGAAGCCGCCGCCTGAGGCCGCTGCACATCCGCCCAACGAAAACGCCCCGGAATGCCGGGGCGTTTTCGTTGAAGGGGCAGGGCGGTGGGTTGCCTACGGCCCCGGCACCATCTTCTTCTGGCGTGCCTTGAAGCCATTGAACAGCGGTGCGATCAGCGGGTTGTAGCTCTGTGCGATGCGTTTTCGCAGCCAGCTGGCCGGGCGGTTGCGGATCGCGAAACGATAGATGCGCTCCGGGTCGCCGCCCACCACATTGCGTCCGAACGGGTGGGTGGTATGCAGGTAGCGGAAGCCGTGCTCGCGCGCCACCTCGATGTGGTCCTGGTCGAAATCGCCGTAGGGCCAGCACAGCGTATCGGACACCTCGCCAAGCTTGTCCTGCAGGACGTCGCGCGAGACTGCCAGGTCGTGGCTCAGGCCGGCACGGCGCTGTGCGCGGTCCAGGTCGTCGCGGCGCAGCCAGCGGGTGTGGGTATGGGTGTGGCAATGCACTTCGAAGGTGCCGGCGGCGATGGCCGCGCGCGCTTCGCTCCAGCGCATCATCACGTCGTCGCTGCGGTTCTGCTCGTAGATCGCCGCTTCGCAGCCGCGATGGTCCGGCGTGGCAGGCAACGTTGCCCCGGCAAGCCCGGCGTGGGGCCGCTCCGGGCCTTCGCCCATCCAGCCGGTGACCACGAACACCACCGCGTGCATGCCGTACTTCTGCAGGATCGGGTGCGCATACACCCAGTTGTCCAGGTAGCCATCGTCGAAGGTGATCACGATCGACTTGCGCGGCACCGGCTTGCCGGCCAGGAAGCCGGCGTACTGGTCCAGTGTCAGCGACGTCCAGCCGTTGCCGGCCAGCCACGCGATCTGGCTTTCGAAATTCTCCGGTGACACGGTGATCATGCCCGGCGACGGACTGACGTGGTGGTGCATCAGCACCGGTACGGTTCGGGCATCAGCCATGTCCCAGCTCCTTCAGCCACTGGTGGTAATAGTGTTCGGTGGTCTCACCGTGGCCGTCGGGAGTGAACCGGTGCGCGCTGCGCATCCAGTCCCACCCGGCGCGGCCCATCTGCCGCCGCCGTTCCGGATCGTCCACCAGCAGGCGCAGGGCGCCTGTCAGGGCTGCATTGTCGCCCAGCCGGGTGAGGATCGCATTGCTGCCATCCACCACCATCTCCGGCACGCCACCCACCCGCGTGGCCACGATCGGCACCCCGACATAGGCGGCCTCCAGGAAGACGGTACCGGCCGCTTCCTTGTGCGATGCCAGCGCGAAGATGTCGAAGCCAGCCATCAGCCGGCATGCGCCATCGCGATAGCCGAGCAGATGGACCTGCTGCTGCAGCCCGTGCTCGTCGCGCAGCGCCTGCAGCCGGTCCATGACCGGCTGGCCATCGCCGACCACCACCAGGTGCAGGTTCGGGTGCGTCTTGCACAGCGGTACCATCGCCTGCAGCAGGTCGGCATGACCCTTGGGTTCGCGCAGCACCGCCACGCAACCGACCACGATGTCCTGTTCGCCGAAGCCGAGTTCGGCGCGCACGTCCGCGCGTACCTCCTGCAGGCATTGCCAGGGGTCGTCCTTGCGGATTTCGCTCCAGCGCGGCGGGACCGCGATGGGCGGCACGATACCGATGTGTTCGGCCGGAATGCCGCGCGCGGCCAGCAACTGCTTGACGAAGCTGCTGACGGTCAGCACCCGGTGCGGCAGGCCGGTATAGGTCAGCAGCGAGTTGACCGGGCTCATCAGGTGGCGCGAGCGCACCACCAGCGGCGTGCCGCCCAGGCGTGCACCGGCGGCGGCGATCAGTGCGTCACGGCGGCTGGTGGTGTTGACCACGTCATAGCGTTCGCGGCGCACCAGGCGCGAGACCGACCAGATGCCGCGCAGCAGGCGCAGCAGGCCACCCATGCGCAGGGTATGCACGGTGAAACCATCATCGCGTGCCAGCTGGGCCAGTCGCGCTTCGGGCTGGCACAGCAGCGCCACCTCGTGGCCACGCGCGCGCATCACCTGCATGTGGCGGAAGATGTAGATCTCCTGCCCGCCCATTCCCTTGGCGGCTTCAGTGTGCAGGATGCGCAGCGGACGGTTCATGCAGGATCGATCCTTGAGGGTCAGCGGTTGCGGAAGCGGGTCAGCGCTTCCCATGCAGTGCGTACGGCGGCCGCATCGGGCGCCTGCTGTGGCAGCGGCCGGTAGCGCAGGTCCAGGGCGGTGGCGTTGCCGAACTTGTCGAACACATAGATGGCATCGCCATGGCGCACCGCGCGCTGCGACCAGCTTTCGACCACCAGCGCACGCGTGCCCTGCGGCTCGGCCAGCAGGTCCTGGCCGGTGCTGTAATCGGCCAGTGCGTTCTCGCAACCCAGTGCGTGGCGCATCAGTGTCGGCACCCAGTCTTCGTGCGAGCTGGTGCGTGCGTCGTGGCCAGCGGCCTTGCCCGGCCAATGCAGCACGAACGGGACCTGCAGCTGATAGTCGGAGAAGTTGCCGTTGTGGCCCCAGTAGTTCAGCTTGAGGTCGTTGAACTCTTCGGCATGGTCACCGGTGACCAGCACGATGGTGTCCTCGGCCAGGCCCTGTGCGCGCAGGTCGTCCAGCAGCGAGCCGATCAGGCTGTCGGCATAGTGCACGGCGGTGCGGTAGCGGTTGAGTTCCGGCGTCGGGTCATGCTCCGGGCCGAACTTGAGGAAATCGATATCGGCGGCCATCGGTGTGGCCACCGCCGGATAGCCCTCGGGCATGTGGTAGGGCGCATGGGTGGAGTCGAGGAACACGAAGCCGAACCACGGGCGCTGCGCGGCCTGGCTGGCGCGGATGTCCTGCTGCAGCGCACTGATGATCGCGCGGTCGCGGCCGTCTGACTTCAGCGCTGCCGGCCCCTGGTGCAGCTGGTCGCGGACATCGGCGAACACCGTGCGATCGAACTCCGGGCTGTACAACGGCGCACTGCCGTACAGGTGCAGGTCGTAGCCCTGCTGGCCCAGCACCTGGAACAGCTGCGAGCCACGCTGCTCGTCAAGCATGCTCGGCCAATAGCCGCCGGGCAGGCCGTAGAGCAGCCCGAACAGGCCGTAGCGGGTGGCATTGCCGGTGCTGAAATGGTGGTCGAAGACGCGCGCATCCTGCGCCAGCGTCGACGTGTTGGGCATCAGCTGCGGTGTCAGCACATCGTGGCGCAGCGACTCCAGTACCACCATCAGTACGTTGGGACGATGTGGGCTCTGGCAGCGCAGCGGATGCAGCGGGTACAGCAGCTGCGCATGGCGCGGGTCGGGCAGGCCGGCGTGCTGTTGGCTGACCACGCCCAGGCGCCGCATGAAGCTCTTGGCCGTGATCGGCTGCGCCCACGGCAGGTAGTTCCACTGCGCGATCACATCACGGTCGCCGCGGGCGTCGTAGTAGGCCGTGGCGACCTGGCCGCCGGCCATCAGCAGCGCGACCACCGCCCAGGCCTGCAGCACCCGTCGACGGCGCGGCGCGGCCGGCAGCAGTTTCCAGCACGCCCAGGCCAGCAGGCCCTCGGCGGTGAAGACCGCGGCAACCAGCAGGCCGACCTGCAGCCAGGTCTTCCAGGACAGGGCAACCTGGTCCTGCAGGGCGCCGCCGAACACCATGTTCACGACCATGGCATTGAGGTGGAAGCGGTACAGGGTGAAGACCTTGGCGTCGACCAGCAGCAGGCACAGCCACAGGCCCTGCAGCACGGCCGCGCTGATGCTCAGCGCACGCGCGCTGCGTGGCCACAGGCCCAGCAGCAGCGGCAGCAGGCCGGCCAGCGCACCGAACGCGAGCAGGTGGCCGGGCAGGGCGACCGCCAGATAGGCCAGGCCGGCGCCGCCGCCCGGATTGTCACGCAGCGGTACATTGCCCAGCGCAATCGCCGCGGCCAGTACCGCATTGCCGACGATGAACAGCGACCACCAGGCCAGCCGCCGCCAGCGCCGGGCGGAACCTTCAATGGCAGGGGCGGCAGGGGCAGCTGCGGGCATGGTGGGGCAGGTTCAGGGGGTGCAGGAGAGGGGCGGGGCCAACCTGACGGAAGCGTTGCTCCGCGCGCGGGTCGCGCATTGTATCGGTTTGTTTCCGTGTATCGAGTGGCGTCCCCCGGGCGATCTGTCACAATGTTCAGGCGGGCCATGAATGCGTTGGCCCCCTCAGACCCAACGACAAGCCAGGAACCGCTGTGAGCCAGATCCCCACCCTCGACATCACCCGTTTCGACAGCGACCGCGAGGCCTTCGTGGCCGAGCTGGGCGCGGCCTACCGCCAATGGGGATTCGCGGGCATCCGTAACCACGGCATCCCGCAGGCCGACATCGACGCGGCCTACGATGCCTTCAAGGCTTTCTTCGCCCTGCCGGAAGAGGTCAAGCGCAAGTACCACGTGGCCGGCAGCGGCGGCGCCCGCGGCTACACCCCGTTCGGCGTGGAAACCGCCAAGGGCTCCAAGCATTTCGACCTGAAGGAGTTCTGGCACATCGGCCGCGAGATCGCCGACGATTCCAAGTACCGGGACGTAATGGCGCCGAACCTGTGGCCGGCCGAGGTCGAAGGTTTCCGTGAGCGCGGTTACGGCCTGTATCAGGCGCTGGACAACCTGGGGTCGCGCGTGTTGTCCGCGTTGGCCCTGCACATTGGCCTGCCGGAAGACTTCTTCGCCGACAAGACCAACTTCGGCAACTCGATCCTGCGCCCGATCCACTACCCGCCGATCACCACTGACGACATCCCGAACGTGCGTGCCGGTGCCCATGGCGACATCAACTTCATCACCCTGCTGGTCGGCGCCAGTGCCGCAGGCCTGGAAGTGCAGTCGCATGACGGCGAGTGGGTGCCATTTACGTCAGATGCGGACACGATCGTGGTCAACATCGGCGACATGCTGCAGCGCCTGACCAACCACGTGTATCCGTCGACCATCCACCGCGTGGTCAACCCCCCGGGTGACCTGGCGCGCCAGCCGCGCTACTCGGTGCCGTTCTTCCTGCACCCGAACCCGGACTTCCTGATCGACGTGCTGCCCTCGTGCATCACTCCGGAGAACCCGAGCCGGTATCCGGAGGCGATCACCGCCCACGGCTTCCTCGAGGAACGCCTGCGCGAGATCAAGCTGAAGTAAGGAAAAGTGAGGCCGCCGAAAGGCGGCCTTTTTCTTTGCAGGGTTGCACCCTGCACCCGCGGTAGTGCCGGCCGCTGGCCGGCAAGTCCAAAGCCAAAGCGGCTCTGGGGTGTTCCGTGGGGAGGCGGGGAGGTGTCGGATGGCGGGGACGCCGTAAACCCGTCCGTGGGGGCTTGGCC
>NZ_JBMRGI010000024.1:0-80925 GCF_049384345.1 Stenotrophomonas sp. CASM110
CCGCGGGGGTGTCCGCGGCATCCATGCCGCGGCCAAGCCTCCAGGGACGGATTCACGGCGTCCCCCGCGAACCCACCCCGCCCGGCCAAGCGCGGCTTTTGCTTTACGCAACCAACCCCACAGCCACGAGGGGCTGCGCCGTTGGCTGGAACACCCTGTTACCCATACGGGGCATGTGCCCGTCACAGCTGCATGCGATGCTCACCACCTGATCCCTGCCAGCGAGAACGCCCGCATGACCACCATCATCGCCCCGCGCGTGCACGACATCGGCGGCCTCGAAGTCCGTCGCGCCGTCCCCACCCTGCAGGCGCGCAGCATCGGCTCGTTCGTGTTCGTCGACCAGATGGGCCCGGCACTCATGCACCCCGGCACCGCCATCGACGTGCGCCCGCATCCGCATATCGGCCTGGCCACCGTCACCTACCTGTGGTCGGGCGCGATCGGCCACCGCGACACGCTGGGTTCGGATCAGGTGATCCGTCCCGGTGACGTCAACTGGATGACCGCCGGCCGCGGTATCGCCCATTCCGAGCGCACGCCGCAGCCGGACCGCGATCACGACAACCCGATCCACGGCATGCAGACCTGGGTCGCGCTGCCGAAGTCGCATGAAGAGATCGAGCCGGCGTTCTACCACCATGCCGCTGCCACCCTGCCCGAGCAGCGTCGCAACGGCGCGTGGCTGCGGGTGATCGCCGGCCGTGCGTACGGCGAGGAATCGCCGGTGAAGGTGTTCGCCGACACCCTCAACGTGGCAATCGATCTCGACCCCGATGCGGAAATCGATATCGACGACGGCCACCGCGAGCGCGCGTTGTACATCCTCGAGGGCGACGCGCAGCTGGATGGCGTGGATATTCCCGCGCAGCACCTGGTGATCCCCGAAGCCGGTGCACGAGGCCGCCTGCGCGCGAAGACGCCGGTGAAGGCGATGCTGTTCGGTGGCGAGCCGCTGGATGGCCCGCGCCACCTGTGGTGGAACTTCGTGTCGAGCTCGAAGGAGCGCATCGAGCAGGCCAAGCACGACTGGGAAGCCGGCCGCTTCGGCACCATTCCGGGCGACGACAAGGAATTCATCCCACTTCCGCAGTACTGAACATCGCGTGTTGCACACATCTGAAGGTGTATCCCTGCACCCGGCGTTGACGCTACAGTCACCCGCTGATCACTGAAATGTGACATAAATCACACTTTAGATCGTCAAAGGAGTGCAACACATGAGCATGGGTAAACGCTTGTCCGCCGAGTTCCTCGGCACGTTCTGGCTGGTTCTGGGTGGCTGTGGCAGTGCGGTGCTGGCCGCCAAGTTCGGTGGCGACGGCAATCCGCTGGGTATCGGTTTCCTCGGCGTGGCGCTGGCCTTCGGCCTGACCGTGGTGACCGGCGCCTATGCGTTCGGCCATATCTCCGGCGCGCACTTCAACCCGGCAGTCAGCGTCGGGCTGTGGGCCGGTGGTCGTTTCCCGACCAGGGATCTGGTGCCCTACATCATCGCCCAGGTTGCCGGCGGTCTGCTGGCCGGCTTCATCCTGCTGCAGATCGCCTCCGGCGCCAGTGGCTT
The DNA here is from genome assembly GCF_049384345.1 of Stenotrophomonas sp. CASM110. NCBI lineage: Bacteria > Pseudomonadati > Pseudomonadota > Gammaproteobacteria > Lysobacterales > Lysobacteraceae > Stenotrophomonas > Stenotrophomonas sp. CASM110. The sequence goes on from NZ_JBMRGI010000024.1 coordinate 1,565, forward strand.
CGCCATCGATGGCAGCCAGGCGGGTGCGTTCGCCAGCAATGGCTATGGCACGCTGTCGCCCGGCGGCTACAGCGTGGCAGCCGCCTTCCTGTGCGAAGTGGTGCTGACGGCGGTGTTCCTGATCGTGATCATGGGTTCCACCCACGGCAAGGCACCGGCCGGTTTCGCCCCACTGGCGATCGGCCTGTCGCTGACCCTGATCCACCTGATCAGCATTCCGGTCACCAACACCTCGGTTAACCCGGCCCGCTCCACCGCCGTGGCCTTCTTTGCCGGCAGCGGAGCAGTCAGCCAGCTGTGGCTGTTCTGGGTCGCTCCCCTGCTGGGCGGCGCGATCGGCGGCCTGATCTACAAGTGGATCGGCAGCGACCGCTGATCCACGCGGCTCCCATTGCGGCCCACCCTCGGCCGCAATGGTTACTTCTGCAACCGCGAATTGTGCGATTGCTCACGTTCCGTTAAGGTTGAGTTGACCGTCCGTGCACATGCCGGATGGGGCGGCATCCGGGGATGGGATGCCACGGCCGCCGGCCCTGCTGGCGGAGCCAAACAACTCATCACCTTGGGGGATGCATGAAGTTCGTGCCTGTCATGTTGTCGAGCCTGCTGTTCGCTGCGGCCCAGACCGCCGCGCAGGCGCCGTCCGAATGTCCTTCGCTGCCAGCCAGCAGTGGCCTGCAGTGGCAGCAGCAGGTGGAGGCCGATTTCCTGGTCTGCCGCGCCAGCACCCCTGATGGCCGCGAAGTACTGAGCCTGATGCTCAGCGCGCGTGACCCCGCCATTCCGCTGAGCCGCTCGCTGCGCCAGGAAAAAGGCAGCTTCGGCGGTGAATCGCTGTACTGGTACCAGCCCGACCTGGGCGGCCAGCAACCGCCGGGTTACGCCGAACGGCGCATCAGCGTGGTCAAGATCGACAAAGGGCGTTACGCGCAGATTGCGCTGTATCCGGACAGCGCGCAGGAGCTGAGCTCACTGCAGCAGCTGGCGCAGGGCATGAGCCTGACCCCGTTGGCCGTGGCCGCCGGGCGCTGAAGGTGACGGGGATGACTGCCTGGCAGCATCCCCGCAATGCACCTCGATCGGCAGGTAGTGCCGGCCGCCGGCCGGCAAACCCTTCGGTCCTGATCAAAAGCAGGTGCCGGCCGGCGGCCGGCACTACCTCAGAACCTGCCTTCCTGGAAATCGACGAAGGCCTGCATCAGTTCCTGCCGCGTGTTCATCACGAACGGGCCGTGCCGCATCACCGGCTCGCGCAACGGACGGCCGGCCACCAGGATCAGCCGCGCGCCTTCGCTGCCAGCCGAAACATGCAGCTGTTCGCCGCCGCCCAGCACCGCCAGCTCCTGGCGCGCAACATCACGGGCGGCGTCCTGTTCACCCACCGTCAGTCCGCCTTCAAATACATAGGCAAAGGCGTTGTGGCCTTCCGGCAGCGTGTAAGTCCAGGCCCGGTCGGGCGCCAACGTGATGTCGAGATACAGCGGCTCGGTGGCCGGCTGCACGATCGGGCCGCAGGTGCCGTCGACCGAGCCGGCGATCACCTTCACTTCCACGCCGGCTGCCGGCTGCACCACGGGAATGCGCTCGGGCGCGAACTCCTGGTACTTCGGCTCGGTCATCTTCTCCTTCGCCGGCAGGTTCACCCACAGCTGGAATCCACGCATCTGCCCGCTTTCCTGCTCGGGCATCTCCGAGTGCACCAGGCCGCGGCCAGCGGTCATCCACTGCACGCTGCCCGGGGTCAACAGGCCTTCGTTGCCATGGTTGTCGCGATGCCGCATGCGTCCGTCGAGCATGTAGGTGACGGTCTCGAAACCGCGGTGCGGGTGTTCCGGGAAGCCGGCGATGTAGTCCTCGGCCCGGTCGGTGCCGAATTCATCGAGCAGCAGGAACGGGTCCAGGTCCGGCAGCGTCGGGCCGCCGATGACGCGGGTCAGGCGCACGCCGGCACCGTCGGAGGTGGGCATGCCACGGATGGTGCGCAGCACGCGGACCGGTTCGGGAAGGCTCATGGCGACTCCTGTGGGATGGATGCCCCTGAAGATGGACGCCACATGGCCGTACGCCAATGGATGGCACCGCAACCAATTGTTCCATCCCTGATGTTGGCTGCACGTCAGCGCCACCGTCGTACGACCAAAGTACTACCGCCGATTCGTCCTGTGCCAATTGACCCTGTCGTGGGCAAGCAGGACTCTTTGACTGTCTTTCCGGGAGAGAGCACCTCATGAAAGGGTTTTCCAAACTGGGCTGGGCGGCACTCGCCCTGCTCGGCGCATTCTGTCTGGGCACCGTCGCCCTGCGCCGCGGCGAGCACATCAACGCACTGTGGATCGTGGTGGCCGCGGTCTCGCTGTACCTGGTCGCCTACCGCTTCTACAGCCTGTTCATCGCCAACAAGGTGATGCAGCTGGATCCGACCCGGGCCACCCCGGCGGTGATCAACAACGATGGCCTGGACTACGTGCCGACCAACAAGCACGTGCTGTTCGGCCACCACTTCGCCGCCATTGCCGGCGCCGGCCCGCTGGTCGGCCCGGTGCTGGCCGCGCAGATGGGCTACCTGCCCGGCCTGCTGTGGCTGGTGGTGGGCGTGGTGCTGGCCGGCGCAGTGCAGGACTTCATGGTGCTGTTCCTGTCCAGCCGTCGCAACGGCCGCTCGCTGGGTGACCTGGTGCGCGAGGAGATGGGCCAGGTACCCGGCACCATCGCCCTGTTCGGTGCGTTCCTGATCATGATCATCATCCTGGCGGTGCTGGCGATGGTGGTGGTCAAGGCGCTGGCCGAAAGCCCGTGGGGCATGTTCACGGTGATCGCGACGATGCCCATCGCGATCCTGATGGGCGTGTACATGCGCTACATCCGCCCCGGCAGGATCGGCGAGATTTCGGTGGTTGGCCTGATCCTGCTGCTGGCCGCGATCTGGTACGGCGGCAAGGTCGCCGCCGACCCGGTGTGGGGGCCGGCGTTCACCTTCACCGGCACCCAGATCACCTGGATGCTGATCGGCTACGGCTTCGTCGCCTCGGTGCTGCCGGTGTGGCTGCTGCTGGCCCCGCGCGACTACCTGTCGACCTTCCTCAAGATCGGCACCATCATCGCGCTGGCCATCGGCATCCTGGTGGTGATGCCGGAACTGAAGATGCCGGCGCTGACCCAGTTCGCCGCCAGCGGTGATGGCCCGGTGTGGAAGGGCGGCATGTTCCCCTTCCTGTTCATCACCATCGCCTGCGGTGCGGTCTCCGGTTTCCACGCACTGATCTCCTCCGGCACCACGCCGAAGCTGCTGGCCAATGAAGCGCACATGCGCTACATCGGCTACGGCGGCATGCTGATGGAATCGTTCGTGGCGGTGATGGCGCTGGTGGCGGCCTCGATCATCGATCCGGGCATCTACTTCGCGATGAACAGCCCGGCCGCCGTGATCGGTGCCGATGCAGCCTCGGCGGCGCACTACATCACCAACACCTGGGGCTTCACCATTACCCCCGAGCAGTTGACCGCGACCGCGGCCGCCATTGGTGAACCGACCATCCTGCACCGCGCCGGTGGTGCACCGACGCTGGCGGTAGGCATCGCGCAGATCCTGCACGAAGCGATTCCCAGTGGCAGCGACGCGATGATGGCGTTCTGGTACCACTTCGCGATCCTGTTCGAAGCCTTGTTCATCCTGACCGCGGTGGACGCCGGTACCCGCGCCGGGCGCTTCATGCTGCAGGACCTGCTGGGCAACTTCGTGCCGGCCCTGAAGAAGACCGAGTCGTGGACCGCCAACATCATCGGTACCGCCGGCTGCGTGGCGCTATGGGGCTACCTGCTCTACACCGGCGTGGTCGATCCGTTCGGCGGCATCCAGACGCTGTGGCCGCTGTTCGGCATCTCCAACCAGATGCTGGCTGGCATCGCGCTGATGCTGGGCACGGTGGTGCTGTTCAAGATGAAGCGTGACCGCTATGCGTGGGTCACTGCGGTACCGGCGGTGTGGCTGCTGATCTGCACCACCTACGCCGGCTTCATCAAGATCTTCGACAGCAACCCGGCGCAGGGTTTCCTGGCGCAGGCACACAAGTTCCAGGCCGCGCTCGCCAGCGATACGATCACTGCACCGGCCAAGTCGGTGGCGCAGATGAAGCAGATCGTGGTCAACGCCTACGTCAACACCGGCCTGACCGCGCTGTTCCTGCTGGTGGTCGGCGCGGTGCTGGTGTATTCGATCAAGACCATCCTGGCGGCACGCCGCAACCCGCAGCGCAGCGACCGCGAGACCCCGTACGTGGCGCTGAAGCCGCATGAAATGGTGGATCTGTGATGAGCACGCAACTGGTTCCCGCCGGCCAGTACCAGGCGCACCGCCGCATCTGGCGGCGCCTGGTGCAGACCGCACGACTGTGCTGTGGCATTCCTGATTACGACAATTACGTCCGGCACATGCTGGATAAGCACCCGGACCAGGAGCCGATGGACTACAAGACGTTCTTCCGCGAGCGCCAGGAAGCGCGTTACGGCGGGCGCAACGGCGGGCGCTGCTGCTGAGGGCCAGGCCTGCCTTTCAGCAGGCAAAAGAAAGCCGAGCGCGGGCTCGGCTCTACACGGGCAGAGCGGGTTCGCGGCGCACGCCGCGAACCCGCAACAGGATCGTCCGGCCAGGACTCAGGCGCCGGCCATCCACTTCAGAATCAGGCCGGTGACATACGCCAGCCCGGTGCCGGTGGCATAGCCCACCGTACCCAGCAGCACGCCCACCGGCGCCAGCGTCGGATGGAAGGCTGCGGCCACCACGGGGGCCGAGGCGGCCGCGCCGATGTTGCCCTGCGAACCGATCGCGAAGAAGAACAGCGGCGCGCGCAGCAGCTTGGCTACCCCCCACAGCACCAGCACGTGCGTGGCCATCCAGATCGCGCCAAGCAGGAACAGCCACGGCCGATCCAGCAGCGACAGCAGGTTCATCTGCATGCCGATGCAGGCGATCAGGAAGTACAGGAACACCGTGCCCAGCCGCGAAGCGCCTGCGGCTTCCAGCCGGCGCGCACGGGTGAAGCTCAGGCCCAGGCCCATCGCCGTGGACAGCAGGATCACCCAGACGAACTGGCTGTCGAGGCTGAACTGGCTGGCCCAGCTGACATTGGCCTTGAACCAGCCCGACAACGGCGCGGCGATGGCATGGGCCAGGCCGACGCCACCCAATGCCACGCCAACGATCACCATCAGGTCGGTCATGCTGGGAATGCGCGCGTTCTGTGCCTCGTAGGCGCTGATGCGTGCCTTCATCTCGTCGATGGCGCGGGTGTCGGCACCGTTGCGGGTATCGATCTGCTGCGCGCGGTTGGCCAAAAACAGCAGGATCGCCATCCACAGGCTGGCGCAGGCCACGTCGACCACCGCGAACTGGCCAAAGGTGGTGGCATCGGTGCCGAACACCTCGCGCATGGCCACCATGTTGGCGCCGCCACCGATCCAGCTGCCGGCCAGCGCGGCCATGCCGGCCCAGGTATCACCGGCCACCGTTTCCGGATGGATCAGCTTCATCAGCTGGAACGAGACGATGGCGCCGAGCATGATGCCGGCGGTACCGGCGCAGAACACGATCAGCAGCTTTGGGCCGAGCTTGATGACGCCTTTCAGGTCGATCGACAGTGTCAGCAGGACCAGCGCAGCGGGCAGCAGCACGTCGCGCGCGACCGGGTTGTACAGCGAGGTGTTGTGGCCATCGATGACACCGGCGGTGTTGTAGATGGCGGGGATGAAGTAGCACAGCAGCAGTGCCGGCACCCAGGCGAAGATCTTCTTCAACAACGGGGTCGGACCACTGGCGGCCCAGAAGATCAGGGCCAGGGTGGCGGCAATCAGGCCCAGTCCAACGATGTCGTTGCTGATCAGGGCGGTAGCGGGTTCGGTCGGCATGGGATCCTCTGTCGATCGAAAGAGCGGAGAAAAAAAAGCGCCGCATGAAGCGGCGCAGGTCGAGATTAACATTGTCTTCACGCCTGGTCATGCTGCGCTGCTTGTCGCCTTCCCCTGCATTGACGACGATTACGGCATCACCGTTGTGGAGCAGGCCCATGCAGCTTGGTGCGTTCTCTGTCAGCCTGTCCGTGAAGGACCTGGCCGCCTCCCGCGCGTTCCACGAAGCCTTCGGGTTCTCGGTCACCGGTGGCGATCCCACGCAGAACTGGCTGGTAATGCGCAGCAACGGCACGGTCATCGGGCTGTTCCAGGGCATGTTCGAGGGCAACCTGCTGACCTTCAACCCCGGCTGGGACCAGCACAGGCAGGAGCTGCCCCACTTCCAGGATGTGCGTGAACTGCAGGCGGAACTGGATGCCAAGGGCATCGAACTGGCAGTCCGCACTGACCCCGATGGCCAGGGGACCGGCTACCTGCAGCTGGCCGATCCCGACGGCAACGTGATCCTGATCGACCAGCACGTGGCGCGGCCGAACGGGCGGTAATGCGAACAGCCATTGCGTGGGTAGGCGTCGACCTTGGTCGACGGGCCGCATGCCAACCAAGGTTGGCATCTACCAGGACGGCCGGATCAGGCCGGGCGCGAGGCACTGAAATCGAGCGTGACACGCGTTCCGCGCGGTTCGCAGGGCTGCAGCTGCAGGGTCCAGCCCAGGTGTTCGCACAGCCGCGCGATCAGGTCCAGGCCGATGCCGCTGCCACGATCGGCGCGTCCGCCACGGGCCATGCGCGCGTGGATGGCGGCAATCTCCTCCGGGCTCATGCCATGCCCTGGGTCCTGCAGCGTCAGCACCGCCGACGCACTCAGCTGCAGCTCGATATGGCCGCGGCCGCTGTTCTCGATGGCATTGCGCAGCAGGTTGCCGATCGCCGCCTGCACCACTGCCATCGGCGCAACGATATCCACCGGCGCCGCCTGGATGCCGATGCTCAGGTCCTTGTCACCGAGCAGGTGGCGATGGTCGTCGACGATCTCCGGCAGCAGCTGGTCCAGGGCGATGCGCTCGGCACGCGCGGCCAGGCGTGCCGGATCACGCGCCAGCACCAGCAGCAGCTCGATCAGCTGCTCCACGCTCTGCGCTGTGCGCAACACCCGCTGCATCTGCTGGCGGGCGCGCTCGGGCAGGCCCGGTTGCTCCAGCGCGAGCTCGGCAGCACCGGTCATCACCGCGATCGGCGTGCGCAGTTCGTGGCTGGCGGTGCTGATGAAGACCCGCTCGCGCTCGACGAACTGCTCGTTGCGGTCCAGATAGTCGTTCAACGCACCGGCGATGGTATGCAGCTCAGCGCTGCCGCGCGGATCGACTTCGATACGCTGGCCCTGCACGCCCGGCCGCAGCCCGGCAATGTGCTGTGCCAGCAGGCTCAACGGACGCACCATCCGCTCCATGCCGAACGACGCCATCAGCACGGTGACGAAGATCATGATCACCCCGGCCAGCATCACCCAGCGCGTGGCGAACTGTTCCAGGTCATGGAAATCGGAGATGTCCAGCGCCAGCGCCACCCGTCCCATCGACTGCGTTTCACGGACCATCACCGCCGTCTCGCGGCCCTTGACCATCACTCCGTCATGCAACCCAGGATGCAGGGAGCGCAGGCTCTCTGGCAGATTGACTGCGTCAAAGCGGTACAGGCTCAGCGTGTCCGAGTCCTGCCAGCGATAGTGAGGTTCGTGCTCGACATGCTCGACGATGCTGTCCAGTTCGGAATTGAGCAGCGCGCGCCACGCGGCGTGCTCGGCGTGTTCGTGCACGTAGTTGCCGACACTGAACACTGCAATCGACAGCAGTGCCAGGTACCCGAGCAACCACCACACCACCCGCCGGTACAGCGGCCCCGGCTTACGCGCCCTCATCAGCATTCCTGCCTGCGTCGGCAGCGTCCATCAGCGCCAACCGATAGCCCACCCGCGGCAGCGTATGGATCAGCTTGTCGGCAAACGGGCCGTCGACGCTGCGGCGCAGCTCGTAGACATGCGAGCGCAGCAGATCGCCATCCGGTGGCTCGTCGCCCCACAGGGCGAACTCCAGCTGCTGGCGGGTGACCGCACCGGGGCTGGCGCGCATCAGCACTTCCAGCAGCTTGCGGCAGGCCGGGTACAGGTGCAGCACCTGGCCACCACGCTGGGCTTCCAGGGTCGCCAGGTCCAGCACCAGGTCGCCCACCTGCAGGCGCTTGCGCGGATTGCGGCCCTGCGCGCGCAGCAGCAGCGCCTCCAGCCGCACTTCCAGCTCGGGCAGGGCGAACGGCTTGGTCAGGTAGTCGTCGGCACCGGCGCGGAAGCCGGCGATCTTGTCCGGCAGCTCGTCGCGCGCGGTCAGCATGATCACCGGCACCTCCGACGCGTGCTCGGCGCGCAGGCGACGCAGCACCTCCGGCCCCTCCATGCGCGGCAGCATCCAGTCCAGGATCACCGCATCGTAGGGGTGGCTGCCTGCCAGGTGCAGGCCGGTGATGCCATCCGGGGCCACGTCGAGCACGTGCCCGCGCGACTCGAAATAGTCGAACAGGTTGGCCACCAGCTGGCGGTTGTCCTCGATCACCAACAGACGCATGCACGAAAGATCCACGGAAGTTCGTACCATGGTAGCGCCGACCATGTCGGAATGCGGTCGCCCTGCGCCCGCTCCGACGCCTTTCCTACCCCAGCCACGTCAGAGTGGCGGTTTTGCTCCCGGAGCCTGCCGTGCCCGTAGCCCTGCCCCGCCATTGGCGCCTGCCCCTGTTGTGGCTGCTGATCATCGCCGCGTTGGCCGCCGGTATCGGCCTGCGCCAGCCGCAGCCGCCGGACGAGCCGCGCTTCGTGCTGGCGGCCCGTACCATGGTCGAAAGTGGGGAATGGCTGCTGCCGCACCGGGGCGTGGAGCTGTACGCGGAGAAGCCGCCGGTCTTCATGTGGCTGCAGGCGGCCGCTTACGAGGTGGTCGGCAGCTGGCAATGGTCGTTCCTGCTGCCGTCGCTGCTGGGCGCCCTGCTCAGCCTGTGGCTGGTGTCGGACCTGGCACGGCGGCTGTGGTCGCCGCGGCATTCCCTGTACGCCCTCGCGGCGCTGTTCTGCACCCTGCAGTTCGGCCTGATGGCCAAGCGCGCGCAGATCGACATGGTGCTGGTCGGCATGACCACGGTGGCCCTGTGGGGATTGATGCGCCACCTGTGCGAGCGCCGCAACCTGCCCGCGCTGTGGCTGGCCGGTTTCGCCGCTGGCCTCGGCACGGTGACCAAGGGCGTGGGGTTCCTGCCGCTGCTGATGGTGCTGCCGTGGTTCGGCTGGTGGCTGTACCAGCGCCGCCGCGGGCGCAGCGTGGACGGTCCGCACCCGGCAACGCTGCTGTGGCTGATCCCGGCCTTCCTGCTGGGCGTGGCGGTGTGGCTTGCCCCGCTGGGCTGGGCATTGCTGCATGAGCCCAGCGCGTCCCTGCAGTCCTACGCCCACGAACTGCTGTTCAAGCAGACCGGCACCCGCTACGCCAACGCCTGGCACCACCGCCAGCCGGTCTGGTACTACCTGCAGGTGATCCTGACCTTGTGGCTGCCGGGCAGCCTGTTGCTGCCGATGCTGTTCAAACCCTGGTGGCGCCGCATCCGCCGTGGTGACTGCCGGCAATGGCTGCTGTTGGGCTGGGCGCTGCTGGTGCTGGTGTTCTTCAGTGCCAGCCCCGGCAAGCGCGAGGTCTATGTGCTGCCAATGCTGCCGGCGATGGCGCTGGCGGTGGCCCCGCTGTTGCCTGGCCTGCTGCGACGGCTTTGCGTGCGGCGCTACCTGTTCGGCTACACCGTGGTGCTGATGCTGGCCACCGGCGTGCTCGGCGTGATGCTGATGACCGAACATCCGTGGGCCCTGGCGCAGCTGGAACGGCGGGCGATGCCCGATTCGCTGCTGCCGGTGCTGGGAGATGGCCTGCTGACCTTTGCCATTGCCCTGGCCACGTTGATCGTGTGGCTGCGGGTGCGACGTGCCGCAACGCTGGTGTTGCTGACCCACGGCATGCTGTGGATGCTCTACGGCCTGGTGCTGATCTCGGCGCTGGATCCGTACGCATCAGCGTCGGCGGTGATGCGCCGGGTGGGCGCGCGGATCGGCCCGGACGCGGAGCTGGCACTGGTCGCCTGGCGCGAACAGAACCTGCTGCAGGCAGATCGGCCGGTGCGCGAGTTCGGCTTCAAGCGCCCCTGGGCCGAACAATGGCATGACGCCGGCCCGTGGCTGGCCGAGGCGCCGGGCAAGCGCTGGGTGCTGGTGCTGGACGATGCGATGAGCCCCTGCGTGGACCCGGCGAAGGTGATCGACATCGGCATTGCCAACAGGAATCGTTGGCAACTGCTTCCCGGTACGGCCTGGGACCCGAAGTGCCACGCCGAGCGCACCGGATCGACCGCCGAAGAAGACTGAACGGTGACGCGCGCCGGGGACTCATTAACCCGGCGCGAACGGGCGTCCGACCCTTCTCCGACATCGAGGTGACGAGCATGAGCGCGGATTCCCGAACCGCCCCTTCCCAGCATGCCCGTTCGTCCCATTGATGCGGCAGCGCCGCTTGCGACATCACCACTGGCGTCAAGATTCGCCGTAACTCACTTCTGGCTGCCTGTCGCAATCGGTCTGCCCGTGTTTACGCTGCTGATGGGTTTCGGCGGTGATCAATGGGTGGCCGATCACCTGTTCCGCCTCGAAGGTGGCCACTGGGCGTTGCAGGACGCCTGGGTCACCCGCACGGTGGTGCACAAGGCCGGCAAGTGGCTGAGCACGTCGGCGGCGCTGGTCGCGATCCTGTTGTGCGTGCACCACTGGCGCAAGAGGGGCGATCGCACCCTGCGATGGGCGCTGCTTTATGTCGTAATTGGCATGGCGCTGGGTACGGGCGTGATCTCCCTGCTGAAGACCCTGGTGCCGATGGAATGTCCCTGGGACCTGCTGCGCTATGGTGGCCATCAGCCCTATATCGGGCTTTTCACGCAGCGCCCGGCCGGCATGGCCGCACAGGCCTGCTTCCCTGCCGGCCACGCCAGCGCAGGCTATGCGTGGCTGTGCCTGTACTATTTCGCCCTGCTGTGGCGCCCGTCGTGGCGCTGGGCAGGCTTGTGGATCGGCCTCGGCACCGGCCTGGTGTTCGGCATCGGCCAGCAGCTGCGCGGCGCGCATTTCCTTTCGCATGACGTTGCCACCGCGTTGATATGTTGGCTGCTGTCACTCGGCCTGTACCTGATCGTCAAAGGCATCCTGATCCGCCCTCAGCTGGACCGTCCCAACCGCCAGGAGGCAAACGCATGAGTGCATCGGTCCAACGCCCCGCCCGCGCTTCTGCGCTGGCGGGTCTTCGCCACTGGCGGCCACAGCTGTCCACCGAAGCACTGATCGCGTTCACCAGCCTGTTCTTCGCGGTGGCCGGCAACGGCCTGTTCTGGCACAGCGCGATGGCCAGCCATCCGGGCAGCCTGCGCTACGCGCTGTCGCTGCTGCTGTTGCTGCTGGGTGCGCACGGCGTGCTGCTGGGCATCCTGGTCTGGCGCTGGAACGCCAAAGTGGTGATCAGCCTGCTGCTGCTGGTGACCGCATTCGCCGCACACTACATGAGCCGCTACCACATCTACCTGGATGCGGACATGCTGCGCAACGTGCTGGCGACCGACCCCAAGGAAAGCCGCGAGCTGATGACGGTATCGCTGCTGTGGCCGGTACTGCTGCTGGCAGTGCTGCCGATGGTGGTGCTGTGGCGCGTGCAGCTGCGCCGCCGCAGCTGGGGCCGCAGCCTGCTCTGGCGCGTCGGCTTCCTGGTGGTGGCGGCAGTGACGGCTGTCGGCGGCGCGTTGATCTCGTTCCAGGATGTCTCGGCACTGATGCGCAACCAGCGTGAAGTGCGCTATCTCGCGACACCGGCCAATGTCCTGTTGGGCATGCCGCGTGCATTGCGTGGCGACAATCCGGTGCAGCGCGCGCCGAAGCTGCCGATCGGCACCGATGCCAAGGCCACCCCGCGCGCGCCGGCCAGCAAGCCGCGCCTGCTGGTGATCGTCATGGGCGAGACCGTGCGTGCGCAGAACTGGGGGCTCAACGGTGGCCGCAACACCACCCCGGAACTGGCGCAGGCCAGCGTGATCAATTTCCCGGACATGCATTCGTGCGGCACCAGCACCGAGGTTTCGTTGCCGTGCCTGTTCTCGCCGTGGGGCCGCCATGACTACGACGAGAAGAAGATCCGCGCGCACCAGTCGCTGCTGCACGTATTGAACCGTGCCGGCATCGCACCGTTGTGGCGTGACAACCAGTCCGGCTGCAAGGGCGTGTGCGAAGGCCTGGACTTCCAGTCGCTGTCCGATGCCACCACGCCGGGCCTGTGCGCCGATGGCCGCTGCATGGACGAGATCCTGCTGCAGGACCTGGCCACCCAGGTACGCGCCAGGCCCGGCGACCGGGTGGTGGTGCTGCACCAGCTGGGCAACCACGGTCCGGCCTACTTCGAGCGCTATCCGCCCGCATTCCGCCGTTTCACCCCGACCTGCGATACCCGTGACATTGGCCGTTGCTCGCGCGAAGAGATCACCAACAGCTACGACAATGCCGTGCTGTACACCGATCACTTCCTGACAAAGACCATCGGCACGCTGCAGGGCATGCAGGATTACGACACGGCGATGATCTACCTGTCCGACCACGGCGAGTCGCTGGGCGAGAAGGGCCTGTTCCTGCACGGCGTGCCCTACGCCATCGCCCCGGCCGAGCAGACCCGGGTACCGATGACGATGTGGTTCTCGCCAGGCTTCGCCAGCAGCCGTGGGCTGGACCTGCAGTGCGTGCGCAAGCGTTCGGCGGCGTATACCGACCATGACAACCTGTTCCCGTCGGTGCTGGGCCTGATGCAGGTGAAGACCTCGCTGTACGAACGCGACCGCGACGTGTTCGCCAACTGCGAGAGTTGAGGAGTGTTCGGCAGGGCTTGCAGCCCTGCACCTGCAGGGGCAACGGCCGAAGCAACAGCAACAGCGTGCATTCCGTGGGATGGTGGAGTGGGTCCGGTGGCGGGAGACGCCGTAAACCCATCCTTGGGGGCTTGGCCGCGGCATCCATGCCGCGGACACTCCCGCCACCGGACCCACCCCGCCTTCGACAGTTTTCCGCGATCTGTTGGACATGCCGATGGGGTCGGATCCGTTTTCCGTAGGAAAACGGATCCGACCCCATTTTGATTGTCGATATCTGACAGATGTGTCGACCAAGGTCGACACCTACCGACAGCACACGGAATCTGTCAGAGGTGGGGCGGTGTCGGAGTGCGGGGTGTCAGCCGCATGGATGCGGCTGCCAAGCCTACACGGACGTACTTGCGGCGTCCCCGCACTCCGACACCGCCCCGCCAAACCACGGATAGTCCGCTGTTGCTGTTGCTTCGGCTTTGCCGTTTGTTGAAGGCCTCTGCGGGTGCCGGGCGCCGCCCGGCCGACTTCCGCCACTTGCGGAGGCAGCGGCTGCCCACTAGCCTTCGGCCGTCGTTCACCACCCAAGGACCGCCCGTGAAACACCGTCATCTCCTGCTGGCCTCGGCAATCGCCGCCGCCACGCTGGCCCTGGCCGCCTGCAAGAAGGAAGCTGCCCCAGGCACCGATACCGCCAGCAGCAGCGCCCCGGCCGGCGAAACCGCCGACCAGTTCGTGGCCCGCATCAATGCCGAGTTCAAGGCCGCCTACCCGGAGATGACCTCGGCGCAGTGGCTGTCCTCCACCTACATCAATAGTGATTCGGAACGCATCGCGGCCAAGGCCAACGAGCGCTCGCTGACCCAGCTCAACAGCTGGATCGAACAGGCTGCGAAGTTCGACGGCAAGCCGATGAGCGAGGACAGCAAGCGCGCGATCCACCTGCTGAAGCTGATGTCGTCGATGCCGGCACCGCGCGACCCGGCCAAGCTGGCCGAGCTGACCCAGATCGCCACCCGCATGGAAGGCAGCTATGGCGCCGGCAAGTACTGCACCGATGCCAACGATCCGAACTCCTGCCGCCAGCTGGGCGAGCTGGAGCAGGTGCTGGCACGCAGCCGCGACTATGACAAGCAGCTCGACGCCTGGCAGGGCTGGCACAGCACCACCAAGAACATGCGCGGCGACTACCAGAAGTTCGTCGGCCTGGTGAACGAAGGCGCCAAGGGCATGGGCTTCACCGATGCCGGCCAGATGTGGCGCAGCGGCTATGACATGCCGCCGGAGCAGATCGGCCCGGAAACCGACCGCCTGTGGGAACAGGTCAAGCCGATGTACGAGCAGCTGCACTGCTACGCACGCGGCAAGCTGGACAAGACCTACGGCAAGGACAAGGCCGAAGTGGGCAACGGCCTGATCGCCGCGCACCTGCTGGGCAACATGTGGCAGCAGGACTGGTCGAACCTGTGGGACCAGCTGGAACCGTACCCGGGCGCCGGCAGCCTGGACATCACCGCGGCGCTGGAGAAGCAGTACCAGACCAACCTGAGCGCGGCGCTGGCCAAGGCCGGCAAGGACGCCAACGTGGCCGCACAGTACAAGGCGCAGCGCGAGGCCGAACTGCGCACCGCCAAGCAGATGACCGAACGCGCGCAGGACTTCTACGTGTCGCTGGGCATGCCGTCGCTGCCGCAGTCGTACTGGGAACGCACCCAGTTCATCAAGCCCGACGACCGCGACGTGGTCTGCCACGCCAGCGCCTGGGACATGAACATGGAAGGCGACGTGCGCACCAAGATGTGCATCAAGCCGAACGAAGAGAACTTCACCACCATCTACCACGAGCTGGGCCACATCTATTACGACCTGGCCTACAACCCGCTGCCGCCGCTGTTCCAGGGCGGTGCCAACGATGGGTTCCATGAAGCGATCGGCGACACCATCGTGCTGGCGATGACCCCCAAGTACCTCAGCTCGATCGGCCTGGTCGATACGCCGACCGAAAGCCGCGAAGCGGTCATCAACAACCAGATGCGCATGGCGCTGTCGGGCGTGTCGTTCCTGCCGTTCGGGCTGATGATCGACCGCTGGCGCTGGGGTGTGTTCGATGGTTCGATCACCGCCGACAACTACAACAAGGCATGGTGGGACCTGAAGGCCAAGTACCAGGGCGTGGCGCCTGCCAGTACCCGTGGCGAGGAGTTCTTCGATCCGGGCGCGAAGTACCACGTGCCAGGCAACACCCCGTACACCCGCTACTTCCTGGCGCGCATCCTGCAGTTCCAGTTCTACAAGGGCCTGTGCGACGCGGCCGGCTACAAGGGCCCGCTGCATGAGTGCACCTTCTACGGCAACAAGGAAGCCGGCCAGAAATACTGGGCGATGCTGAGCAAGGGTGCCAGCCAGCCGTGGCAGGCCACGCTGAAGGAGCTGACCGGCACCGACAAGCTCGATGCCGGCCCGATGATCGAGTACTTCACGCCGGTCAACGAGTGGCTGAAGCAGCAGAACGAAGGCCAGATGTGCGGCTGGCAGGCCAACGCGGCACCGGCGGCGAAATGAGAAAAGGGGCGGGTCCGCAAGGATCCGCCCCTTCCTGGTAGTGCCAGGCCGCTGGCCGGCAACCACGCGATGAAGACCCCGCGGGCAGCCGGCCAGCGCCCGGCTCTACCGGAATGCCTGTCAGCTGTCCTTCTTCGCCGCCATCGCCGCGGCCAGGTCCGCCTTGAACTCCTCGAAGGTCTGGCCCTTTTCCTTCGCTTCGGCCTGTGCGGCGTCGCGCAGCGCATCGGAGTACATCAGGCGCACCGGCGTGCCGTTGCGCTCGAGCAGTTCACCGGCCTGCATGATCAGCGCCAGTACCTGCGCGGCGGAGTCACTGTGGCCGGCGATACGGCCGTCCATGCCCAGCACCCATTCGCCATCGCGGCGCACGACACCGGCCAGCAGGGTGCGCTGCGCGTCGCGCAGTTCCGCATGCGGCTCCACCGGCGAGGCCTGGGCAGCGGCCTTGTTGGCGGCCTGCTTTTCCTGGCGACGGCGCTGGTCGCGGCGGGTCTTGGAGCTGGTGGACATGGTGCGGTACCGCTGCGAGGGGGGCGCAAGGATAGCGCACCCCGCCCGCCACACCGCTTCACACCCCCTCAGTCCAACACTTTCCCGTGCCGCCAGTAACCCATGAAGGTGATCGTGCGGCGGTCCAGCCCGCACTCGCGGACCAGATGGCGACGGATCGCCATCACCGCTCCCGCCTCGCCTGCCACCCAGGCATACAGCGGCCCGGCCACGCTGGCATCGGCCTGTTCCCAGAGGATCTGCGCGTCGACGTCGATCTCTTCCAGTTCTTCGCCAGCGACCACGCTCGAGGCGGCCAGGCGCGCCTGCACCGCCTGCAACAGAGGCGCCCCGTACGCCGCCTGCCCGCGCGGCAACCAGACCAGCTCGGCCGTGGCCGGCGCCTTCAGGCGAACCGCATCACCGGCCTGCGCCACTTCCAGCAGGGCCAGCGTACGCGGCGGATCCACCCTGGCCGCCAGTTCCTCGAGAATCCCGGCCACTGCCGGCAGCGCGGTCTCGTCAGCCACCAGCAGCACCTGGCCAACGCCGGCCGGCGGCTTCCATTCCCAGCCCTCGCTGCTGTCGGCGCAGTCGGCATCCGGGGCCAGCAGCACCACGCGGTCGCCCGGCCGTGCATGGATGGCCCATCGCGAGGCCGGCCCGGTCTCGCCATGCAGCACGAAATCAACATCGACCTCGCCCTGCTCTGCACGCAGCTGGCGGAGGGTGTAGGTGCGCATCGGCGGGCGCTGATCGTCCGGCAGGGCCCGATAGCGTGGGTACCAGTCCTCGCCGCTGGGGACCTGCGGCGCCTCCTGGCCGGGCAAGGGGAAGAACACCTTGATGCGCTGGTCCGGCCCTCCGGTCGTCATCCGCGCCACGTCGGCACCGGTGAACACCATGCGGTCCAGGGAAGGGGAAAGAACGCGGCGCTCCTTCAGCGCCACCTCGAACAGGCGGTAGGTCTGCTGCGCAGCCATGGGGAACCTCATGCAACGACAGTGGATCGGCTGGCTGTCGTGCACCTGTGCACCGGCTGGCTGGAGTGCCCAGCCTAGTCCGGCGGTTTCCCGCCGCAAGCGTTGCGGGCGCCACGGCCCGCCCTACCCCTGCGCGCTGCTCAGTGACCCGTGCAGGCTGCCTGCGCCGCGCGTTCGCGCCGGTGTTCCCAGTACCAGAACACGAAGCCGGCGCCGAAGAACCCAGCCTGGCCCAACGCCAGGTGCAGCGGGCTGGCGCTGAGCAGCGGCGACACCACGCCGGCCACCACGGTGCTGATCATCAGCTGCACGAAGGCCTGCAGCGACGAGGCCAGGCCGCGCTGGTGCGGGTACATGTCCAGCACCGCCAGCGCCAGGATCGGGAAGATCAGCGCCATGCCCATGCCACCCAGGAAGATCGGCAGCACCGCCCACGGCAGCACGAACTGCGGCGCCAGCGCGACGTAGCCGACGTTCAGCAGCACCGACAGCGCGCACAGGCCGAAACCAATGGATACCTGGCGGGTGGGCGTGGTGTGCCCGGCCATGCGCCCGGACAGGAACGAGCCGGTGGTCATGCCGCCGATGGTGGGGATGAACAGCCAGGCGAAACCACCCTCGCCCAGGTGCAGGTGCTGCATCACGAACACCGGTGCCGAGGAGATGTACAGGAAGATGCCACCGAAACCGATGCTGCCGGCCAGCGCCAGGCGCAGGAAGCGCGGATTGAAACCGATGCGCACGTAATCACGCATCAGCACCCGCGGCGACAACGGAACGCGCGCTTCGAGCGGATGGGTCTCCGGCAGGTAGCGGGCGGTGGCCGCCAGCAGAACCAGTGCGAACACCACCAGGAACCAGAAGATCAGCGGCCAGCCAGCACCGCTGAGCAGGATCCAGCCACCGATGATCGGCGCGATCGCCGGGGCGATGCCGAACAGCATCGACACCTGGCTCATCAGCCGCTGCGCGTCGTGACCGTGGTACAGGTCGCGGATCACCGCGCGGCCGACGATCATGCCGACGCCTGCGGACAGGCCCTGCAGGGCGCGGAACCCCAGCAGCGTGGTCAGATCGGTGGACAGCGCACAGCCGACCGAGGCGCCGACGAACACCACCAGGCCGCCGAGGATCACCCGCTTGCGGCCCCAGGCATCGGACAGCGGGCCGTGTGCCAGGCTCATCAGGCCGTAGAACAGCAGGTACACGCTGATGGTCTGCTGCACCGCCACCTCGTCCACCGCCAGGCGCTGGGCCAGCTGCGGGAACGCGGGGAAGATGGTGTCGATCGAGAACGGACCGAACATGGCCAGGCCGGCGAGCAGCAGGGCCATGCGGCGGGTGGAAGGAGCAACAGCGGCGGTCATGGAGAAGGCGTCCGGCAGGGCCATGCGCGGCACGCACGGCGGCGCCAGTCCCCTGCAGCAGGGACGGCGCCAGATGAATTCGGGTATCCGCCCATCATAGGTGGGGATTGCGCCTGATGCCATGCAGCAGTGCACAAAACGCACGGGCGGGCCATCGGCCATTCAGGCGCCGCGGCCGGGCCCGCAGGCGGCTGGCGCGCCCGCAACGGGCTATAATCGGCGGGCAACACGGTGGGAGAAGCGGAACACCGCTGCCGAAGGCGCAACGCCCGTAATCGCTCAGGCCCGATACCACCCGTAACACAACTCTGGAGAGACCGGTTCGATCCGGCGCCGAAGGGGCACGAAGCCGCGGTTTTCCGCGCTTCCAAACTCTCAGGCAAAAGGACAGAGGGGCGCCCCGCAGACCGCCGACCGGCGGCTTGTGCCCGTGCGTGTGCCCTTTCCTGACGGATCCTTCGCCATGTCCCAGAACACCCCTTCCCTGCGTGAGCTCGAGCACCACAATGCGTTCGTCGAGCGCCACATCGGCCCCAACGATGCCGAGATCGCGCAGATGCTCGACGTCGTCGGCCACGCGTCGCTGGATGCGATGACCGATGCCATCGTACCGGCCAAGATCAAGTCGCCGGCGCCGCTGGCACTGCCGGAATCGATGACCGAAGTGCAGGCACTGGCGAAGATCCGTGCGATCGCCGACAAGAACACCGTGCTGCGCAGCTTCATCGGCCAGGGCTACTACGGTACCCACACGCCGAACGTGATCCTGCGCAACATCCTGGAAAACCCGGCCTGGTACACCGCCTACACCCCGTACCAGGCCGAGATCTCGCAGGGCCGCATGGAAGCGCTGATCAACTTCCAGACCCTGTGCGCCGACCTCACCGGCATGGAAATCGCCAACGCCTCGCTGCTGGACGAAGCCACCGCCGCAGCTGAAGCGATGACCCTGGCCAAGCGTTCGGCCAAGTCGAAGTCGGACACCTTCTTCGTGCACGACGCCGTGCACCCGCAGACCCTGGAACTGCTGCGTACCCGCGCCGAGCCCATGGGCATCGTGCTGCGCGTCGGCACCCCGGCCGAGGCACTGGAAGCAGAAGCCTTCGGCCTGCTGCTGCAGTACCCGGACACCTTCGGCCAGATCGGCGACTACAAGGCGCTGGTCGAGGCCGTGCACGCGCGCGGCGGCCTGGTGGCCGTGGCCACCGACCTGCTGGCGCTGACCCTGCTGGCCGCCCCGGGCGAATGGGGTGCGGACATCGTGGTCGGCAACAGCCAGCGTTTCGGCGTGCCGTTCGGCTTCGGCGGGCCGCACGCCGCATTCATGGCCTGCCGCGACGCCTACAAGCGCTCGATGCCGGGCCGCCTGATCGGCGTCTCGGTCGATGCCCAGGGCAACCCGGCCTACCGCCTGACCCTGCAGACCCGCGAGCAGCACATCCGCCGCGAGAAGGCCACCTCCAACATCTGTACCGCACAGGTGCTGCTGGCGGTGATGGCCTCGATGTATGCCGTGTACCACGGCCCGGAAGGCCTGACCCGCATCGCCCGGCGCACCCACCGCCTGGCCTCGATCCTGGCCGCCGCGCTGCGCGAGGCCGGCGTGCAGGTCGGTGGCGACTTCTTCGACACCCTGCATGTCACCGGCGTGCACGCCGATGAGATTCACGCCAAGGCCCGCGCCGCCGGTTACAACCTGCGTGCGATCGACAGCGACTCGGTCGGCATCAGCCTGGACGAGACCGCCACCCGCGCCGACGTGGTCGCACTGGCCGCCGTGTTCGGTGCGCAGGCCGACGTCGACGCGCTGGATGCCAGCACCGCCGATGCGCTGCCGGCCGGCCTGCTGCGCCAGTCCGCATTCCTGACCCATCCGGTGTTCAACACCCACCACAGCGAGCACGAACTGCTGCGCTACCTGCGCTCGCTGGCCGACAAGGACCTGGCGATGGACCGCACGATGATCCCGCTGGGCTCGTGCACCATGAAGCTCAACGCCACCGCCGAGATGATCCCGGTGACCTGGCCGGAGTTCTCGCAGATCCACCCGCTGGTGCCGGCCGACCAGGCGCTGGGCTACAAGGAACTCATCGACACGCTGGAAGCGATGCTGGTGGAATGCACCGGCTATGACGCGGTCAGCCTGCAGCCGAACTCCGGCGCGCAGGGCGAGTACGCCGGCCTGCTGGCGATCCGCGCCTACCACCGCTCGCGCGGCGAAGGCCACCGCGACATCTGCCTGATCCCGGATTCGGCGCACGGCACCAACCCGGCCTCGGCGCAGATGTGCGGCATGAAGGTGGTGGTGACCAAGACCGATGCCAACGGCAACGTCGACGTCGAGGACATCCGCCTCAACGCCGAGAAGTACAGCGACCGCCTGGCCGCGATCATGATGACCTACCCGTCCACGCACGGCGTGTTCGAGGAAGAGGTGGTGGAGATCTGCGAGATCATCCACAAGCACGGCGGCCAGGTGTACACCGACGGTGCCAACATGAATGCCCTGGTCGGCGTGGCCAAGCCGGGCAAGTGGGGGTCGGACGTTTCGCACCTGAACCTGCACAAGACCTTCTGCATCCCGCACGGCGGTGGCGGCCCGGGCGTCGGCCCGTGCGCGGTCAAGGAGCACCTGGCCCCGTTCCTGCCGGGCAAGCTGGGTGACAACGGCCCGGTCGGCATGGTCAGCGCGGCCAGCTTCGGCAGCGCCTCGATCCTGCCGATCAGCTGGATGTACATCGCGATGATGGGCCGCGACGGCCTGCGCAAGGCCACCCAGGTCGCGCAGCTCAACGCCAACTACATCGCCAAGCGCCTGGCCCCGCACTTCAAGACCCTGTACACCGGCCGCAACGGCCTGGTGGCGCACGAGTGCATCCTGGACGTGCGCCCGCTGGAGAAGACCAGCGGCATCGGTGCCGAGGACGTGGCCAAGCGCCTGATCGACTTCGGCTTCCATGCCCCGACCCTGAGCTTCCCGGTGGCCGGCACGCTGATGGTGGAGCCGACCGAAAGCGAATCGCTGCACGAACTGGATCGCTTCATCAACGCGATGATCCAGATCCGCGAGGAGATCACCGCGATCGAAGACGGCCGCCTCGACCGCGAGGACAACCCGCTGAAGAACGCGCCGCACACTGCCACCGCAGTGACCGCCAGCGAGTGGACCCACGCCTACCCGCGTGAACTGGCCGCCTTCCCGCTGGCCAGCCTGAAGCAGAGCAAATACTGGCCGCCGGTGGCGCGTGTCGACAACGTGTACGGCGACAAGAACGTGATGTGCGCCTGCATCCCGGTCGATGCCTACAAGGATGATGAAGTCGAGGCGTGATTCCTCACTGCATCGGTAAAGAAAACGGCCCGCGCAAGCGGGCCGTTTTCATGGGGCGTGTGGACCAAGGCCCACACCCACAAGCATCCGATCACGGGTCCGGCATCTGCCCCAGGCTCAACTGCCACGACACGCCAAAGCGGTCCTGCACCCAGCCGTAGCGATTGCTGAAGTCATAGTCGCCCACCGGCATCAACCAATGGCCGCCCTCACCCAGCACGCGTGCCGCGCGCTCGAACTGCTCGGCACCGGAACACTCGACGAACAGCGAGATCGACGGCGAGAAGGTGAAATCGTGCACGTCCAGGCTGTCGAAGCACAGGTAGTGGGTGCCACCGAGCAGGAAGATGGCCTGGCGGACCTGCCCCGGCACGCCGGCGCCGGCCCCCTCGGGATGGCGTTGCAGGCCCAGCAGCCGGAAATCGGCAAAGGCTTCGGCGTACAGGGCCAGCGCGGCCTCGGCCTGGCCGGTGAACATCAGGAAGGGACGGCTGCGCAGCATGCGGTACTCCTGGTCGACGGGCCGATGACGGCCTGCCTGCACAGTGCCACGCGGAGTGTGTGCCTGTTGTAGAGCCGAGCCCATGCTCGGCTGGCGATCGCGCAAACAGCAGCCGACCGCAGGGTCGGCTCTACAGAATCACGCCCGGCGCATGCGCCGCGCGATGGCACTGCTGGCGGCGATCGTGGCGGTCAACGCCACCATCGACAGGAACTGCAGGCGGGTGTGCGACTCACTCAGCAGCAGGCCGAAGATCAGCGCAAGGATCGCCAGTGCACAGCAGGTCAGCCACGGGAAACCGGCCATGCGGAACGGCAGTCGGGTACCCAGACGATCCGCGCGACGACGCAGCACCAGCTGCGAGACCAGCGACAGCGTCCACACCAGCAGGCAGGTGGAACCGACGATGTTCAGCAGCACCGGCAGCACCCGGTCCGGGAACAGCAGTTCCATCACCGTGGCGGCAAAGCCGAACAGCACGCTGGCCAGCACGGCGATCACCGGCACCTGGCGCGGGTCGGTCCAGCCAAGCACGGCCGGCGCTTCGCGACGCTGCGCCAGCGAATACATCATGCGCGAGGCGCCGTAGAGGTTGGCATTGAGCGCCGACAGCAGCGCGATCACGGCGATCAGCGTGATGGCGGTACCAGCGCCCGGGATGCGGGCGATGTCCAGCACGGCGGCGAACGGCGACTTCAGCGCCTCGCTGGTCCACGGCACCACGGCGATGATCACGCTCAGCGAGCCGATGTAGAACACCAGGATGCGCCAGGCCACGGTGCGGATGGCACGGGCAATGCTGCGCTCGGGGTCTTCGGTTTCGGCCGCCGCCACGGCCACGATCTCGGTGCCGCCGAAGGCGAACACCACCACCAGCAGCGCCGCGCCGATCCCGGCCAGGCCCTTCGGCGCAAAACCACCGTGTTCGGTGAAGTTGCTCAGGCCCGGGGAGGTCACCTGCGGCAGCCATCCCATCAGCAGCGCCACGCCAATGGCGATGAACGCCAGGATCGCCGCGACTTTGAGGATGGCGAACCAGAATTCGAACTCGCCGAAGTTCTTCACTCCGAGCAGGTTGATCGCGGTGAAGAACAGCATGAACGCCAACGCCGCCATCGGTACCGGTATCGCCGGCCAGACCGTGGCCAGCAGCCCGGCCGCGCCCACCGCTTCGGCGGCGATCACGATCACCAGCTGCACCCACCACAGCCAGCCCACGGTTGCACCGGCGGTAGCGCCCATGGCGTCGGCTGCATACACCGAGAACGCGCCGCTGGTGGGCTTGGCCGCCGCCATCTCGCCCAGCGCGTTCATCACGATGATCACCAGCGCTCCGGCGACCAGATACGACACCAGGACCGCCGGACCGGCCGCCTGCACACCCACGCCCGAGCCGAGGAACAGCCCGGCGCCGATGGCGCTGCCCAGGCCCATCATGATCAGCTGGCGGGGCTTGAGCGAATGTCCGAGGCGGGACGGCGAAGCGGTCGGAATCGAGTTGGGCATCGGCGGGGCTGGCGGCGGGCTACAGGGGCGACACCTTACCCTGTCCCGTGCCCACGGGGATAGGCACAGCGCAGCAGGCCGCTCAGGCCAGCGCCGGCTCGCCGACGTTCCCACCGATACGGGCACGATAGGCACGCGGCGAGAAACCGGTTTCAGCCTTGAACTTGCGGGTGAAGGCACTCTGGTCGCTGAAACCGCAGGCCTGGCCGATGCAGGCGATGCTGTCGTCGCCATGCAGCAGATGCATGGCCATCTGGATCCGCAGCCGGGTCAGCACCTGCTGCGGGGTCATCTGGAACACCTTGCGGAAGCTGCGCTCCAGCTTGGACAGCGAAAAGCCGGTGATGTCCAGCAGGGTCTGCATGCGCACGTTCTCGGCGTAGTGCGCGTTGAGGTGGGCCAGCGCCAGCCGCAGCTGCTCGTACTGGGTGCCGAGGCTGTCCTTCTGGCCAAGGTCGCGGGAAATGCCGATCAGGCCCTCGATGGCCCCGTCGACCACCAGCGGGCGCTTGCAGGTCAGGCACCAGCCCGGTTCGCGGTTGGCGAACAGGTGCAGCTCCATCAGGTTCTCGATCACCTCACCGGACAGCACGCGGGCGTCCTGGTCAACGTAGTCCGCACTGAGGCCGGTCGGGTAGATTTCGGCCGCCGTACGCCCGATCACGTCCTTGCGCGCGCGCAGACCCAGCCGCCGCAGCATGGTCTGGTTGACGTGGGTGTAACGCCCCTGGCGGTCCTTGATGAAGAACAGCACATCCGGGATGGCGTCGAACAGGGCTTCGATGTCGGCGGGCTCGACTCGCATGCGGCAAGCATACCCGAGCCTGCTTTTGCCCGTACGTTCACCTTTGCCGGACCGTGGTTTAACGGGGCTGGTTCCAGTGTCGTGGTTCCTTTTGATGATCCGGAGCCAACGTCCATGGCCGCCAGCAAGCCGACCGGCAAGCGCGCAACCGTCCCTGCCGAAAGCCACCGCCGGGGCGATGGCGATGAACTGCACCAGCAGGCCGGGGGCAGCCATCCGGCAATGACCACCGACCAGGGCATTCCGGTGGCGGACAACCAGAACTCCCTGCGGCAGGGACCTCGGGGGCCCACGCTGCTGGAGGACTTCATCCTGCGCGAGAAGATCACCCACTTCGATCACGAACGCATTCCCGAGCGCATCGTGCACGCACGTGGCAGCGCAGCACACGGCTACTTCGAGCTGACCCGATCACTGGCAGCCCATACCCGCGCACGCATCCTGACCGAGGTCGGCGTGAAGACGCCGGTATTCACCCGCTTCTCGACCGTGGCCGGTGGCGCAGGCTCGGTGGATACCCCGCGCGACGTGCGCGGCTTTGCGGTCAAGTTCTACACCAAGGAGGGCAACTGGGATCTGGTCGGCAACAACATCCCGGTGTTCTTCATCCAGGACGCGATGAAGTTTCCGGACCTGGTGCACGCAGTGAAGATGGAGCCGGACCGCGCCTTCCCGCAGGCCGCGTCGGCCCATGACACGTTCTGGGACTTCATTTCGCTGATGCCCGAATCGATGCACATGATCATGTGGGCGATGAGCGACCGCGCCATCCCGCGTTCGCTGCGGATGATCGAAGGCTTCGGCGTGCACAGCTTCCGCCTGCTGAACGAGGCTGGCGAGTCGACGTTCGTCAAGTTCCACTGGCGGCCCAAGCTGGGCATTCAGTCCACGGTCTGGGACGAAGCGTTGAAACTGCAATCGGCCGACAATGACTTCCATCGCCGCGACCTGTTCGAGGCCATCCAGCGCGGCGACTTTCCCGAATGGGAGCTGGCGGTGCAGCTGTTCACCGAAGAAGACGCCGACGCATTCCCGTTCGACCACCTGGATCCGACCAAGATCATTCCCGAATCGCTGGTGCCGTTGCAGGTGATCGGGCGCATGGTACTGGACCGCTGGCCCGACAACTTCTTCGCAGAGACCGAGCAGGTGGCGTTCTGCCCGGCCAACGTGCCGCCCGGCATCGACTTCAGCAACGACCCGCTGCTGCAGGGCCGCCTGTTCTCCTACCTGGACACCCAGCTGCTGCGCCTGGGCGGCCCGAACTTCCACCAGATCCCGGTGAATGCACCGAAGTGCCCGTTTGCCAATCATCAGCGCGACGGCCACATGCAGATGCAGGTGCCCAAGGGCCGCGTCGCCTACGATCCCAGCTCGCTGCAGGACGACACCCCGCGCGAGACGCCTGCCGGATTCCGCAGCCATGCCAGCGCCGACGATGGCCGCAAGGGCCGCACCCGCGCGGAGAGTTTCGCCGACCACTACAGCCAGGCCCGGATGTTCTTCCGCAGCCTGGAAAAGCCGGAGCAGGCGCACCTGGCATCGGCGCTGGTGTTCGAGTTGTCCAAGGTGGAAACGCTGAAGGTGCGGGTGCGCACCGTCAGCCACCTGCGCAACATCGATGACGCGCTGGCGCAGCGCGTGGCCGATGGCCTGGCCCTGCCTGCGCTGCCCGACCCGGCCCCAACCGCCACGCCGGTGCGGGACATGCCGCCCGCTCCCGAGGTGCGCGTGATCGGGCGTAACAAGCCGACCCTGCAGGGTCGCTGCATCGGCATCCTGTTCGACGAAGGCTCCGACGCGCGCGTGATTGCCAGCCTGAGCAAGGCCGCCCGGAAGGCAGGTGCAGACGTGAAGCTGGTCGCGCCAAAAGTGGGAGGCGCCACGCTGAGCGATGGCGCATTGCAGGCGGCAGATGGGCAGCTGGCGGGTACCCCGTCAGCCGTGTTCGATGCAGTAGCCGTGGTGCTCAGCCTTGAAGCCGCGAAGGCCTTGTCGAAAGAGAGTGCAGCCGTCGAATTCGTCAGCCAGGCGTGGGCACACCTGAAGGCCATCGCCAGCGACGCGGGCGGCCAGGTGCTGCTGAAGGCGGCGCGCGTCGGCAACGACCCCGGCATCGTCGAAGCAGAAGACGCCAAGGCATTCCTGGCGGCGGCCGCCACCCGCCAGTGGGCGCGCGAGCCCAAGCTGCGCCTGCTGGCCTGACCACAACGACAGGAGAATCGTCATGCCCCGTGGTGACAAATCCGCATACACCGAAAAGCAGAAGCGCCAAGCCGAGCACATCGAGGAAAGCGAACGTGATCGCGGCGCGAGTGAAGGCACCGCCGAGCGCATTGCCTGGGCCACCGTGAACAAGCAGGACGGCGGCGGCAAGCGCGCCGGCAGTGCCCGCAAGGGCGCGAAGAAGGCGACCAGCAAGAAGGCTGCCAAGAAGGCGCCTGCCAGGAAATCGGCCACAAAGAAGGCCGCAACCAAGAGGACGGCGGCGAAGAAGGCACCTGCGAAGAAGGCGGTGGCGAAGAAGGCACCGGCTCGCAAGACCGCGACAAAGAAGGCCGCAAAGAAGACGGCGAAGAAGGCAGCGGTAAAGAAGGCGGGTACGGCCGCCGCGCGGAGCGCCGCCGCGAAGAAGGCAGCCAAGACGCGGGCCGCGAAGAAGACCGTGCGCAAGGCGGCGGCGAAGAAAGCCGCGCGCACGCGTGCACGCGGCTGAGTCTTCGATCAGGAGGGGAGCGCCCTCATCCATGCGGCAACTTCGGCTGCGGCTGCCTCGGCACGGGCCTGCAGCAGTAGATGCGGCCCTTCCAGCGACACGTGCCGGGCATCGGGCAACAAGACCTGCAGCTCGGCCACGCTGGGCGGCCACAACAGGTGGTCCTGTCGTGCATGCAGGCATAACGTCGGCAGCGTGAGCTTCGGCAACTGCGCGCGGACATCGATCTGCAGTGTCGCCGCAGCGCGCTGCCGCAGGATCGCGGTCGGTACCGCAGCGATCGCATGCCGCAGCTCGCGAAGGTTCATGCGTGTCCGCCAATGCCCCAGCAGAAGCCGGGCCAGCAACGCCAGCGGCGGCGGTGGCCATGCAGGGGCTAGCAAGCGTGCGCTCGCCGCTGGCAGCGGCACCGGTCGCCGCGCGAAGGTCGTACTCAGTATCAATCCGCGCAATCCCGGCGGTGAAGCCACCGCCAGTTCGATAGCCAGCGGCCCGGCAAACGATTCAGCCAGCAGCACAAAGGGAGAGATGGGAAGCTGCGGGCGCAGGATCGACGCCAATGTAACGTAGTCCTGTGGCCCGTGCATGGGCAGCGGCAGCACCTGCACGGTAACCCCCTGGTCCTGCATCGCTTCCACGAAGCATGTCGACAGCAGGCCGCTGCCATCCAGCCCGGGCAGCATCACGATCGGGAGCATCACGGCGTTCATCACATTGCTCACTTCTCAGGTCCCTTCGTACGACTCGCTGCCGCGCAGCTTCGCTTATCGGCTCGACCCAGGGAAGTGCACGCCGCTGGTCGCGGCGCTACCCTGATGGCCCCGGACAGACGAGGAAGGCGGCATGCGCAAGCCACGCTGGCTCAGCTGGACCGGCATTGCCCTATGCGCGCTCTATCTCGCGCTTACCACTTGGCTGGTGCTCGATGCCCGGTCCAACAGCGACCCCAAGAGCGCCTACATCCTCATGCAACTGCCGGTGATGCTGCAGACCGCAGCACTCAACGTCATCGGCGTGGGACGCTGGCTTTCCGGAATGACCTGGATCACCGTCTACCTTCTGGTGATTCCTCCCACGCTTGGCGTGCTGTACGTGCTTGGGGCCATGCTCGGCAGCGTCCTGGAGCAATGAGGGCGATCCTCCCTGCTGCCTGAGCGGGCAATGCAAATACGGCCGCTCAAGGCGGCCGTATTCCTGTCACGGGGTCAGCAGCCTGCTCAGGCTGCACGGCGCGGCACGGCCGAAGCCACTGCGCCTTCCACCTTGAATACCGCTACCGACGTGGTCAGCGCATGCGCCTGTTCTTCCAGCGCGCGGCTCGCCGCAGTGGCTTCTTCCACCAGGGCCGCGTTCTGCTGCGTCACCTGGTCCATCTGCACCACCACCTGGTTGACCTGCTCGATGCCGGCGGCCTGTTCCTTGCTGGCCGCTGCGATGTCGCTCATCAGCTGGGTGGTGCGCGAACTGGCCTGGGCGACGCGTGCGATCGCTGCTTCCGATTCAACGGTCACCGCCAGGCCACTCTTCACCTTGGCAGCGGCGTCTTCGATCAGCTCCTTGATTTCCTTGGCCGCGACGCCGGCGCGCTGCGCGAGCGTGCGTACTTCGCTGGCGACCACGGCAAAACCACGGCCCTGCTCGCCCGCGCGCGCGGCTTCCACCGCAGCGTTCAGCGCCAGGATGTTGGTCTGGAACGCGATGCCGTCGATAACGGTGGAGATTTCCGAGATGCGTGCCGAGGACTGATCGATCTCACCCATCACCGAGGCCATCTGCGCCATCGCCTGCTCGGTCTCGCGTACGGCGGCACCGGCGGCATGCGCTTCGCTGTCGGCCTGACGCGCCAGCTCGGCGTTCTGGCGCACGGTGGAGGTCAGCTCCTCCATCGACGCGGCAGCTTCCTCCAGGTTGGCCGCCTGCTGCTCCGTGCGGCGCGACAGGTCGTTGTTGCCGGCGGCCAGTTCCTGGGCCGCGTTGTTGATGCTGTCGGCAGCCACCTGGATGCCCCGCACAATGCCCGTCAGCTGCGCGGTGGTGGTATTGGCGTCGTCGCGCATGCGCGCGAACACGCCGTCGTACTCACCGTCCATGCGTGCGGTCAGGTCACCGTGCGAGATCGCGCGCAGCACG
Source organism: Stenotrophomonas sp. CASM110 (assembly GCF_049384345.1). Lineage (NCBI taxonomy): Bacteria > Pseudomonadati > Pseudomonadota > Gammaproteobacteria > Lysobacterales > Lysobacteraceae > Stenotrophomonas > Stenotrophomonas sp. CASM110. Next base: position 30,835 of record NZ_JBMRGI010000024.1, read on the forward strand.
TCGGAAACATCGGCAATGCTGGCCTGCGAACTGGCCATCATGCCGTTGAGGTGTTCGACCATCGCCTTGAACTGGTACTGGAACGCAGCAGCATCGCCACGCATGCTGAAGTCGCCGGCGCGAGCCGCACGGGCCAGTTCATCGATCTGCGCGTTGATCGCCATCAGGCTCTGCTTTACCGCGGCCAGAGTGCGGGTCAGCGTGCCCTTCTCGCCCGGGTAGTCCGGCAGGTCACGGCTGAGGTCGCCGATCGCGTAACGCTGCATCACTTCGGCCATCAGCAGCTCCACCTGCACGTGCGATTCGACCAGGCTGTTGGTGGCCTGCACCATGCGGCCGAAATCACCGGGGAAGGCACTGTCGTCCATGCGATAGCGGATCGCACCCGCTTCGTGCTGCTCAGCCATCTGCAGCTGCGCGCCGATCGCCGCCTGCACGCTCTGCCGCACACTGGCCATGGCCTCGCCCAGCTGGGTCAGTTCATCCCGGCCACCGAGGCGGAACTCCTGGTCCAGCTGGCCCTTGGACAGCCGCTCGGCCAGGTTCACCGCGCGCGCCAGCGGGCCGGTCAGGCTGCGGCCGATCATCACCGAGGCGCCGATGCCGGCAAGCAGCGCGACGCCGCCCAGCACCAGCAGCTGCAGCAGGCTGCGTTCGCCCAGGCGGATCGCTTCGGCGGCAGCTTCACGGCTTTCCTTCTCCTCGAAGTCCACGCCATCGGACAGCGCCTTGTTCCAGCCGTTGGCCGCTTCCTGCACCGGGCCCAGCGTCAGCGCCACGGCGCCAGGGTAATCACCCTGCTCCATCAGTTCGCTGGTCTGCTTGTTGAGCGGGCGCGCAACGGCACGCTTGGCCGCGATGGTTTCCGCGATGGTCTTGCCCTGGGCATCGCTGGGCAGCGCCTGGTAGGCGGTCCAGCTGGCCTCATAGCGCTTGACCAGGTCGGCGATGCGCTTCTCGTCGCTGCCGCGGTCTTCGCCCTGACGGATCAGCATTTCGCGGCGTACGACCATCATCTGGTTGTTGGCATCGAGCATCTGCGACAGCAGGCGCACCTTGGCCACGCTGACGTCGACCACCTGCTGCATCGCGCGCTTCTGCACGACACTGGCAGTGGCGCCGGTGGCCACCACGGCGGCGACCAGCAGCAGCAACAGGCCAAAGCCCAGCCCAAGACGCCAGGCAACCCTGACGTTCCTCAAGTAGTTCATGGGGGTATCCAATACGGGGGGATGTGGCCTTATCGGCGGCCTCATGCTGGGTCTTGACCCGTAAATTCTGAACGCTTCGGGCGCGGTTCACGTTTGCATCGCCATTGCCAGCAACGAATGCGCAGCATCTCCGTAGGCGGTCTGATCCACGCAGTTGTTGCCGTTATGCTGGGCCACCGCTGATCTGCAAGATGCCAGACCTCGGCCACCCTCGCCATCGTACAAGGACGACCATGAGGCATTATCTCAGTGCACTTCCGCTCCTGCTTGCCTGCATGACAAGCCCACAGTCCGCGCACGCCCAGGACGCATACACCGGAAGCAACTTCAAGTTCCTCTACGCGTACAACATCATCGGCAATGCTGACCCCGCAGTCCGCTCCCAGCTGACCGAGCTGCACAATGCCGGCGCGAATGTGATTCCCGTGACAGGATGGAATACGGGTGAACTCAGCTCCCGTTTGCAGGCGCTGCGGCAGGACCCGCTGTTATCCAGATTCAAAGTGCTGCTCCAGTTCAACGGACCCGTTCACGACGCCTGGTACGCAGATCCCGGCAGTGCCTGCTCTCCTGGCAACGAGCGTCTACCAGACTGGCTTCAACAGGAGCTTGACGCTGTTGCTGCACTTGCCCTGCAGAACTCAGACATCGTAGTTGGTTACTACACTTTTGACGAACCAGCTCTGCCACAGACACCACAGAACCTTGGTATCTGCAAGCGCTTCCAGGAACTGGTCTACGAAAGGCTTCGGCAAGCGGATCCCGATGCATCCGCGCGCCCGGTGATCATCGCCAATCTGATGGGCACGTTGAGCGATGTCCAGATCCAGTACGCAATGAGCCCACACGCACAGGATGTCGTCTTCGTTGACCAGTATCAGAACACCGTCAACGAACAGGTCGCTCAGTACCAGAAATGGAAACGGCACGGATTGCTGGGAGGTGGAATGGTTCCGGTCCTTCCTGCTTTCAACTACACCAGCTGCAATGACCCCGGACTGCGCACCAGCTTCCGGGTGAAACTCGAAGCTTCATTGCAAGCCGTGTATGGAGCGGACCGCCCTCGCAACCTAGGCAGCGCCTACTTTGCGTTCTGGCCGGGTGCACGCCCTGATTTTCAGTTCGACGGGCAGAACTGCCCTGCCATCTTCAACTCAATGATCGATGACCTCACGCATCAACCGGACCTTCAGGTCACGCGGATCGACACGATTCCAAGCCAGTTCCGGGCAGGGGAGCCAGTCCGTTTCCGGGCAACCATCCGAAATGCCGGCAATGCTCCGTCTCCCATGAATCACCACAGTGTCCTCGTCCATGAGGAGGGACAGTGTTTCGAGGGAGGATGCCAATGGGGGATCTTGACCATCAGTCTGGCCCCTGGTCAACAGGCCACCATAGATCTGAACCAGGGACCCAGCTGGACACCTTCGGCAGGGCTGCATGCGATGACCGTGTTCGCTGATGACGCGGACCGCATCAAGGAACTCGACGAACACAACAACGAGTTGACCCGGGAAATCATGGTGGGGGATCTGCCCGATCTGCAGCCATACCTGATCGAAACGATTCCAGCCAGTTTCAAGCCAGGCGATGCAGTGACATTCCGCACGGCAGTAACCAACCGCGGATCAATGCCCGCACCTGCGGGTTGGCTCGGAGCGGTCTATCTGGTAAACGGCGCGTGCCCAGCCAGTGGCTGCCCCTGGAGTGGCCTGACAACGGCCTTGGCGCCGGGCGAATCCGTATGGTTGAGCCCCGCAGGCCCCGTTTGGCCAGCCGCGGGTGGCCAGCAACAGATCACCTCCATTGTTGACGACCAAGGGCTGATCCAGGAGTCGAATGAGGGCAACAACCAGCTGGCTCGAATCATCCAGGTCTCGGACAAGCCAGACCTTCGGATCACCAGCGCCCATTCACAGCCGCTGCGTCCGAAATCCGGCGATGCAACCTCGTTCACCGCAACCATCGAGAATGTCGGCTCGGTCGCCGCCAGCGCGCCTTGGATTGGGCTGATGGCCATGAAGAACGGGCAGTGTTTCATTGAAGGTTGCGTGTGGGGCGGCCTCCAGAACTACACCCTGGCACCCGGCGCCAGCGTCAATGTCAGGACTTACAACGACGTCTGGCGCCCGACCCCAGGGGTGCACTCCATCCAGCTGCTGGTTGACGATCAGAACACCGTGAGCGAGTCACGGGAGGACAACAACAGCATCGACATCATGGTTACTGTGGATTGAACATCAGGGCAGGCGGCGACGGATCCGTGGTCGCCTGCCCTCGTTGCTTTCCATGTGCAGACGCGGCCCCACAAGGGATGGTCACGTTGGCACCACTCATCCCGGCGTCAGATTCTTTTCACATCAGTCCTGCATTGCGCACAGGCATGGTAGTTCCGTGAATGCCGGAGATGCCCATGCGTGTACCCCATCCTGTACTGTTCGTCCTGTCGCTACTGATATCACCCGCCTTCGCGCAGTCCCCTGCGCCCAACCTGCCCGCCCCCATTGCCGAGAAGGCCGGCCCGGACGCCGCAGTGCGCTCCGCCCTGCACGCCCAGGTGCTGCTGGATCGCGCGAATTTCTCGCCTGGCCAGATCGATGGCGAAGTGGGCAGCAACCAGCGACGCGCGGTGGCGGGCTTCCAGGCCGCGCATGGGCTGACCGTGACGGGTGAGCTGGACGACGCCACCTGGAAGGCTCTGCAGGCTGATACGGTGGGGCCGCTGGCCAGCTACACGCTGACTGCCGAGGATGTCGCCGGCCCGTTCCAGCCCATACCGAAAGGACCTGCCGCACAGGCCAAACTGAAATCGCTGGGTTTCAGCAGTGTGGAAGAAGCCCTGGGCGAGCGCTTCCACGCCTCGCCGGAGTTGCTGAAGGTGCTCAATCCCGGCGTGGATCTGACCAAGGCTGGCAGCCGCATCCAAGTGCCCAACATCGCACCAGCGGCATTGCCGAAGGCGGCGAAGATCGTGGTCGACAAATCCGACTCCACCCTGCAGTTGCTGGATGCGCAGGGCAAGCTGATCGCGCAGGTGCCGGTGTCGTCGGGCAGCCAGCACGACCCGTTGCCGATCGGCGAATGGAAGATCCTGGGCGTGTATCGCGACCCGCCGTTCCACTACAACCCGAAGTTGTTCTGGGATGCGCGCAAGGGCGAAAAGAAGGCGACGCTGCCGCCGGGCCCGAACAATCCGGTCGGCCGGGTCTGGATCGACCTGTCCAAGCCGCACTACGGCCTGCATGGCACGCCCGAACCCAGCCACGTGGGCAAGACCGAATCGCATGGCTGCGTACGCATGACCAACTGGGATGCGGTGCGTGTGGCCGACGCAGTGGATACTTCGGTGCCCGTGGTGATGCAGGAGTAAGCCCATGCGTCTTTCGCAGCTGATCGTATTGGGCGTACTGCTGGGACTGGGGGCAGGTTGGTGGCTGCGTCGCGATGGGAGTGAGCCGGTAGCCGCCTCGCTGCCGGCAGCGCCATCGGCGGTGTCCGCCGCGCCGGTGGTCGAACCAGCGCCACGCGCAACGGCCCCACCCGCCACCACCGCGCCGCCGGCCGCGCAGGCTGCGGATGCACCGTCCGGCCTGCTGCTGCCGGTGCAGGGCATCCTGGCCTCGCAGCTGCGCGATACCTTCACCGATGCACGCAGCGAAGGCCGCGTACACGATGCCATCGACATCCTGGCCGATGCCGGTACTCCGGTACTCGCGGTGGCTGATGGCACGGTGGAAAAACTGTTCGACAGCAAACGCGGCGGGCTGACTATCTACCAGTTCGAGCCCAGCGGACGCTGGTGCTACTACTACGCGCACCTGCAGCGCTATGCCGATGGCCTGGCCGAGAAACAGGCGATCAAGCGCGGGGATGTGATCGGCTACGTCGGCAGCACCGGCAATGCCAGCGCCGAGGCCCCGCACCTGCACTTCGAAGTGCATGTCTTGGGGCCGGAGAAGCAGTGGTGGAAGGGAGAGTCGATCAATCCCTATCCCTTGCTGAAGTCGGCGGCACCGATGCCCGGCGCTGCTGGCGCCGCAACGCCACAGTGAAGACAGTCAACGCAGCCCCCGGAATCAGCAGGAACAGCGCCGCCATCTTCCAGAAAAAGAACGGCCACAGCCAGAGGTAGTCCAGGTCGGTCAGCTTCAGCAGACCCAGCGGCGGCTGCAGCTCGATGTCTGCAGTGCGTCCCGCCAGCGCCGGATCCACCTCCAGCACGGTTACCCGCAGCCATGAGCGGCCGCGTGGCAATGCGTCGCCGCGACCGTAATCAAAGTAGGAGGCCATGAGGCCGCTGGACTCAACCGATACCAGCGCGCGGTCGATGCCCTGCCCGGCCACTCCCCAACGCTCCCCTGCGCGGAAGTCTCCATGTTCGGTGGGAGTCTCGATGCGCAGCAGCACTTCAGGGTCAGCCTCTGTACCGTCCGCGGCATAGCGCAGGCGCAGCCGAAGCTGGTCATCGATGAGGCGGTAGACGGTGATCTGGGCGGTTGCGCCAGGGCGCAGCACCAGCGGCACCGTCTGCGTGCGCGAAGCCAGGGCATTGGCGGCTGCACCCAACACAAGTACCAGGCCGGCCATGCACCACAGGCTCCACGACACCCACAGGGTGACCCGCACTACCGTCCCGCCTTTCACGCTGACATCCTGGTCATCGCGTCGCTTCCCCGCTGGCCTGGCCACACAGTAACGAAAAAGCCCCGCGTGCGCGGGGCTTTTCCTGTCACCAACGCCGGGCATGGCCCGGCGCCACCTCAGGCGAACGGATCCTGCAGGACCATGGTGTGGTCGCGGTCCGGGCCGGTGGAGACGATGCTGATCGGGCAGCCGGCCAGCTCTTCCAGCGAACGCAGGTAGGCGCGTGCGGCCGGCGGCAGATCGTCCCACTGGGTGATGCCGTGGGTGTTCTCGCTCCAGCCCGGGAACTCCAGGTACACCGGGGTGCATTCTTCCCAGCCCTGCGCGTCCAGCGGCGCGTACTCGGTGCGCTTGCCGTTGTATTCGTAGGCGATGCAGACCTTCAGCTTTTCCATGCCGTCCAGCACGTCCAGCTTGGTGATGCACAGGCCGCTGATGCCGTTGATGGCCACGGCGCGCTTCAGCGCGACGATGTCCATCCAGCCACAACGACGCGGACGGCCGGTCGACGCACCGTACTCGGCGCCGCGGTCACGAATGCCCTGGCCGACTTCGTCGTCCAGCTCGGTCGGGAACGGGCCACCGCCTACGCGGGTGGCGTAGGCCTTGGCGATGCCCAGCACGTAGTCGATCGAATCAGCGCCGACGCCGGAACCGGCCAGCGCACCACCGACGGTGGTGTTGGAGCTGGTGACGTACGGGTAGGTGCCGTGGTCGATGTCCAGCAGCGCACCCTGCGCACCTTCGAACAGCACGCGCTTACCCTGCTTGCGCAGGTCGTGCAGGATGCCGGCCACGTCGGACTTCATCGGCTGCACGTATTCGCCGAAGGCCAGCGCTTCGTCGAAGGTCTTCTGGAAGTCGACCGCATCGGTGTTCAGATACTTGGACAGCACGAAGTTGTGGTAATCCAGCGCGGTGCGCAGCAGTTCTTCCAGCTGCTTCGGGTAATGCAGGTCGGCGATGCGGATGCCGCGACGCGCCACCTTGTCTTCGTAGGCCGGGCCGATGCCGCGGCCGGTGGTGCCGATCGCCTTGCCACCGGCTGCGCGCTCGCGCGCCTGGTCCAGGGCGATGTGGTACGGCATGATCAGCGGCGCGGCCGGGGAGATCTTCAGGCGCGAACGCACTTCCACGCCGGAGGCTTCCAGCTCGGCGATTTCCTTCTGCAGCGCGGCCGGCGAGATCACCACGCCGTTGCCGATCAGGCACAGCGCATCGTCACGCAGGATGCCCGACGGGATCAGGTGCAGGACGGTCTTCTTACCGTTGATGACCAGGGTGTGGCCGGCATTGTGGCCGCCCTGGAAGCGCACGACGGCGCCGATTTCCTCAGTGAGCAGATCGACGATCTTGCCCTTGCCTTCATCGCCCCACTGGGCACCCAACACTACGACAGACTGACCCATGACGGGCTCCTCGGTTTGTTGCGGCCATCGGGGCCGCGGACGGGTAAACCGTGGCGGGGCTGGCCAGCACCTGGAGGGCGGCTCCAAACGGGGAGCGGCCGGCGATGGAGGGCCCAGACACGGAAAAAGCCGAACGGGGAGGCCCGTCCGGCTTTTGTGCATTATCCGGGTTTCCGGGGTCCGCTGCCACCTTTCCGACGGACGGCTTCACCGGCCGGTCAGCCGCCCCGCCCGGTCGTGCCGGCCGCTGGCCGGCAATGCCAACCAAGGTTGGCATCTACCAGAGCCTCGCCACGCTGGTGCAGGCCGGTCAGCCGCCCCGCCCGGTCGTGCCGGCCGCTGGCCGGCAATGCCAACCAAGGTTGGCATCTACCAGGGCCTGGCCACGCAGGTGCAGGTCGGTCAGCCGTCCCACCCGGTCGTGCCGGCCGCTGGCCGGCAATGCCAACCAAGGTTGGCAGCTACCAGGGCCTGGCCACGCAGGTGCAGGTCGGTCAGCCGCCCCGCCCGGTCGTGCCGGCCGCTGGCCGGCAATGCCAACCAAGGTTGGCATCTACCAGAGCCTGGCCACGCAGGTGCAGGTCGGTCAGCCGCCCCACCCGGTCGTGCCGGCCGCTGGCCGGCAATGCCAACCAAGGTTGGCAGCTACCAAGGCCAGGCCACGCACGTAGACGCAGGCGGCCGCGCCGGGGCTTCTAGTGCCGCACCCACCACAGCAGGCTCAGGCCGGCCAGCAGCACCAGTCCGCCGAAGCTGCGCAGGGCCGGGCTGGGCAGGTCCAGCAGGCGTTCGGCCATGCGCTTCCAGGCGAACGGCGCGACGAACAGGAACAGGCCTTCCAGCACCGCGACCAGGCAGACGGCGGCGAACAGATCTTTCATCGGAACTCCGGAAAAAGCACGGGGCCCGGCAGTTGGCCGGGCCCCGTGGGGTAATGCCTGCGACCTCAGCGGTCGTTCTTCAGGTACTGCAGGAACGGGTCGTTCTTGTCGAGCACGATCACGCCGTTGCCGTCGGTCATGGAGCCGCGGTACGCCTCCAGGCTACGGTAGAACGCGTAGAACGACGGATCAGCCGAACCGGCCTTGCCGTAGATGCGGGTGGCTTCCGCATCACCTTCACCGCGCAGGCGCTGTGCATCGCGCTCGGCCTCGGCGATCAGCACGGTGCTGTCACGGTCGGCCTGGGCGCGGATGGTCAGCGACTGTTCCTCGCCTTCCGCGCGCAGCTTGGCGGCTTCCTGCTTGCGCTGGGCGCGCATGCGCTCGTACACGTCGTTGATCACCTGGCTGTCGGTGGGCAGGTCCACCTGCTTGATGCGCAGGTCGATCATCTGCATGCCCAGGCCGGCCACGGCCTCGTTGATTCCCTTCAACTGCTCGGCGATCAGCTCACTGCGGTCGCCGGACACCAGCTGCTGCAGGGTGCGCGAGTTGATCTGGTTGCGCAGCGAATCGGTGATGATCGGCGCCAGGCGGGCGTTGGCCACGCGCGGGTCGCCGCCGGTGGCACGGAAGTAGTCACCCACGTTGGAGATGTAGCCGATGGCGAAGAAGTCGACGCTGACGTCCTTCTGCTCGGCGGTGAAGTAGCGCGCCGGCGCGGTGTCGAGCACCTGGAAGCGGCGGTCGAAGACCTTCACCGTTTCCACCACCGGCACCTTGAAGTGCAGGCCTGGCTTGATGTCCGACCGCACCACCTTGCCCAGGTTCAGCACCATGGCGGTCTGGTCCTCACGGACCACATACACCGAGCCGAGCAGGCCCAGCACCACCGCCACGATCACGGCGATCCAGATAGGACTCTTCATCGGCTGCCCTCCTCACGGCCGCTCGGTCGCCCGGTCGGGCGGCCCACCGGCCGGCCCGGATCACGGGAAGCTTCCACCGCTGCGCCCGGCAGCGACGGCATGACCACGTCCGGGTTTGCCACTGCGGCCGGGGCCGACGTGGTGGGACGGGTGTCGCCGGTCATCGGCACGTAGATCAGCTGGCGGCCATCGCCGCCGATCACCTTGCGGTTCTCGCTCAGCACCTGCTGCACGGTCTCCAGCCACAGGCGCTTGCGGGTCACTTCCGGCGCGTCCTTGTACTGGGCCTGCAACAGGCTGAAGCGCTGCGCGTCACCCTCGGCCTTGGACACCACCGCCTGCTTGTAGCCTTCGGCGGTGGTACGGGCGCGCGAGGCCTGGCCTCGGGCTTCCGGCACGACCTTGGCGGCGTAGGCCTGGGCTTCGTTGATCAGGCGTTCCTTGACCTGCTGGGCACCATTGACCTCGTCGAAGGCCGGCTTCACTTCCTCCGGCGGACGGGCGTCCTGCAGGGTCAGGCCGGTCACGGTCAGGCCGGTCTTGAACGCCTTCAGCAGCGCCTGCAGGCGCTCCTCGGCGGCCACGGCCAGCGGGCCACGGTTGTTCAGCACGGCATTGAGGTCGGCGCGGCCGACTTCCTCGCGCACCGCGCTCTGCGCCGACTGCTCCAGCACCTGGTTGGCATCGACCGTGCCGAACAGGTACTGCTGCGGATCGTCGATGCGGTACTGGACGTTCAGCGAGACGTTGACGATGTTCTCGTCACGGGTCAGGACCGGCACCTGGATCGAGAAGGTCTTGATCTCGGTGGCGTTGACCTTGGTGACCGACTCGATCGGCCACGGCAGCTTGAAGTTCGGGCCGGGCTGCAGGATGCGCGAGAACTGGCCGAAGCGCAGGACCACGCCACGCTGCTGCTCACCGATCAGCTGGAAGCTGGAGAACAGCACCAGCAGCACCACGGCCGCCACCACCCAACGCACGATGCCGCCGTCGAACAGGTCCTTCAGCGGCCCGGGCAGTCCGCCCCAGCCACCACCATTGCCACCGCCGCGCGACCCGAACGGCCCGCGTCGATTGTCCTCGGGGCCTTGTCCGCCCTTGTTGCCGCCGGGTGTATTCCAGGCCATGCACGCTCCATCAAGATGTGGGCTGCGGCGCGGGCCCTTCCCGCGGCGCCAGCCGTGAAACCATTACCGATCATACAAGATGGGGCGGATCGGCAGGATCGAAAGGGCGACGACGGGGTAAGGTGGCGTTTTCCTCGAAGTCAGGCAACGCCGATGGCCCCCACCACCCCGTTCACCGCCTTCCGCATCGAAAACGACGACGCCGGCTATCGCAGCGGCCTGACCCGGCTCGGTGTCGACGACCTCAACCCCGGGCAGGTACTGATCCGCGCCCACTGGTCCTCGGTCAACTACAAGGATGCCCTGGCCGGCACCGGCAAGGGGAAGATCCTGCGCCGCTTCCCGCTGGTCGGCGGCATCGACGTGGCCGGCACCGTGGTCGCCAGCACCGACCCGGCCTGGCGTGAAGGCGACGCGGTGCTGGCCACCGGCTGCGGCCTCAGCGAGACCCGTGACGGCGGCTACAGCCAGTATGTGCGGCTGGAGTCGCGTGCGGTGATTGCACAGCCGGCCGGGCTGAGCCCGCGCGAGGCGATGGTGCTGGGCACCGCCGGCTTCACGGCGGCGCTGGCGCTGCTGCGCATGCAGGACAACCGCCAGACCCCGGCGCTCGGCCCGCTGGCGGTCACCGGCGCCAGCGGCGGCGTCGGTGCGCTGGCGCTGTCGATCTTCAGCCGTGCCGGCTACACCGTGCACGCGGTCAGTGGCAAGCCGGACCAGACCGACTTCCTGCGCGACATCGGTGCCAGCGAGGTGCTGCCGCGCGAGGCGCTGGCCGACACCGGCCCGCTGCAGTCGGCGCGCTTCGGCGGGGGCCTGGACAATGCCGGCGGCGCCATGCTCGCCAGCCTGCTGGCGCAGACCGTGCCCTACGGCAGCGTGGTCAGCGCCGGCCTGGCGGCCAGCCCGACGCTGGACATGACGGTGATGCCCTTCATCCTGCGCGGTGTGTCGCTGCTCGGCGTGTCTTCGGCCAATGCGCCGCGCCGGCTGCGCGAAGAGGTGTGGTCGCGCCTGGGCGGTGAGTGGAAGCCGCAGCACCTGGACCGCATCTGCACCGCCGAGGTCGGCCTTGATGGCCTCCGGGCAGTGTTCGAGCGGATGCTGGCGGGTGGATCGCTGGGCCGCACGGTGGTGCGGATCGACTGAACGTCGCAGGCAGGCGACGGACGGCAGGTGCCCCCCTCCCGCCGGTAATGAGCCCGCACTACACTGCGGGCATTACATGGGGAACAACATGGCACGCATTCTGATCGTCGACGACTCACCGTCGCAGCTGTTGGGGATACAGCGCATCGTCGAGAAGCTCGGGCACCAGATCCTGACCGCCACCGATGGCGCCGCCGGGGTCGAAACCGCCAGGGCCGAGCTGCCCGACCTGGTCCTGATGGACGTGGTGATGCCCAATCTCAACGGCTTCCAGGCCACCCGTACCCTCGCCCGCGACGAGGCGACCCGGCATATCCCGGTGATCCTGGTGACCACCAAGGACCAGGACACCGATCGCATGTGGGGCATGCGCCAGGGCGCCAAGGCCTACATCACCAAGCCGTTCTCGGAAGACGAGCTGTCCGAGGTGCTGGAGCGGGTGTTCGCCGGCCAGGGCTGAGACGCGCGTGGTCGTGCCGGCCGCTGGCCGGCAACCACGCATCACCGTCCCAGGTCATGAAATTGCCGGCCAGCGGCCGGCACGACCGCAAGGCGTGCTCAGATCGACTCGCCGAAGGCCTTGGCCAGATTGCGGTAGGCCTTCTTCTGCGCCTCGTCGGTCGCGGCCGGGGCCACGATCTCGATTTCAACGATCTGGTCGCCGTCCGGGCTGCCCGGCAGGCCCCGGCCACGCAGGCGCAGTTTGCGGCCGGCATCGGAGTCGGCGGGGATCTTCAGCTCCACCGCACCGCCCAGGGTCGGCACGCTGATGCTGGTACCCAACGCGGCCTGCCAGGGCGTGACCGGCAACGTATAGAGGATGTTGCGGCCGTCGACCTCGAACTGCGGATGCGCGGCGTACTCCACTTCCAGCAGCAGGTTGCCGCCATGGTTGCCCTGCCCTGCCAGGCGGATCACCTGGCCCGGACGGATGCCCTTGGGCACGCGCACGTCCAGCTGCTTGCCGTTGACGGTGATGCGCAGGCTGTCGCCGCTGTAGGCCGCTTCCAGCGGGACCGACAGCTTGGCGCGGGTGTCGCGGTTGGGTGCGTGGCCCTGGCTGCTGAAGCCCGGGCCCGGACCGGCACCGCCACGCTGGCGCGCGAACAGGCTTTCGAAGAAGTCGCTGAAGCCGCCGTTGGGGCCACCCCCGCCGAATACTTCCTCGAAATTGAAACCGCCGGCGCCGCCGTAGTTCGGCGGCACGTTGAACTCCTCGCCCGGGCGATAGCCCTGCGCGCGCAGCTGGTCGTAGGCTGCGCGCTTTTCCGGATCGCGCAGCGCCTCGTAGGCCTCGTTGACCGCCTTGAACTTGTCTTCGGCCCCGGCCTCCTTGCTGACGTCCGGGTGGTACTTGCGTGCCAACCGGCGGTAGGCGGTCTTGATCTCCGCCTCGCCCGCGCTCGGTTCCACCCCCAGGGTGGCGTAGTAATCCTTGAATTCCATCCAGCTACCTCGATCTGCTTCGGCCGCGCCGGTGGCGCCGCCCCGGGTTCATTCTACGCGCCGGCGATGCTACGCCGCCCCTCGTGCGGCCCCGGTGAGGCCGACTGATCCTGCGCAATGCCGCTGCCATCCCGATGCCCCAGGCTGTGGCTGGAAGCCCCCGCCGCAACGCCTGAAGATGGGGCCTGCACACGGGTTTTCCAATGTCTTGACGCCCCTGTCCCATCCGGCCCACTAGCCTGCCCCAGCAAGGAGTTCCCCATGACCATCCATGTCGGCGACCACATTCCGGAAGTGACCCTCAAGCGCATCCGCGAGGGCATCGAAACACTTGATACGCATTCGCTGTTCGACGCCCGCAAGGTCGTGCTGTTTGCGGTGCCCGGCGCGTTCACCCCCACCTGCTCGGCCCGCCACCTGCCCGGCTACGTCGAAAAATTCGAGGCCTTCCGCCAGCGCGGCATCGATGTCTACTGCGTGGCGGTCAACGACCCGTTCGTGATGAAAGCCTGGGCCGCCGACCAGAAGGTGCCCGACGGCCTGCTGATGCTGTCCGACGGCAATGCCGAGCTGACCCGCGCGCTCGGCCTGGAGCTGGATGCCAGCGCCTCGGGCATGGGCATGCGCTCGCGCCGCTTCGCGCTGTACGTGGTCGATGGCGTGGTGCGTGCGGCCTGGATCGAGCAGCCGGGCCAGTTCGAGGTGTCTTCCGCCGAGTACGTGCTGGAGCACCTGCCTACCTGATTCCCCACCGCAGAAGGAAACGGCCAGCAATGTCCAGCAAGCCAGCCAAAGCCAGCAAGCCCGCCGCCGGGATTCCCGGCATCAGTGACCGTCAGACCCTGCGCGAGCGTGCCCGGCACAACATCGAAGACGGCGCGATCACCGACAGCTACAGCGCCGACCGCAAGGTGGTGATCAAGCTGCTCAACGATGCCCTCGCCACCGAGTACGTGTGCGTGCTGCGCTACTACCGGCACTATTTCATGGCCAAGGGCATGCTGGCCGACGCGGTCAAGGCCGAGTTCCTCGAGCATGCGCAGCAGGAACAGGCGCACGCCGGCAAGCTGGCCGAGCGCATCGTCCAGCTTGGCGGCGAGCCGGACCTGAACCCGGATACGCTGACCACGCGCTCGCATGCCGAATACAAGGAAGGCAGCGACCTGCGCGACATGGTGCGCGAGAACCTGGTGGCTGAACGGATCGCCATCGACAGCTACCGCGAGATGATCAACTTCATCGGCGACCGCGATACCACCACCAAGCGCATCCTTGAAGAGATCCTGGCGCAGGAGGAAGAACACGCCGACGAGTTCGCCGACCTGCTGGACGGGTGGATCGGGGAATAGCGGCCCCGCAAACGCCTTGGTAGATGCCCACCTTGGTGGGCGCATTTATCGCGTGCCAACCAAGGTTGGCACCTACCAGAGCATGGATGCGTCGGGTCGACGGGCCATTCCCAGCACCTATCGCAGGACGTTGAACCGCACCTGCGTCCACGCGCCGTCGGCTGCCAGCGCGGTCAGGGTGTGTGCGCCCGGATCGGCGAACTCGCGCTGCATCAGCTGCGCGCCGTGGGTCTGTGCAATCCAGCGTCCATCCAGCAACCAGTCCACCGCCTGCTCGCTGCCCAGCGCGCGCAGCTGCAGGCGCACGCCGTGTTCGGAATTCGGCGCGCGCGCCAGCGTGGCGCCGTCATTGAGCCCGTCCACGTGCAGCGCGACGCTGGCCTCACGCCCGTCGTCGCGGCAGTCCGGCGACAGCGCCGGCAGCTGCGAAGCCTCGCGCGTGGCCTTGGGCAGCCACGGCGACAACAACGCCGGCCAACGCGCGATCTCCCGCGCGACTTCCTCATGTGGCAAACGGCAATCAGCGGATACACGCAGACCGGTCCGCGCGTCGGCCAGGTAACGCTGCCGCCCCGGCTGCCAGCGCCGCGCCTCGCGCTCGGGGAAGGTCGGCGGTGCCGCACCGTCCAGCAGATAGGCCGACATCCGCCGCTGGCACAGCGCCGCTGGCAGGCCCTCGGCACGTTCGCCGGTGGGCCAGCAGACGTCCTCCTTGCTGACACTGGCCGGCATCGGTGCAGCAGCTGAATCACCGCGCTGGCGCGGCAGGCTGTCCACCACCTCGAACATCAGCGGCAGCGCGGTCACCGCGCCGTACTGGCCCGGCAACGGGGTACCATCCGGCCGCCCCACCCACACGCCCACGGTGTAGTGGCGGGTGCTGCCGATCGCCCACGCATCGCGGTACCCGTAACTGGTGCCGGTCTTCCACGCCACGCGCGGGCGGCCACCGACATCGAATGTCCCGACGCTATACCCCGGCCGCGGATTCGATTCCAGCATCTCGCGCACGATCCAGCTGGCGCCCGGCGAGGCCAGGCGACGCTCGATCATCGGTTCGTCATCGGTGTAGCGCACGCGCCCGGCGATGCCGTTGCGGTTGAGCGCTGCGAACGCACCGACCAGATCTTCCAGCCGCGCACCGGTGCCGCCCAGGATCAGCGACAGATTGGGTGTACTGCCCGGCGGGAAGCGCAGCTGGATGCCGGAGTGCGACAGGCGTGCGGCGAAGCGCGCCGGACCGACCCGCTGCAGCAGGTCCACCGAGGGCACGTTGAGTGACAGCCGCAGCGCGCTGGAGGCACCAATCGGCCCATTGAAAGCCATGTCGAAGTTGCCGGGGCGGTAGCTGCCGAAACTCTGCGGCGCATCGACCAGCAGGCTTTCCGAATGGATCAGGCCATCGTCCAGCGCCATGGCATACAGGAACGGTTTGAGCGTGGAGCCCGGCGACCGCCAGGCCTGCACCATGTCCACGTGGCCCAGCCGCTGCCGGTCACCGAACGCCAGCGTGCCGACATAGGCACGCGCCTGCAGGGTCTGGTTGTCGACTACCAGCAGGGCGGCCGAGGTGCGTTCGGGCAGCGTCGAGAAATAGCTGGCCACGCGTTCTTCCAGCGTGCGCTGCAGGCCGATGTCGATGCTGCTCTGGATGCGTGCCTGGCCCGGATGCGCCGAGTGCAGGCGCTGCGCCAGCAGCGCGGCGTGCAGCGGCGGGCGCAGCGAGCGCGCCACCACATTCTCGATACGCGCGTCTTCCACTTCGTCTGCCGTCCACACGCCCAGCTCGTTCATGCGGGACAGCACCTTGTCGCGCGCCTTCTGCGCCGCTTCCGGATGACGGTCCGGGCGCAGCCGGCTCGGCGCCTGCGGCAGCACCGCCAGCAACGCGGCCTCGGCATGCGACAGCTGCGCCGCCGGCTTGCCCAGGTAGGCCCAGCTGGCCGCTTCCACCCCCTCGATGGTGCCGCCGTAGGGCGCGCGCTCCAGATACAGGGCCAGGATCTGCTGCTTGCTCAGGTGCACTTCCAGCTGCACCGCGCGCAGCATCTGCTTGAGCTTGCCCCACGGCGTGCGCGTATGCGGATCGAGGATGCGGGCGACCTGCATGGTCAGGGTCGAGCCACCGGAAACGATGCGGCCGCCACGCAGCAGCTGGCCGCTGGCACGCAGGATCGCCAGCGGGTTGATGCCCGGATGCCGCCAGAACCAGCGGTCTTCGTAGGTCAGCAACGCCTGCAGGTACAGCGGCGAGACGCTGTTGATCGAAGCCGGGTAGCGCCACACACCCTCGGCGTCGGCGAATGCACGCAGCGGCGTGCCGTCGGCAGCCACCACCAGGGTGCTGGTATCACGCTGCTTCGGCAGCGGTGGCGGGAAGGCGAAATCCAGCACCAGCAGCAGCGCCAGCGTGGCGGCCGTGCCCCAGCGCAGCCAGGGCCACAGCGGCTGCAGCCGGCGGCGCAGGGCCGCCAGCCGGATCGACATCGTGTTGTTCATTGCAGGTTGCCGGCAGGACGGGCCGCGCCGTCGCAGCCCGTCCGCGCGGTCACGGCTGTACCACCGTGATCGTGGTCGGGTTGCTGCGGCCGACGCCGCGCAGCTGCGGCCGGTACATGTCCTCCACCAGCGGCGGCGGCACCGAGTAGGTTCCCGGCGTCACCGCGCGTACCAGGTAGAACACGTTGGCCTTGCTGCCACGCGAGAGCTTCAGCGCGGCCACATAGCGGTCATCGCGGAACTCCTCGTGCTTGGTGTCGGCGGCCTCACCACGGTCGCTGATGGTGATGCCATCGACCACCACGTCGGCCCACTGCTTGGCATCGCCCAGGTTGAAGTTCTCGATCTCCAGGCCCGCCGGCAGCAGGTCGGTCAGCAGTGCATCGGGCATCGTGGTGTCAGCGGTGACGGTGACGCGCACGATCAGTGCTTCGCCTTCCTTCAGCGGGCGCGGCGACCACGGCTTGCCATCGGTGCCGTAGTAGCTGCGCTCGACGCCCAGCACGCTGTTGTCCGGTGCCGGTGCGCTGCGCGGGATGCCGGCCACGTCGATGCTGGCGAACATCGGCGGCTGCCCCTGCGGGGTGAAGCGCACGCCGCTGGCCAGCTCACTGGCGCTGAAGTTGCGGCCGAACAGCTTGCGCTCGCCGATGGCTTCGGTGTTGCCACCGATCACCAGCTCACCGGCCACCAGCGCCTTCTGGTTGGCGGCCAGGGCCTTGCCGAGGCGGGCAATCGCCACCTGTTCCTGCGTGCTCAGCCACATCCAGCCGGCATTGCGGCGCGCATCCAGGCCACGGCCAAGATCCACCGCACGCGCATCCCAGGCGGGCTTGGCCAGCTTGTTCTCGTGGGTCAGCGCGATCATCAGCGCGTCATCACGGATCGCACTGCCGTAGTCGCCGAAGTACGACGGACGTTCACTGCTGGACTTGGCGAAGGCCGCCGCCAGCGCGGCCTGGCCACGCTTGGCATCACCCTGCAGCGACAGCGCCACGCCCAGGTGGACCAGCGACAGGCCACCGACCGCCTTGCTGCGCTCGTTGTCGTACAGCGTGCGCAGGGTACCCAGCGGTGCACGGTTGACCCGGGCCAGCACGTAACCCGAATACGCCTGGTTGGCGAACTTCAGCTTCTCGCGATCCTCCTGGCCATAGAACTGATTGCCGCCGGACAGCAGATCCTCGCTGAGCCGGTTGAGCGCCTTCTGCAGCACGTTGTCGGGCACGGCGAAGCCGGCGTCCTTGGCATCAAGCAGGAACTCGGTGATGTACGGGGTCAGCCACGGATTGACGTAGCCGTCGTCACCCCACATCGAGAAGTTGCCATTGGCCACCTGCATCGACGCCAGGCGACCGAACGCACCTTCCATGCGCTCTCTACGGGTCTTGGCATCCAGGCCGTCGGCACCGAGCATCGACGACGTCGCCTGGTCCAGGATCAGCGCGGCATAGCCCTTGCTGGTGGTCTGCTCGGCACAGCCATACGGGTAGTTCAGCGCGCCCTGCAGTGCACTGGCGAACGGGATCGGCGGCAGCGGGCTGACCAGCAGGCGGGCATTCACCGACTCGGCCATCAGGCCATCGGTCAGGCTGTTGTCGAGGCTGACCGCGGCCAGCGGATCGAGTGTGCGCACCTGCGAACGCAGCACCTGCGGCCACGCCGCACGCACCGGCAGGTCGTAGCGGCGATCAGCCTTGAAGCCGTTGCCGTCCACGCGCACCCGCACCTTGGCCACGCTGTGGCCCTCGCGAGCCGACAACGGGAAGCTCAGCGTGGTCTTGGCATCGGCATTCAACTGCACGCTGCGGCTGCCCTCACCCAGGTTCAGCGGACCCTCGCTTTCCACCTTGACGTTGAACTGCCCCGGCTTGCCGGTGAAGTTCTGCACGTCCAGGGTCACGGTGCTGCGGTCGCCCGGGGCCAGCACGCGCGGCATGCTGGCTTCGGCCAGGATCGGGGCGCGCACGATGGTTTCCACGTCACGCTTGCCGTACTGGTCATCGCTGTAGACCAGCGCGGACACGCGCAGGGTGCCGTTGAAGTCCGGCACCTTCAGGCGGATGCGGGCATTGCCCTTGGCATCGAGCTGCACCGGGCCGGAGAACAGGTCCACGGTCTGCACGCGCGCGGTCGGGCGCTTGGCCTGCGGCAGTGCCTGCAGCGCCATGTCGCCGCCGAACTTCAGCTTGCCGCTGCCACCATCGAAGCTCTCGATCACCCGGCTGTAGATGTCATAGGCATCGATACCGAGGCGACGCTGGGCGAAGAAGTGCGCACCGGCGTCGGGCACCGGGAAACGGGTGATGTTGAGGATGCCCACGTCCACCGCCGAGACGGTCACGTGCGCGGCCCTGCCGGCCAGCTGCGGTGCGCTGACCGTTACCGGCAGGTCCTGTTCCGGCCGCATCTGCTTGGGCGCGACCAGGCCGACGGCCACGGTTCGGCCCTTGCGGTCCATCGGCACATGCACCACGCCCACGGCGCGGGCCGGGGTGATCTTGCTCGGCGCACTGCCGCCGCGGAACACCAGCGCGGTGATGTAGACGTCGTGGCGTTCCCAGTCGGCGGTGACCGGGATCTTGAAGGTCGAGCCCGGCTTGGCCTCGATGTCCTGCACATACAGCATGCGGTCGGTCTCGACCATCAGGATGCCCTTGCCGGCGTGCGGCGGGGTCACCGTCACTTCCAGGGTGTCACCGGCCTTGTAGCCGGTCTTGTCCAGGCCCAGCTTGACCTTGTCCGGGCGTGCATCCAGGCCACGGTTGTCATCGCCCCAGCTCCAGCCCGCACGGAACGGGTAGCGGCTGGTCAGTCCGGTGGACGGATCGAACACGTCCACCCGGTACTCGCCCCACTCCACCGGGAAATCAAAGGCAACCGCACTGCTGCCGGCATCGACGGTGCGGGTTTCCTTGTTCTCGAAACGGCGGGTGAAATCGTAATCCCAGCGGTTGTCGTTGAAGGTCCAGTGGTAGTCGCGCAGTTCCCGCACCAGGGTGATCTTCAGGCCCTTGGCTGGCTGCGGTGTGCCGGCGGCATCCACGCGCATCAGTTCGAAGCGTGCGTTGCCGTTGGAATCAGCACCATCGTCGGGGTTGAACAGCGGCCGCACGCCGACCAGCGCGTTGGCCGGCCACATCACCCGTTTCAGGGTACGGGTGACCGTGCGGCCACCGGTTTCATACAGGCTGCCGGACAACACCACGGCGATCGGTGCCTTGGCCTTGGCCGCCTCTTCCGGCAACGCCACATCCTCACGCAGCTGGCCATTGGCCGGCAGCGTGGTATCGATCACGTCCTTGGCCTCGCGCGGCAGCTGCAGGGTCGGGTCACCGAAGAAATAGCCCGGCAGGCCCTCCATCGGCTTCTGCTCGGCAGCCACCGCCATGCGCGCAGTGAAGCGGTTGCCATCGGCCGGCGCGCCGTACAGATAGGCGCCGTTGGCCTGCAGGCGCAGGTCCTCGCCCGGCTTCAGCGTCTTCTGCGCGCTGTCCAGGTCCAGCTTCATGCGCTCGGGCAGGAACTCCTCGATGCGCAGGGTCATGCCCTGGATCGCTTCCTTGCTGGCCGGGTCGGTGCGGAACTCGACCTGCCAGCGCCCGGTCGGCGCCTCGGCGGGGATCACCTGCTCGAAGTTGATGTAGCCCTGGTCGCCCGGCTGCAGGCGGGTCTCGCGGAAGGTCTTGCCGTCGGGCTGCTTCAGGCGCAGGAACACCGGTTGTGCCTTGACCGGCTTGCCGTCGTTGTCGCGCAGCAGCGCGGACAGGCGCACGGTCTCGCCCGGGCGGTACAGGTCGCGGCCGGACCAGGCGTAGACGTCGAACCAGGCGTTGTCACGACCGGCCACGGCGAACTCACTCAGGTCCAGCGCCGGCTGGTTGAACGGCAGGAAGCTGGTGTCCTTGCCACTGCTGGCGACCAGCACGTGGGTGGCATCCAGGGTGTAGTTCAGCAGCGCATTGCCGTTGCCGTCGGTGCTGCCCTTCAGCACCACCTCACCCTTGGCGTCGAGCACGCGCAGGTCGATGCCCTTCAGCGGCGCACCGTCCTTGAGGCCGGCGGTGTGCACGAACAGCTTGTCCTTGTAGGCACGGGTATGCAGGCCGATGTCGCTGACCGAGAAGAACGCGGTATCGAACTCGCCCTCGTAGTCACCGGTGCGCTTGAGCAGGGCGAAGTACAGGCCCGGCTCCTGCAGTTCCTTGATGTCCTGGGTCGGCAGGTAGGTCAGCACCCGCTCGTTCTGTTTGCCACCCAGGATGAAGCGGTTGACGTAGACCGGCTCGGCCAGCTTGTTGATCGGGCTGCGCTCGTAGTCGCTGCTGAGCTCCCAGCTGCCACGGCGGCCGCCGCGCTGGTACTGGCTGAAGAAGGTCGGCAGGTCCTTCTCGCGCACGCGCAGGAACTCGACATCGACCTCCGGCACGTTCACCGAGACCACCGGCAAGCCGCGGCTGTCCTTGGCCGGCAGCACGCTGCCCTGCGAGGCGAAACCGACCACCGGCTTCAGCTCGCCGCTGAACACCTTCTGCTTCAGTTCCTTGCCCAGCCGGCTGCCGTCGGCGGCCAGCAGGTCCGGCGAGACCACCAGGCTGAACTCCTTGCCGGCCTCGACGAACGGGTAACGCAGGGTCAGGCCGTCATCGGACAGGGTCCAGCTGCTGTCCTCGGTGCCGACCTTCTCTTCGAAGCGAACGAGTTTGTCGAAATCCTGGGTGCCGACCAGCGGGCGCGAGAACTCCAGCGCCAGCGACAGGCCGTCATTCTTCTGGTCCGGGTAGGCACGCAGCAGGGTGAATTCCTTCACCTGCTCGGCCTTGGTGGTGATGGCTTCACCACTGGCCTTGGGCAGCTGCCCGCTGTCATTGCGGCAGCCGGCCAGCCCCAGCAACAGGCCTCCTGCCAGTACGGCCGCCGCCCACCCCCACCGCTTCCGCCGTGCCGGACCGCTCATGTCGTCACTCCTTGATCGAGGCGGCCATTATAGGCAGGCCACGTCAAGGTGTTGACGCAAATCCGGCAATTGCCGCGGTGCGGGTAGTGCCGGCCGCTGGCCGGCAGTCTCGGTAGCCGCCAACCTTGGTTGGCGTCGGCCGTGCCAACCAAGGTTGGCACCTACCCAAGCGCCCCTCCCCCGTCGCGCCAGGCACAGGCCGATGCCGGCAACCTGTCTGGCTTGGGATCGGGCGCTCCCCCAATCGTGGTGCGTAATGTCCCGGCGGAGAGAAGACCGAAGCCGCCCCAAAGTGACGGGTTCAACCCTCGATTGAGCGACTTCCCAATCGGCCTTCAGTCGCCGCTGTAGCATCGGCATCAGGCCTTCTGGAAAGTAGTGAACATTGCAATGACACGAGTACGCATGATTCAGGATCCAACGACCGGTAAGGTCTGGGGTACGCGATGTGACCGAGGGGCTGTCGAAGTCACCTCCGGAAGCCCAGGGAAGCTGAAGTCACAGTTGAAAGACTTCCCGAGTCCCGACGAGGCACTGAAATGGGCCATCAAACAGGAGTGGTCGCGGCTGAAAAAGGGCTTCGTACTGGTAAACCCTGTCGCCGAGGCTGGGCAACCGAGCATGCACAGGTACATCGGCGGTGGCTATACGGGGGCACTGACGATTGCCGGGTGCCATGGCAGGATGGTGACCAACCGTTATCAGGATGAGGATGCGTCTGGTGCAGCGACCGACATGCTGCTGCTCGTTGGTGACGACGCCGGGATCCTCCATGATTGGCGACCCGGCAAAACGGACCTTGCATGGTCGGCACTCCCTGCAGATGACGGCAAAGGGTTCCTGATCCGACTCGACTCCGGCATTTACCTTTGGCCATCCGATGGCCGTACTCCCCAGCGGATCAGCGATGCAACGGTGATGTCATCGCCGTTCCTGACAACCTCAAACGGATACGTCGCGTGGCATGACGGTGATCATGTAACGGTAATGAGACTCGCCGATGGACAGCGCTTCCTGCAGTTGGCACGTACCCCAGCGATGGTGGGTGGGCATTCGAGGCAGATGATGGGCGCGCTCTCTCCGGATGCCACGACGCTTGCCTGCTGCGCCACTCCCGGTGAGATCGAGTGCATCGATATTGCTCAAGCGGATACTGTCCGCCGACATCGAAGTGACTTCGAAATGATCACCAAGATGGAGTGGAGTGCCGACGGGCGTTGGCTGCTGGCATTGGAGCAATATGGAAAATGGCGTCTGTTGTGCCTGGATGCGGCAACGGGAGAATGCCGTCCCGGGTGGCCGAAGTTCGCTGACATGACACGAACTGACTTTGCGCTGGATAGCGATAGCAAGCGACTCGCCATCCTGCACCGTGGACATATTGCCCTTCATGACTTCACGGATATGAGGGAAATTCGACGCTTTCCCGTAGATCATGTGGTCCGTACCACGCATATTGCATGGACGGGAGACAATGCCATTTCGGTGCGTACCGACTATGGATGCCTTTCCACGTATGTAGTTTGATCAGGCTCGCTATTTAGTTGCGCTGTTTTTGAGGAGCCTCCGCCAACAGCGGTGTGGACCAAAGCCGCCTCGGTAGCCGCCAACCTTGGTTGGCGTCGGCCGTGCCAACCAAGGTTGGCACCTACCCAAGCGGGTCGAGCCATGTGCCCGGCAGGCAGGCGTGGTGTCAGATCCGGTGAAGCGCCCCTACCCCGGCAGGTACAGGTCCACATAGTCGGTCACCGGCATCGCCGCCAGCGCCACCGGATCCAGCGATGCGGCCAGGATGCGCTGCTGCTGGGTGGTCGGGAAGCGATGGGCCAGGTGCCGGCGGAACTTGTCCATCAGCAGCGGAATGCCTTCCTCGCGACGGCGCGCGTGGCCCAGCGGGTATTCCACCAGTACTTCGGGCAGCTCGGTGCCATCGGTGAAGCGCACGCTCAGGCCGTTGGCGATGCTGCGCTTGTCAGGGTCCAGGTAATCGGCGCTGAGCTGCGGGTCTTCATGGCAGGTCATCTTCGCGCGCAGCGCATCGATGCGCGGATCCGCCGCCACATCGTCCTCGTAGTCCTGGGCCACCAGCCGCCCATGCAGCAATGCGATGGCGACCATGTACTGCACGCAGTGGTCGCGGTCGGCCGGGTTATGCAGTGGGCCCTGCTTGTCGATGATGCGGATGCAGGCTTCCTGGGTGCGGATGGCGATGTGCGCGATGTCCTCGACCCGCCGCCCCACCGCACGCAGCTGCTGGTGCAGCGTGATCGCCGCCTCCACCGCGGTCTGGCCATGGAACTCGGCCGGGTAGCTGATCTTGAACAGCACGTTTTCCATCACGTAGCTGCCCAGCGGTCGCTCCAGCGTCAGCGCCTTGCCCTGCATCGATACCGCTTCAAAACCCCAGGTCGGCGCGCTCAACACACTGGGATAGCCCATCTCGCCACTGGCCGCCATCAGCGCCAGGCGCACGCCACGGCTGGTCGCATCGCCGGCCGCCCAGCTCTTGCGCGAGCCGGTGTTGGGCGCGTGCCGGTAGGTGCGCAGCGCCTGGCCATCGACCCAGGCCAGCGACAGTGCATTGAGCATGCGTTCGCGATCCAGGCCGAGCAACTGCGCGACCACCGCGGTGGTGGCCACCTTGACCAGCACCACGTGGTCCAGCCCGACCCGGTTGAAGGAATTCTGCAGGGCCAGCACGCCCTGGATCTCGTGTGCCTTGATCATCGCCAGCAGCACGTCATGCAGGGTCGGCGCTGGGCGATGCAGGGCCTGCGCGTTGCGCCCCAGCCAATCGCAGACAGACAGGATGCCGCCCAGGTTGTCCGACGGGTGGCCCCACTCGGCGGCCAGCCAGGTATCGTTGAAATCCAGCCAGCGCACCATCGCGCCCAGGTTGAAGGCGGCCTGCACCGGGTCCAGCACGTAGTGCGTACCCGGCACGCGCGCCCCGTTGACCACGCTGATACCCGGCACCAGCGGACCGAGCAGCTTGCTGCAGGCCGGGAAGGACAGCGCTTCCAGCCCGCAGCCCAGCGTGTCGAGCAGGCAGTAGTGCGCGGTCTGGAAGGCCAGGGGGGAGTCGATGCGCGCGTCGCGTACGTAATCGACGATGTCCACCAGCAGCGCATCCCACGCTGCACGCTCGTTGGATGGGGTGTGGCTGTCAGACATCGTCGATCTCCTCTTCAGAGCTCAGGCCGCGCCTCCCGGTAGTCGCCAACCTTGGTTGGCGCTGGACGTTGCCCGGGCGGTGCCAATGCCATGCCAACCAAGGTTGGCATCTACCGAAGCATGTGATGCCAGCGCCGACCGGCTGGTTATTCGGCCGGCACCCGCACCTTGCCTTCCATCAATACGCGGGCGCTGCGGCTCATGATGGCCTTGGTCACTGTCCACTGGCCGTCAACGAGGCCGGCCTGCGCACCCACGCGCAGCGTGCCGGAAGGGTGGCCGAAGGTCACCGCTTCGCGTTCACCACCACCGGCCGCGCGATTGACCAGCGTGCCCGGAATCGCCGCCGCCGTGCCGATCGCCACGGCGGCGGTGCCCATCATCGCGTGGTGCAGCTTGCCCATCGACAACGCCCGCGCGTGCAGGTCGATGGCCGAGGCCGGAATGGCCTTGCCGCTGGAGGACACGTAGTCCTGTGCCGGCGCCACGAAGGCCACCTTCGGCGTGTGCTGGCGGGTGGCCGCATCTTCCAGGTTCCTGATCAGACCCATGCGCAAGGCGCCGTAGGCGCGGATCTTCTCGAAGCGCTCCAGCGCCCCCTTGTCCTCGTTGATCGCAGGCTGCAGTTCGGTGCCGGTGTAGCCCAGGTCGGCCGCATTGAGGAAGATGGTCGGAATGCCGGCGGTGATCATGGTCACCTCAAAACTGCCGACGCCCGGCACGTCCAGGGTGTCGACCAGGTTGCCGGTCGGGAACATCGCGCCCGCATCGCCGTCATCGGACGGATCGATGAACTCCAGCTGGATCTCGGCGGCCGGGAAGGTCACGCCATCCAGCTCGAAATCGCCGATCTCCTGCACTTCGCCATCGCGCATCGGCACGTGGGCGATGATGGTCTTGCCGATGTTGGCCTGCCAGATGCGCACGGTGCACAGGCCATCGCGCGGCACCCGGGCCGGATCGATCAGCCCATTGGCGATCGCGAACGGACCCACTGCCGTACTGAGGTTGCCGCAGTTGCCGCTCCAATCGACGAAGGCGGTGTCGATCGAGACCTGGCCGTACAGGTAGTCCACATCGTGGTCCGGCACCGAGGCGGTGGAGATGATCACGCACTTGCTGGTGCTGGAGGTGGCACCGCCCATGCCGTCGGTCTGCTTGCCATACGGATCGGGCGAGCCGATCACGCGCATCAGCAGCGCATCGCGCGCGGCGCCCGGCACCTGAGCGGCTTCGGGCAGGTCCTGCAGGCGGAAGAACACGCCCTTGCTGGTGCCGCCGCGCATGTAGGTGGCGGGAATACGGAGTTGCGGGAGGAAGGTCATCGTCGAATCCACGCGTTTGAATTTCAGGAAATGTCTTGCATCAGTGCGTCAAGACCACGATCAACGCACCACACACGCATGATGTCCACGCGGTCCGGTAGATCGAGGTAATAGACGAGGTAGCGTTCGAAGCCCGGAACCAGCATGAACCGCAACGGCACCGGCAGCTGTGCTGCGAGGTCGGCGTGCCGGGTGGAATCCGAGCCTGGAAACACCGCGATGCGTTGAAGCGTGGCCTCCAACTCGGCGAGAAAGCGCCGACCCAGTACCAGCCCACCTTGCCGTGCAAACCACAGCGCGGCATCGGCTGCGTCGGCTTCGGCCCTTGGCCGCCATTCAATCGCCTTCACGCTCCATCCTTTCGGTCAGTTCGCGACGCATGCGCTCGAATGTGTCGGCCGTCACCGCAACGCCTGGACCAGAAGCCAGCCCCTCGGCTATCAACTGCTTGAGCAGCTCTTCGGCCTTGCTGCGCTGGCGCTGGCGGATCAGGTCACGCACGTAGTCCGACGTACTGGAGTAGCCGCCTTCACGCACTTCCTCGTCCACGAACTGCTTGAGCGGGTCGGTCAGCGAAATGTTCATGGTGGCCATGAAACTCTCCTTTGGCAGTTTTTGCCAAGTTAGTCTGCGCCCCGCCCTGGTGTCGGACAAGCCCGCCCCCGGCCTCCGGGGGCAGGCATTCAGGCCGGTATCACGCCACCTTGGCCCCTTCCAGGAAATCCTGGGCGAAGCGCTGCAGCACGCCACCGGCTTCGTAGATCGCCACTTCCTCGTCGCTGTCCAGGCGGCAGGTCACTGGCACGATCACATCCTGGCCGTCGCGGCGGTGGATGACCAGGGTCAGGTCGGCGCGCGGGGTGCGCTCGCCGATCACGTCGAAGGTCTCGGTACCGTCGATGCCTAGGGTCAGGCGGGTGGTGCCCGGCTTGAACTCCAGCGGCAGCACGCCCATGCCGATCAGGTTGGTGCGGTGGATGCGTTCGAAGCCTTCGGCCACGATCGCTTCCACACCGGCCAGGCGCACGCCCTTGGCGGCCCAGTCACGCGAGCTGCCCTGGCCATAGTCGGCACCGGCGATGATGATCAGCGGCTGCTTGCGGTCCATGTAGGTCTCGATCGCTTCCCACATGCGCATCACCTTGCCTTCCGGCTCCACGCGCGCCAGCGAACCCTGCTTCACGCTGCCATCGTCGTTGCGCACCATTTCATTGAACAGCTTCGGGTTGGCGAAGGTGGCGCGCTGTGCGGTCAGGTGGTCACCGCGGTGGGTGGCGTAGGAATTGAAGTCCTCTTCCGGCAGGCCCATCTTCGCCAGGTATTCGCCGGCGGCACTGGACGCCAGGATCGCGTTGGACGGCGACAGGTGGTCGGTGGTGATGTTGTCCGGCAGCACCGCCAGCGCACGCATGCCCGACAGTGTGCGCTCACCGGCCAGTGCGCCCTCCCAGTACGGCGGACGGCGGATGTAGGTGCTCTGCGGGCGCCAGTCGTACAGCGGGCTGACCGCCGCGCCATGCTCCACGCGCACGTTGAACATCGGGTTGTAGACGCGGCGGAACTGCTCGGGCTTCACCGAGGCCTTCACCACCGCGTCGATCTCGGCATCGCTCGGCCAGATGTCCTTCAGGCGCACCTCGTTGCCCTCGGCATCGACGCCCAGCACGTCCTTCTCGATGTCGAAGCGCACGGTGCCGGCGATGGCATAGGCGATCACCAGCGGCGGCGACGCCAGGAAGGCCTGCTTCGCATACGGGTGGATGCGGCCATCGAAGTTGCGGTTGCCCGACAGCACGGCCGTGGCGTACAGGTCGCGATCGATGATTTCCTGCTGGATGGCCGGATCCAGCGCGCCGCTCATGCCGTTGCAGGTGGTGCAGGCGAAGGCGACGATGCCGAAGCCGAGCTTTTCCAGGTCCGGCAGCAGGCCGGCTTCTTCCAGGTAAAGCTGCACCGCCTTCGAGCCCGGCGCCAGCGACGACTTTACCCACGGCTTGCGCAGCAGGCCACGTTCGTTGGCCTTGCGCGCCAGCAGTGCGGCAGCGATCACGTTGCGCGGGTTGGAGGTGTTGGTGCAGCTGGTGATGGCGGCGATGATCACCGCGCCGTCGGGCATCAGGCCCTGCGCCTGCTCGGCCCTGCCCGCTGCCAGCTTGGCTTCGTCGGCGATGCCGCGCTCGGCCAGCTCGGCAGTGGCCACGCGCTTGTGCGGGTTGGACGGGCCAGCCATGTTGCGCACCACGCTGGACAAGTCGAAGCGCAGCACGCGCTCGTACTGCGCGGTGGCCAGGTCATCGGCCCACAGGCCGGTGGTGCGCGCATAGTTCTCCACCAGCGCCACCTGCGATTCCTCGCGACCGGTCAGGCGCAGGTAATCGATGGTCTGCCCGTCGATATAGAACATCGCGGCGGTGGCGCCGTATTCGGGGCACATGTTGGAGATGGTGGCGCGGTCACCGATGGTCAGTGCCGACGCCCCCTCGCCGAAGAATTCAAGATACGCACCCACCACGCGTTCCTTGCGCAGGAACTCGGTCAGTGCCAGCACCACGTCGGTGGCGGTGATGCCCGGCTGCGGCCTGCCGGTCAGCTCGACGCCGATGATATCCGGCAGGCGCATCCACGACGCGCGGCCCAGCATCACGTTCTCCGCTTCCAGGCCGCCAACACCAATCGCGATCACGCCCAGCGCGTCCACGTGCGGGGTGTGGCTGTCGGTGCCCACGCAGGTATCCGGGAAGGCTACGCCGTCCTGCACGTAGATCACCGGCGACATCTTCTCCAGGTTGATCTGGTGCATGATGCCGTTGCCCGGCGGAATCACGTCCACGTTCTGGAACGCCTGCTTGGTCCAGTCGATGAAGTGGAAACGGTCTTCGTTGCGGCGATCCTCGATGGCGCGGTTCTTCTCGAACGCCTGCGGATCGTAGCCACCGCATTCCACCGCCAGCGAGTGATCGACGATCAATTGCACCGGCACCACCGGATTGACCTTGGCCGGGTCGCCGCCCTTGTCGGCGATCGCATCACGCAGGCCGGCCAGGTCCACCAGCGCGGTCTGGCCGAGGATGTCGTGGCACACCACGCGTGCCGGGAACCACGGGAAGTCGAGGTCGCGACGGCGCTCGATCAGCTGCTTCAGCGAATCGCCGAGCGTGGCCGGATCGCAGCGGCGCACCAGGTTCTCGGCCAGCACGCGCGAGGTGTACGGCAGGGTGGCATAGGCGCCGGGCTGGATCGCATCGACAGCGGCGCGCGCGTCGAAATAGTCCAGCGCGCTGCCGGGGAGGTTCTTGCGGTAATCGGTATTCATGGGCTGGCGGAGTGCTTGGGGCGGGCCGGGTGCCGGCGGTGCGGCGGCGAAAGCACCCGGCCGGCATGCGGCCGGCCGGATGGGTACAGCAGGGGGATCAGACGCGCTTGTCGATGGCAACGAAGTCGCGGTCTTCCGGACCGATGTAATTGGCGCTCGGGCGGATGATCTTGCCGTCGATGCGCTGCTCGATGATGTGCGCGCTCCAGCCGGCGGTGCGCGCGATCACGAACAGCGGGGTGAACATCGCGGTCGGCACGCCCATCATGTGGTAGCTGACCGCACTGAACCAGTCCAGGTTCGGGAACATCTTCTTGATGTCCCACATCACCGACTCCAAGCGCTCGGCGATGTCGTACATCTTCATGCTCGACTGTTCCTCGGACAGCTCGCGGGCCACGTCCTTGATCACCTTGTTGCGCGGATCGGAGACGGTATAGACCGGGTGGCCGAAACCGATCACCACTTCCTTGCGCTCGACGCGCGCCTTGATGTCCTCCTCGGCTTCATCCGGGTTGTCATAGCGCTTCTGCACTTCGAACGCCACTTCGTTGGCGCCGCCATGCTTCGGGCCACGCAGCGCACCGATGCCACCGCAGATCGCGCTGTACATGTCGCTGCCGGTACCGGCGATGACACGGCAGGTGAAGGTCGAGGCGTTGAACTCGTGCTCGGCGTACAGGATCAGCGAGGTGTGCATCGCCTTCACCCACGAATCCTGCGGCTTTTCGCCATGCAGCAGGTGCAGGAAGTGGCCGCCGATCGAATCATCGTCGGTTTCCACATCGATGGCGCGGCCGTTGTGGCTCCAGTGGTACCAGTACAGCAGCATCGAACCGAGGCAGGCCATCAGCTTGTCGGCGATGTCGCGCGCGCCCGGGTGGTTGTGGTCGTCCTTCTCCGGTGCCACGCAGCCGAGCACGGACACGCCGGTGCGCATCACGTCCATCGGGTGCGCCGACGGCGGCAGCTCTTCCAGCGCGGCCTTCACCGCGGCGGGGATCCCACGCAGCGACTTCAGCTTGGCCTTGTACGAAACCAGCTCGGCGCGGGTCGGCAGCTTGCCGTGCACCAGCAGGTAGGCGATTTCCTCGAACTCGCTGGTGTTGGCCAGGTCCAGGATGTCATAGCCGCGGTAGTGCAGGTCGTTGCCGCTGCGGCCCACGCTGCACAGCGCGGTGTTGCCGGCCGCGGTGCCGGACAGGGCGACGGACTTCTTCGGCTTGAAGGTCGGGGTTGCGGTCGTATCGTTCATGTTTCCCTCCGAAACTTGATGGTGCAGGGTACTGCTTATTTCTTGGCGGCGAAC
The DNA here is from genome assembly GCF_049384345.1 of Stenotrophomonas sp. CASM110. Taxonomy (NCBI): domain Bacteria; kingdom Pseudomonadati; phylum Pseudomonadota; class Gammaproteobacteria; order Lysobacterales; family Lysobacteraceae; genus Stenotrophomonas; species Stenotrophomonas sp. CASM110. The sequence goes on from NZ_JBMRGI010000024.1 coordinate 61,560, forward strand.
AGCGCATCGAGCTGCTGCTCGAAGGCGTGATAGCCGATGCGGTCGTAGAGTTCCTCGCGGGTCTGCATGGTTTCCACCACGTTGCGCTGGTGGCCATCGCGGCGCACCGCCTGGTAGACGTTCTCGGCGGCCTTGTTGGCGGCACGGAACGCCGACAGCGGGAACAGCTGGATGGCGACGCCGGCCGAGGCCAGTTCATCGCGGCTGAACAGCGGGGTGGCGCCGAATTCGGTGATGTTGGCCAGCACCGGCACCTTCACGGCGTCGACGAAGCGGCGGTAGGTATCCAGATCGTAGGCGGCCTCGGCGAAGATGCCGTCGGCACCGGCCTCGACACAGGCGATGGCGCGCTCGATCGCCTTGTCCACGCCGTCCACCTGGATGGCGTCGGTGCGCGCGATCAGGAAGAAGTCCGGATCGGTCTTGGCATCGGCAGCGGCCTTCACACGGTCGACCATTTCACCCTGCGAGACGATCTCCTTGCCCGGACGATGGCCGCAGCGCTTGGCGCCGACCTGGTCCTCGATGTGGCAGGCGGCCGCGCCGGCCTTGATCAGCGACTTCACGGTGCGCGCGATGTTGAACGCGCTCGGGCCGAAGCCGGTGTCGATGTCGACCATCAAGGGCAGGTCGCAGACATCGGTGATGCGGCGCACGTCCACCAGCACGTCTTCCAGGGTGTTGATGCCCAGGTCCGGCAGGCCCAGCGAGCCTGCGGCAACGCCGCCGCCGGACAGGTAAATGGCACGGAAGCCGGCGCGCTTGGCCAGCAGGGCGTGGTTGGCGTTGATCGCACCGATCACCTGCAGCGGCGATTCGGCAGCCAGCGCCTCACGGAAGCGGGCACCGGCGGAGAAAGGGGCAGAAGCGGTCATGCGGCAATCCAGGTTGAAGTACGGGAAAGGAAGCGCAAGCACCATGCCAAGCTGCAAGCGGTTGATTTCACGGGAATGACCGGCATGCAACAGTGGAACATATGAAACATTGAAACGGATGTATCATGAAACATCCTCCCCGAAACGGCTGCCATGTATCTGCCCCGCTCCCCCCTGCGCCATGCCGATGCCGACCCGGGCCGTCCGGTGATCTGGACGGTCAGCGTCTCGCGGCTGACCGGCCTGCTCGGCGACGTGATCCCTGAGTTCGACCGCCGCGCGCGTATCGAACAGATCAACCTCGGCTTCGAGGAAGCGGTGGAGGTGATCGGCCAACGCCTGCGTCGCGAGCACTGCGACGTGGTCATCGCTGGCGGCTCCAACGCGGCCTGGCTGCGCGGCCGGCTGGAGCTGCCACTGGTGCCGATCCAGGCCAACGGCTTCGACCTGATGGAAGCGCTGGCCCGGGCACGGCGTATCGCCAGCCGCATCGGCCTGGTCACCCACGCCAGCGACGTACCGGTGTTCAGCAACTTCCAGCAGAGCTTCGGCCTGGATATCGAGCATCGCCGCTTCGTCACCCGCGAGGACGCCCGCGACTGCATCGCCGACCTGCGCGCCAACGGCATCGAGGTGATCGTCGGCACCGGCATGGCCATCGACCATGCCGAGCAGGCCGGCCTGCCCGGGGTGCTGCTGTATTCGGCCGACTCGGTGCGGCAGGCGTTCGAACATGCGCTGGAACTGACCCAGACCCTGGCACGTTCCGGCAGCAACCGCGCTGCACCGCGCCGGCGCCCGGCAGCGCGTGCCGATGCGCATGAACTGCTCGGCGACAGCGACGCGATGGCGCAGGTGCGCGCGCAGATCGCGCTGTATGCCCCACATGACAGCACCGTGCTGGTCAGCGGCGAAACCGGCACCGGCAAGGAACTGGTGGCGCGCCAGCTGCACGCCGCCAGCGGGCGCCGTGGCCGCTTCGTCGCGCTGAACTGTGGCGCGATCAGCGAATCGCTGCTGGAAGCGGAGCTGTTCGGCTACAGCGATGGCGCCTTCACCGGCGCACGGCGTGGCGGCCGCGTTGGCCTGGTGGAAGCTGCAGATGGCGGCACCCTGTTCCTGGACGAAATCGGCGAACTGCCGCTGCCGCTGCAGACCCGCCTGCTGCGGGTGCTGGAGGAACGTGAAGTGCTGCGCGTGGGTGCCACCGAACCGACGCCGGTGGACCTGCGCGTGGTCGCCGCCACCCTGCAGTCGCTGGAGCAGCGCGCGGCAGCCGGCAGCTTCCGCCGCGACCTGTATTACCGCCTGGCCGCGCTGCGGATTGCCCTGCCCTCGCTGCGCGCCCGACGCGGTGACATCCCGTTGCTGGCGCAGCATTTCTTCCGCCAGCTGCGTGGCATCGACGCGCCATTGGATGAGGCGGCGCTGGCGGTGCTGTGCGCGGCCGAGTGGCCGGGAAACGTGCGCGAGCTGCGCAATCTGGTCGATCGCCTGCGCATCCACTGGCAGCCCGGTGAAGGGCTGATCGATACGGCGCGGCTGCTGCAGCTGGCACCCGAGCTGGTGCATGAAGGTGTCGCGGCGTTGCCGCTGGAAAGCAACGGCAGGCGCCCACCGCGGGCCAAGCTGGAAGCACTGTTGCGGGAACACCGGCATGATCGCGAGGGCATGGCGCAGGCGCTGGGCGTGTCACGCACCACGCTGTGGCGCTGGCTGCGCGCGGAGGACCTGTAAAGCCGAGCCCATGCCCGGCTGATGTTCCCGCGTAAGCAGCCGAGCATGGGCTCGGCTCTACAGGGTGCCTGTCGTCAGCGCGCTTCGATGGCGAACCGTCCACTACCCACTGCGGCAATCCACAGCAGCAGTACGCCCAGCGGCACTTCGCTCAGGTAGAAGAACCAGCTCAGCCAATCCAGCACGCCAAGCCCTGCCGGAATGCGCGCGATGCCATCGGTCAGCGCAGCCACTACGCAGATCGCGGCCAGCAGCAGGGCCGAGGGGCGGCTCAAAAGGCCCAGCACCAGCAGACCACCCGCAATCCACTCGATCGCACCGAGTACCGGCGCACTGAACACCGGGAATGGGATACCGGCATCGACCAGCGTATGCGCCATGCGCTCGCGCCCGGCATCGGTGAACACCTTGTTCCAGCCGGAAACACAGAACATCACACCGGCGACGATGCGGGCGAGCAGCAACAACAACGCTTCCACGCCGCGGCGTGGTGGCGGCACGGCAAACAGGCAACGCCAGGAGGGCATGGCAACTCCGCAGATCGAGGGCATCGCAGCGAGTGTGCCCGTCGCCGACCTGCTCGTGCATGAAGCGGACCAGTCCGTTCGCGACAAACGCAGGTTTCTGTAGAGCCGAGCCCATGCTCGGCTGCTCCTGCGAGAACATCAGCCGAGCATGGGCTCGGCTCTACAGCAGCCCCGGCACCACCCCGCCTTACGGGTACAGCAGGCGCTTGCTCCAGCGCCCTTCGGCGCCGGCTTCATAGCACCAGCGCTCGTGCAGGCGGAACTGCGCGCCAAACCAGAACTCGATGCGGTCAGGCACCACGCGCAGGCCGCTCCAGCCCTCCGGGCGCGGCACGTCCTTGCCCTCGAAGCGGGCTTCGACCTCGGCCACGCGCGCATCGAATTCCTCGCGCGTTGCCAGCGTCTTCGACTGCTGCGAGGCCCACGCGCCGATCTGGCTCATCCGCGGGCGGCTGGCGAAATAGGCGTCGGCTTCGGCATCGGCGACCTGCTCGACACGGCCTTCGATGCGCACCTGGATGCCGGCCTCGCGCAGGCTGCGCCACAGGAACAGCAGTGCAGCCTGCGGATTGGCCTGCAGCTCCCGGCCCTTGTGGCTGTCCAGATGGGTGTAGAACACAAAGCCGCGCTCATCGAACGCCTTCAGCAGCACGGTGCGCGCCGAGGGGCGACCCTGCGTATCGGCGGTGGCCACGGTCATCGCGTTCGGCTCGACCTCGCGGCTCTGTTTGGCCTCGTCGAACAGGCCGGCAAACGTGGACAGGGCTTCGGCGTACAGGTCGCTCATGATTGCGTTCTTCTCACACGGATTGGGCTATTGTGGCTGCATGGCCGCTGCTGCGTATATGCCCCAGGTGAAAGGATTCCCCGAAACATTGGCCGAACAGGCGCTGGATGATGCGCTGGGCAGCGGCGCAGCGGTTCCAGTATTGGCGATCAGCGGCCTGCAGGGGAGCGGCAAATCGACGCTGGCGGCGCAGGTGGTGGCCCGTGCCCAGGCACGCGGCCTGAACGCAGCCACGCTGTCGATCGATGATGTCTACCTGACCCGCGCACAGCGCCAACGGCTGGCCCGCCAGGTGCACCCACTGCTGATCACCCGCGGCCCGCCCGGCACCCACGACCTGCCGCTGGCCCATGCGGTATTGAACGCCGTGGCCGCACGCCAGCCCTTCGCAATGCCGCGCTTCGACAAGCTGGCCGACGAGCGCCTGCCCGAAGCACACTGGCCGCAGCTGCAGCAACCGCTGGACCTGCTGGTATTCGAAGGCTGGTTCCTGGGCACGCCCGCGCAGGATGACGACGCGCTGGACAGCCCGTTGAACGCACTGGAACGCGAAGCCGACGCCGATGGCCGCTGGCGGCGCTGGTGCAACCAGGCGCTGGCCCGTGACTACCCGGCGTTGTGGCAGCGCTGCGACCGCCTGTGGTTCCTGCAGCCGCCGGATTTCTCGGTGGTACCACGCTGGCGCTGGCAGCAGGAGCAGAACCTGCAGGCCGCGCAGCCGGGCCGGCACGGCATGAGCCGGCCACAGCTGGAGCGCTTCGTGCAGTACTACGAGCGGGTCAGCCGGCAGGCATTGAGCGCCCTGCCCGCCCTGGCCGACCACGTGGTGGTGCTGGACGGCCAGCGACAGGTGCAGGACGTGCGCTGAACGCGCCCCTATTCCACCAGGAAAGTCACCCGCAGGTTGACCCGCCATTCGGTGATCTCGCCGCTGCCATTGGTGACCACCTTGGTCTCGTTCACCCAGGCGCCCTGGATGCCCTTGACCGTCTCGGAGACTTTCTTCAGCCCGCTGCGCACGGCGTCTTCCACGCTTTTCGGCGAGGACGCAGTGATTTCGATGACCTTGGCGACCGTCATGGCCTGTACTCCGTCTGGCGCGGGAGACCCCGCAGGAACGCCCACCCTGACGTGAAGAACGTAAAGGCCAGGGCACGGAGGTGTTAGCATCAGAAGGCATGAATCCTGCTCCGAACCTGATCCTGATCGGCCCGATGGGCGCCGGCAAAACCTGCATCGGCCGCCGCCTGGCCGAGCGTTTCACGCTGGACTTCGTCGATGTCGACCAGGCCATCGTCGATGCCGCCGGCGCCAGCATTCCGACCATCTTCGAGCACTCCGGCGAAGCCGGCTTCCGCAGCCATGAACGCCAGGCGCTTGCGCGGGTACTGGAAGGCCGTGGCCAGCTGGTCTCCACCGGTGGCGGCGCCGTGCTGGATCCGGACAATCGTGCACTGATCGCCCGGCGCGGCTTCGTGGTCTATCTTCGGGTCAGCGTGGCCGAACAGCTCGAGCGCCTGGCCCGCGACAAGGGCCGGCCGCTGCTGCAGCGCCCGGACCGCGAGCAGGTGCTGCACGATCTGGCCGCACACCGCGACCCGCTGTACCGCGAACTGGCCGACCTCACCCTCGACACCGACCCGTATACCGCTGCCGATGCGACCGCCCAACTGGTGGTCAAGCTGGCCACGCAATGGCAGCGCCAGGACCTGACCGCATGACCTCCCCCGCCCTGCTGCAGGTCGCCGTTGGCGGCGACCGCCCCTACTCCATCACCATCGGCGCCGGTGCCCAGGCCGATGGCACCGCGCTGGCCTCGCACGTGCGCGGCCGTCATGTGCTGCTGCTCAGCGACAGTGAAGTCGCCCCGCGCTATCTGGCGCCGGTGAAGCAGACGCTGCTGGCCGCTCGCCCCGACCTGGTCATCGGCGAGCACGTGCTGGCCGCGGGCGAAGCCTCCAAGACGCTGGCCGAGTTCGGCCGCGCGATCGAAGCGCTGGCCGCGCTCGGCGCCACCCGCGACGCCTGCGTCTTCGCCCTCGGCGGCGGCGTGGTCGGTGATCTCGCCGGTTTCGCTGCCGCCTGCTGGATGCGCGGCGTGGACTGCGTGCAGCTGCCGACCACCCTGCTGGCAATGGTCGATTCGTCGGTGGGCGGCAAGACCGCAGTCGACATTCCGGCCGGCAAGAACCTGGTCGGTGCCTTCCATCCGCCGCGTGCGGTCATCGCCGATACCCGCGTGCTGGCCACCCTGCCGCCACGCGAGCTGCGTGCCGGCCTGGCCGAAGTGGTGAAGTACGGCGCGCTGGGTGATGCCGTGTTCTTCGAGTGGCTGCAGCAGCATGCCGATGCGCTGCTGGCCGGCGAGGATGCGGTGCTGGCCGAGGCCATCGCGCGCAGCTGCCGGCACAAGGCCGCCATCGTCGAGCGCGACCCGTTCGAAAAGGGCGAGCGTGCCCTGCTCAACCTCGGCCACACCTTCGGCCACGCCATCGAGACCGAACAGGGCTATTCGGCCCCGGGCCGCGATGCGCTGAACCACGGCGAGGCGGTGGCGGTGGGCATGGTGCTGGCGGCGAAGCTGTCCACCGACCTGGGCCTGGCCGACGATGCCGACCGCGCGCGCCTGCAGGCCCTGCTGGAACGCCTCGGCCTGCCGGTGGCGATCCCGGCCGGGCTGGAGCCGCAGGCCCTGCTCGGCCGCATGCGCCTGGACAAGAAGAACGTGGCCGGCCGCCTGCGCCTGGTGTTGTGGCGCGGGATGGGCCGCGCCGAAGTGGTGCCGGACGTGGATGAGGCGGCGGTGCTGAAGGTGCTGTCGGTCCGGTAGTGCCGGCCGCGTTGCGGCCGGGGTCACCCTGGCCCCGCTACAATCGGCGCCATGCACGTTTACCTGCAACATCCCGACGCCGGTGCGCAGGCACCGCGCTTCCTGCGCCTGAGCCTGCTGCCGGACCTGTTCGGCGGCTGGGAGCTGCTGCGCGAGAGCGGCCGTGTCGGCAGCCGCTCGCAGCTGCGGCGCGAGCTGTTCCTGCAGGCCGACGACGCCCGCCACGCCTTCGAGAAGGCCCGTGATGCCGAACTGCATCGCGGCTTCCAGATCCTTTCGCACGGCGACTGACGCCGCTGCTCCTCCCGTCCAAGGAATGCCCATCGTGACCAGCCCTCTCCGCAACGATCGCCTGCTGCGCGCCCTGCGCCGCGAACCGGTGGACTGCACCCCCGTCTGGCTGATGCGCCAGGCCGGCCGCTACCTGCCGGAATACCGCGCGACCCGGGCCAAGGCCGGCAGCTTCCTGGCCATGGCCAAGACCCCGGAGATTGCCTGCGAAGTCACCCTGCAGCCGCTGCGCCGCTTCCCGCTGGATGCGGCCATCCTGTTCTCGGACATCCTCACCATTCCCGATGCGATGGGCCTGGAGCTGTACTTCGTCGAAGGCGAAGGCCCGAAGTTCCGGCACCCGGTGCGTGACGAAGCCGCCATCGCCCGGCTGGCGGTGCCGGACATGGAACAGGACCTGGGCTACGTGATGGATGCGGTACGGCTGATCCGCCGCGAGCTGGACGGCCAGGTGCCGCTGATCGGCTTCTCCGGCAGCCCGTGGACACTGGCCTGCTACATGGTGGAAGGCGGTGGCAGCAAGGACTTTGCGCGCATCAAGGCCATGGCACTGAACCACCCGCAGGCGCTGCACCGCCTGCTGGAGGTCACCACCGACGCGGTGATCGCCTACCTCGGCGCGCAGCGCGCCGCCGGTGCGCAGGCGCTGCAGGTGTTCGACACCTGGGGTGGCGTGCTGTCGCCGGCGATGTACCGCGAGTTCTCGCTGCGCTACCTGCAGCGCATTGCCGAGGGGCTGGAGCGCGGCGAAGGCAGCGAGCGCACGCCGCTGATCCTGTTCGGCAAGGGCACCGGCCTGCACCTGGAAGCGCTGTCGCAGACCGGCGCCGATGCACTGGGCCTGGACTGGACGCTGGACCTGGACGAGGCGATGCGCCGCACCGGTGGCCGCGTTGCCCTGCAGGGCAACCTCGACCCGACCACGCTGTACGCCTCGCCGGATGCGATCGCCGCGGCCGCCGCGCGCGTGCTCGACACCTATGCCGCCGGCAACGGCGGCTCGCGCGAGGGCCATGTGTTCAACCTCGGCCATGGCATGTCGCCGGACATGGACCCGGCGCATGTACAGGTGCTGGTCGACGCAGTGCACGCGCACAGCCAACGCTGAGCATTCCGCATGCAGGTACGGCGCGACCTTGATCGCGCCGTGACCCGCAGTGCGCGATCATGGCGGCCCCCACGCTGCACCGGCCGCACCCCATGTCCACATCGCCATCGACCTACAACCGCCAGCGTCCCCTGCTGTGGCTGGTCTCCCTGGCGATCTTCATGCAGATGCTGGACTCGACCATCGTCAACACGGCGTTGCCGGCGATGGCGGCCAGCCTGGGCGAGAGCCCGCTGCAGATGCAGTCGGTGGTGTTCAGCTATGCGCTGGCGGTAGCCACCTTCATTCCCGCCTCGGGCTGGATCGCCGACCGCTACGGCACCCGGCGCACCTTCCTGGTGGCGATCATCCTGTTCACCCTCGGCTCGCTGGCCTGCGCGCTGGCCCAGCACCTGCACCAGCTGGTCGGTGCGCGCGTGCTGCAGGGCATCGGCGGTGCGATGCTGCTGCCGGTCGGCCGGCTGGCGGTGATGCGCTCGGTGCCCCGCGAGGATTTCCTGCGCGCGATGAGCTTCATCGCCATCCCCGCGCTGGTCGGCCCGCTGATCGGCCCCACGCTGGGCGGCTGGCTGGTCGAGATCGCCTCATGGCACTGGGTGTTCCTGATCAACCTGCCGATCGGCGTGATCGGTTTCATCGCCGCGATGAAGATCATGCCCGACCATTACGCCAGCCACCGCACCCGCTTCGACCTGCGCGGCTACGTCATGCTGGCCTTCGCGATGGTGGTGCTGTCGCTGGCACTGGACGGCATCTCCGGCCTGGGTACGCCACACGCACTGGTGATGCTGATGACCGTGGCTGGCCTGGCCGCGCTGGTGGGCTACTGGCTGCACGCCGCCAACTCGACCGCACCGTTGTTCTCGCTGGCCCTGTTCCGCGTGCCCAGCTACCGCATCGGCATTCTCGGCAACCTGTTCTCGCGCATCGGCAGCAGCGCGATGCCGATGCTGATCCCGCTGCTGCTGCAGGTCGGCCTCGGCCTGGGCCCGATGCATGCCGGCCTGATGATGGTGCCGGTAGCGGCCGCCGGCATGGTCTCCAAGCAGCTGGCGGTGAGGCTGGTCGAGCGCTTCGGTTACCGCCGCGTGCTGATGGTCAACACCGTGCTGGTCGGCCTGGCGATGGCCAGCTTCATCCTGATGACACCCGGCCAGCACCTGGCCTGGCGCCTGCTGCAGCTGGCGTTCTTCGGCGCGGTCAATTCGCTGCAGTTCACCGTGATGAACACCGTGACCCTGCGCGATCTGGACCGTGAGTTCGCCAGTTCCGGCAACAGCCTGCTGTCGATGGTGATGATGCTGGCCGCCGGCTTTGGTGCTGCTGCGGCCGGCAGCCTGCTGGCCGCGTTCGGCAACCACCTGGACAGCAACAGCGCCACCGCCGCGCTGCATGCCACGTTCCTGTGCGTGGGCGCGATCACGCTGACCTCGACGATGATCTTCTGGCAGCTGCCCGACACCAAGCCCGAACCGCGGCAGGTCGAGCACGTCGCGGAGTGAAGGGGGTTCGGCAGGGCCTGCGGCCCTGCACCTGCGGTAGTGCCGGCCGCTGGCCGGCAACAGCAACAGCGAGCATTCCGTGAGTTGGCGGGGCGGTGCGGGCTTGCAGGACACGCCGTAAATCCCGCTCCGCGGTCCGGCCCAGCCGCCGGCGGCTGCGCGTTCGGGCGCTTGCGAAGCAGTGCTTCGCAAGCAAAGCGCCCTCACCCATGGGGGCTCGATGGCGCCATCCATGGCGCCAACGGTCCTGCAAGCCCACACCGCCCCACCTCTGACAGGTTCACGCGGCTGTGGGTAACGGCGACTGTTGGAACGCGCGGTTGTTGGTAGGTGTCGACCTTGGTCGACACATCTGTCAGATATCGAATTCCAGATTGGGGTCAGAGCCCGTTGCGCAGCAACGGGATCCGACCCCGAGCTCCGACAGATCGCGGAAAACTGTCGAAGGCGGGCTTTTGACGTTGACATTGATTCTGCAGGTGCAGGACTGCAAGCCCTGCAATAAACCCTACCTGCCCATCGCCCTGGCGATCGCTTCCACCAGCAGTTCACCGGTCACCGGCTTGCGCAGGAAGCCGCCGATGCCGGCCGCTTCCACCTGCTGCTGAAGGTCCGGATCAGTCCGCGCGGTCACCGCCAGCAGCGGCAGCATGTAGCCCTGGTTACGCAGGTGCTGGGCCAGTTCGAAGCCGCTCAGGCCGGGCAGGTCCAGATCCAGCAGGCCGACGTCGAAATCGCCGGCACTGATCTCGCGCAGCGCCGCCAGCGCATGGCCGGCATGCACCACCTCGTGGCCGCGTGCGCTCAACAACCCCCGCACCACATCGGCCACGGTGGCATCGTCCTCGACCAGCAGCACCCGCAGCGGTGGCATGTTCGCCGCATCGTCGCGATGCCCCTCGGCGGACACCTCGGCGTCACCGTCCACCACCAGTGGCAACGGCAGGGTGACGCCGAAGCAGGTGCCCCGGCCCAGCTGGCTCTCCACCTGGATCCGCCCCTGCATCGCTTGTGCCAGCTCGCGGCAGATCGCCAGGCCCAGGCCGCTGCCACCGTACTGCGCTGCCGTACGTGCACCATCGGCCTGCTCGAAGCGTCGGAACAGGCGCTGCTGCTGTTCCTGGCTGATGCCCGGGCCGGTATCACGTACCTCGAAATGCAGCGCGCGCAGCTCGCCATCGCAACGTGCATGCAGGGTGATGGTGCCGCGGCTGGTGAATTTCACTGCGTTCGACAGCAGGTTCAGCAGGATCTGCCGCACGCGCATGGCATCACCGGTCGCCTGCAGGCCCGGCGGCAGCTGGTTGTCCAGGACGAAGCGCAGGCCCTTCTGTGCAGCCAGCGGGCCCATCAGCGCCGCCAGATCCTGCAGCAGGCCATTCAACGCAAACGACTGCGACTGCAGCTCCAGGCGCCCGGACTCGATCCGCGCCAGGTCCAGCGCATCGTTGACCAGATGCAGCAGGTGCTCGCCCGCATGCCGGATCGACTGCGTGTAGCCGCGCTGCTGCGGGTCCAGTGGCGAAGCCAGCAGCAGCTCGCTCATGCCCAGCACGCCGGTCATCGGCGTACGGATCTCATGGCCAAGGTTGGCCAGGAAGCGGGTCTTGGCCGCCGAGGCCTGCTCGGCCAGTTCCTGCTTGTGCAGCGCCAGCTGGTAGGCGTGGCGCCGCTGCAGGCGGCGTCGGTACAACCAGGCGAACCAGCTGGTCAGCAGCAACCCGACCGACGCCAGTACCAGCAGGCCGGACAGGCTGCGCCACCACGGCGGCTGCACGCGGAACTCCAGGCTCTGCACCCGCGACCACACATGGTCGGCCGAGCGTGCCTGCACTTCCAGCCGGTAGCTGCCCGGCGCCAGGCGCGAGAACAGGCGCTCGCCCGCCGGACCGACTTCAACCCAATCCGGGTCGTAGCCGGCCAGGCGGTAACGGTAGGTATTGGACGCCGAGTCGGCGAAGGACAGCAATCGCGCGACGATGCGCAGGTCGCGATCGCCATCGGCGATCTGCAACGGCGCATCGTGGGTCATGTCCAGCACCTGTTCGTTGCGGCGCACTTCCACCCGCTCGATCACCAGTGGCGCGCGACGTACCGAAGGCCGTACCTGCTCCGGGTCGAACACCACCGCGCCCGCTGCCGTTCCGGCCACCAGGTGGCCATCGGCCGCTGCGATCAGGGTGTGCTCGCGGAATTCCTGGCTTGGCAGGCCGTCGTGCACGCCGTACAGGCGCACGCTCTGCCCATCGGCACTGACACGTACCAGGCCGCGTGCGCTGGTCGCCCAGGCCACGCCCTGCGCATCCACCACCAGGCCAGAGGCGGAGATCGCCGGATAGCCCTGTTCGGCACCGACCACCGCCTGCCGTTCCAGCCGCCCCTGGCTCCAGCGGTATCGCGACAGGCGCCCGTCCTCGGACAACCAGACCTGGCCGTCACGGCCCACATGCAACGCATGGATGGCCGTTGCCGGCGCACCCGGCACCGGCTGGAAGCGTTCGCTTTCCGGCAGCCACTGCAGCAGGCCACGGCTGCTGGCCAGCCAGATATGGTCCTGCGGACCGCATTCCACATCGAGGTTGAGCTGGCCCTGCTGCAGGCCGCGCTGGCCATTGTCCAGCTGGCGCCGCAGGCGTCCGTCGAGATCACGTTGCTGCAGGCCCGCGGGAAGCATCAACCAGAGGCTGTCGCCGTCGCAGGTCATCATCGCTTCGATGACCCCTTCCATCGCCGCATCGGTACCGGCATCACGGCCCCAACGACGCAGTTCGCGCCGTTGCGGGTCGTAGCGCACCAGTGCATCGGTCGATCCGATCCAGACCTGGCCACGCCGGTCCTCGCGCACCGAGGTCAGCCAGTGCATGCCGTTGACCCAGGTGCGGTGCTGCTCGATCCTGCCGGTCTTCGGATCGAAGCGGTCCAGCGCGCCATGGCTGCCCACGGTCCAGACACCGCCATTGCTGGACGGGCTGGTGCCCAGCACGAGCGCATTGCGCAGCGAGCTGGGGTCGTCCTCCAGCCGCGACAGCACCGAGAACTGCCACCAGCGTGGCAGCAGGTGCCACAACCCGGCATTGGTGCTGGCCAGCCAGATGCCACCTTCGCGGTCCTCATAGGCACCGGTCCAGTTCGGCCGCACCGGACCGCGTGCGATCGCGCTGTACAGCGGCACGGTCTGGTACTGGCCGTCGACCGCACGTCCCAGCCCGGTGCGCGTATCCAGCCAATGCCCGCCCTGCTCGTCGCGCAGCATCATGCCCAGCACCTGCTCGCCTGGCGGCAGCTTCCACGGTGGTGCCTCGAAGCGGCCATCCGGGCGGCGCACGGTGGCCCCGGCCATCGTGCTGATCCACAGGCTGCCATCGGGCTCGGCGGTCAACCCGTTGATCAGCAGGCTGGGAATGATGTCCGTACCGACACGCTCGAAGTCGGTCCCGGTCCAGCGTGCCACGCCATGCTTGGTGCCGATCCACAGGCTGCCATCGGCCAGCGTGGCCAGGTAGGGCACCGACGACGAAGGCAGGCTGCGCGGATTGTTCGGCTCGGGCAGGTAGCGCTGCAGGCGGTCCTGGCTGTCCAGGCGGTACAGGCCGCCTTCGTGGGTACCGAACCAGATCGAGCCATCAGGCGTGCTGGCCAGGCTCCAGACCGTGTTGGTGCCCATCAACGGCTGGCTGCTGCGGTCGTAGAAGTGCAGCTGCCGGCGGTCGGCCGACATGCGCACCAGGCCAGCGTTCTCGGTGCCTATCCACAACTGGTTGCGGGCATCGACCAGCACCGTCCAGATGCGGTTGTCACGCAGTCCATCCTCGGAACGCCACACGCGGTAAGTGCGGCCGTCATAGCGGGCCAGGCCATCGTTGGTCGCGATCCACAGGTAGCCGTACCGGTCCTCGGCCATGCGGTTGACGGTATTGGACGGCAGGCCATCGAACACCGTCACCTGCCGCGGGCTCGGAGGCACCGGCTGTGCCGCAGCGGGCAACGCGCCGCACAGGAGGACCAGCAGCAGCATCGCCGCCCGCAGATACACCACCGATTGCCTCCTCACGCTGGTCCTGATGATTCCCGCGCTGCGGGCGTCGGCATGGTAAACCGAAAGTCGCGCCGTTCACGCCCGGCGCCGGCACGGTCACGCAGTTGCCTGCCGTTTCGCACGCGCCTGGGCGATGGCCGCCACCAGCAGGTCGCCGGTCACCGGCTTGCGCAGGAAGCCATCGAAGCCGGCGGCCAGCACCTGGGTTTCGGCGTAGGCATCGGAACGGGCGGTCACTGCCACCAGCGGCAGTTCATAGCCCATGGTGCGCAGCTGGCGGGCGATGGCCGTACCGTCCAGCGCGGGCAGATCGAGATCGAGCAGGCCGACGTCGAAACCATCGGTGGCGATCTCCGACAGCGCACCCAGGCCATGCAGCACGTGGACCACCTCATGCCCGCGCACCCGCAGCAGGCCGGCGATGACCTCGGCCACCGTGGCGTCGTCCTCGACCAGCAGGATGCGCAGCGGCGGCAGTTCCGGCAGGGCCGCCACCTCGCCCGCGGTGCCGGCGGCCTGGCGCGTCCAGGGCAGGGGCAGGCGCACGCGGAACCGCGCACCCTTGCCAGGCTGGCTGTCCACTTCGATACGCCCCCCCATCGCCACCGCCAGTTCCTGGCAGATCGCCAGTCCCAGGCCACTGCCGCCGTAGCGCGACGCGGTGCGCGGACCGTCGGCCTGTTCAAAACGATGGAACAGGCGCTGCTGCTGCTCGGCATTGATGCCCGGGCCACTGTCATGCACTTCGAAACACAGGCCGCCCTTCTCTTCCAGGCGTACGGCCAGGCCGACGTGGCCGCGCTCGGTGAACTTGATGGCGTTGCCGAGCAGGTTCAGCAGGATCTGGCGCACGCGCATCTCGTCGCCGCTGACACTGACCGGCCCTGCCGGGTTTTCACCGCGCCGGAATTCCAGCTGGCGCTGCTGCGCCATCGGCTGCATCAGGCCCTGCACCTGGTCAAGCAGTTCCTCCAGGTCGAACGGACGCAGATCCAGCTCAAGCCGCCCGGCTTCGATGCGGGCCAGGTCCAGCGCATCGTTGACCAGCCGCAGCAGATGGCTGCCGGCCTGCTGGATCGACCCCGCGTAGCCACGCTGCACCGGATCCAGCGGAGTCGCCAGCAGCAGTTCGCTCATGCCCAGCACGCCGGTCATCGGCGTGCGTACTTCGTGGCCCAGCGTGGCCAGGAAACGGCTCTTGGCCTGCGAGGCCTGCTCGGCCAGCTGCTGCTTGTGCACCGTCAGCTGCCATTGCTGGCGACGGCGCAGCCGCGCGCGGACCGACCAGACCAGGACCACCAGCAGCAGCGACCCCAGCAGGATGTAGCCGAAGATCGCCATGCCGCTGCGCCACCACGGCGGCAGCACCTTCACCTGCAACTGCTGCGAAGGTGTCCACGCGCCCCGGGCGGTCGCTGCCTGCACCTCGATGACGTAGCTGCCGGTCGGCAGCCGCGACAGGGTGCGCTGGCCATCGCCCCCCTGCTCCACCCAGTCCTGGTCATAGCCCTGCACGCGGAAGCGGTAACGGTTGCCCTGCGGGCTGGCATAGGACAGCAGCCGCGCATCGATCTGCAGATCGCGGTCATCCGGTCCCAGCAACAGGGTGCCGGTGAGCGGCAACGGTTGCCAGCCGCGCGCGTCGTCGCGGCGTACGCGCACTTCGGCGATCACCAGCGATGAAGAAGGCAGCACCGTGTCGTCGGCATTCACATCGAAGGCAACCAACCCGGTCTGGGTGACGGCCAGCACGCGACCATCTGCATTCACTGCCGGTGGCCGGCCGGTGAACTCCGCATCGGACAGTCCATCGCGCTCGTTGAACTGCTGCAGGCGCCGCGTTTTCGGGTCCCAACGCAGCAGGCCGCGCGGCGTCGTCGCCCACAGCTGGCCGTTGCCGGCCAGCGCCAGCCCGCCCATGGTGACCGGCGGCACGCCTGCACTGCCGTCGATGCGCTGGATCAGGCGCAGGCTCAGGCCATCCCACTGGTAGCGCTCGAACGCGCCTTGGCGCGCCAGCCACAACTGTTGCGGATCGATCCACACCAGGTCGTAGATGGGCCCGCGCGAAACGCCCGGTACTGCCTCGAAGCGTCCAGCCTGCTCGCGCCAGATGCCCATGTCACCCATCACCCAGGGCCGGCCATGGGCGTCGAAGCGGATCTGCTCGATCGGCGCATCGGCGGTCCCGCGGAAATGCTCCAGCGGATAGCGGTGCAGCAGCCGGCCCTCTGCATCGCGCTGCTGCAGGTCCAGGCCCATCACCGACACCCACACCGTGCCATCAGGCGCCTGCCGCATCAGGTCGATGCGCTGGCGCAGGTCGGCACTGCCATCGATCCGCAGATCGCGCAGCGCGCCGGTAGCCGGATCGTAGACGGTGATGCGGCCGCCGCGTCCCAGCCACAGGCGCCCATCCGGGCGCGGCAGCACCGACCACACCACGCCGCTGCCGAGCTGCCGGTCGCTGGCCAGCAGGCGCAGGGTGCCCTGCGCATCGAGCTGGTACACCCCTCGCGCCGAGCCGACGTAGTAGTTCTTCCCATCGCTGGCCGCGCTCAACAGGTACTGGCTGTCCAGCGGCTTGCCGTCGAGCTGGTTCCAGATCGAGAAGCGCCGCCAGTCCGGTGGCAGATAGGCCAGGCCCTGGGTCAGCAGCGCCACCCACAATCCGCCCTCGTGGTCCTGCAGCAGATCGAGCACACCGCTGTGCGCGGTCAGGAAGCCGCTGCCGCGGTCGCCCTCCAGCCGGCGCAGCGCCGCCGCATCCCCCCGCAACAGGCCATCGGAGGTGCCAGCCCAGTAGCCCCCCTGGCGATCGGCCAGGACCAGGGCCGAGCGCAGCTGGGCGCTGTCGGCCCATCGCGGACGACTGACCCGGTCCTGCCCATCGATGCGGTACAGGCCATCGTTCTGGCTGCCGACCCAGATCGAACCCTCCGCATCCCGGCTCAACCGGAGCACGCTCAGCGTGCCCAGTTCCCGCGCGGCCACCGGCTCGAATCCGCTGCCGTTCCAACGCGCCACGCCCGCTTCGGTGCCCAGCCACAGGCGGCCCTGCGCATCGACCAGGCTGGTGAAGATGCTGTTGCTGGGCAGGCCCCCCGGCTGCGCCGGGTCATGGGTGTAGAGGCGCACGCTGCCGTCCTCGCCAAGCCGGCAGACGCCATGGTTGTTGGTCCCGATCCACAAGGCGTTGTCGACATAGGCCAGCGCCCAGAACTGCCCCTGGCAGGTGGAATTGACCGTGTCGAAGGTCCGGAAGCGCTCGCGGTCGGCATCCAGGCGGGCCACGCCCTTGCCGTTGATGCCCACCCAGACCCGGTCCAGCGGATCGATCAGCAGGGTCTCGATCTCGTTGCCGGGCAGCGAGCCCGGCTGTTCCGGATCGTGCTCCCAGACCCGCAGGCTGTTGCCGTCATAACGGGCGAGTCCACCATCGGTGGCGGCCCAGATGTGGCCCTGGCGATCCTCGGCCAGCGCCACCACCATGCGTGACGGCAAGCCTTCGGCGGCACCGAAGCGGCGCAGGCGCGGTGTTTCTGCCATGTCCAGGGTCGCAGCCGCCGTGGCCATCGCCATCAGCAGCAGTCCCATACCTGCGATGCCACGGCACCACCGGCGCCAGCCGCTCGTCATCCTGAACCCCCTGTCCTGGGCCGATTGTCACACAGGGCCGGGTTCATGGCTGCAACAGGCTGTTTCCAGCGGCGGCACCACCACGAACTGTTGCAGCCATGCACGCAACGTTGGCAGGGGGCTGTGCGTATGATCACAGCGTCACCTTCCGGAGCCCGCCATCGATGCGTCCCTGCCTGGCCCTGCTGCCGATGCTGCTCGCCACCGCCCCTGCCTGGGCGGCCACCGACACCTATCGCCTCGATCCGGTGCACACGCGGGTGCTGTTCTCCATCGATCACGCGGGCTACTCGCAGGCCATGGGCACCGTGTCCGGCAGCGAGGGCCGCGTGCTGTTCGATCCCGACAACTGGCGCGACGCCACCCTGGAAGTGGACATTCCGGTGTCGCGTCTGGACCTTGGCGACGCCAAGTGGAACCAGGCCACGCTGGCCCGCAGCCTGCTCGATGGCGAGCGATTCCCCAGCGCACGCTTCGTCTCCAGCCGGGTCGAACCGATCGACGCCAAGCGTGCGCATGTGATCGGCACGCTGACCCTGCGCGGGGTCAGCCAGGAAGTCACCCTGGACGTGACCCTCAACGCGCTCAAGCGCTACCCGCTCCCTCCATTCCGACGCACCGCCGGGTTTTCCGCCAGCACGACGCTGAGCCGGCGCGCGTTCGGCATCACCGCCTGGCCGGGGGTCATCGGTGATGCGGTACAGGTGCGGATCGAGGCCGAAGCCACCCTCGACCGCAGCGACGCCCCGGGAACTCCCGCTCCCGTTCCACACTCCGACCACACGACGGCCCCCAAGGACCCTTCATGACCGCCAAGAACACCCCCGCCGCGTGGGGAAGTGTCAGCCAGCTCCTGCACTGGTTGATCGCACTGCTGATCCTCGCCCTGGGCGTGGTCGGCCTGACCATGGGCGAACTGCCCAAGACGCCCAAGTACTTCTGGGTCTACACCGCGCACAAGTCGATCGGCATCACCGTGCTGGCGCTGGTGCTGTTCCGTCTCGGCTGGCGCCTGTATGCCGGTGCGCCGAAGCAGGTGCCGGGCGTGCCCAGCTGGCAGGAACGCATCGCCGGTGCCACCCACGTGCTGCTGTACGTGCTGATGTTTGCCATTCCGCTGTCGGGCTGGCTGTACGATTCGGCCAGTGGCCTGCGCCCGTTCCGTTGGTTCGGCCTGGTCGACGTGCCCAAGCTGAGCGGCCCCGACCCGCAGGTCGTCGCGGTGTCCCATGCCCTCCACGAATACGGCTTCTGGCTGTTGATCGCGGTAGTGCTGGCCCATGCCGGCGCTGCCTTCTACCACCACCTGTTCCAGCGCGATGCAACGCTGTCCCGCATGTTGCCGCGCGGCTGGCTCGCCTCCCCTCAGAAGGACTGACCGATGAACCTGAAACTGACCACTCCGGCCGCCGTGGCTGCCGCCCTGGCCGGCATGCTGGCCACCGCCCCGGCGCTCGCTGCGGAGTATGCGCAGGCCCCCGGTGCCGGCTCGATCCTGGTGTTCGCCAGCAAGTACGACGGCGAAGTGTTCACCGGCAGCTTCCCGGGCTTCGCCACCAAGCTCAGCTTCGACCCGGCCAACCCGGCCGCCGGTTCGCTGGATGTGGTGATTCCGCTGGCAGGCGCCAGGAGCGGCAACAGCGACCGTGACTCGACCCTGCAGGGCGCCGACTTCTTCAATGTCGGCAAGTTCGCCACCGCGCGTTACACCGCCAAGGGCTTCCGCGCCGTGGGCAACGACCAGTTCGCCGCCGATGGCACCCTGGAACTGCGCGGCGTCAGCAAGCCGGTCACCCTGACCTTCACCTGGAAGCCGGGCACCCAGCCGGTGCTGACCGGCAAGGCCACGGTCAAGCGCCTGGACTTCGGCGTCGGCGGCGGTGACTGGGCCGATACCAAGACCATTCCGGACGACACCGCGATCAGCACGATCGTGAAGTTCGACGCGAAATAAGACCATCCGGTGATGCCGTGCCCGCGGCCGGCATCACCGGGCATCGCAACGCATCCGGTAGTGGCCGCCCCCGGGCGGGC
>NZ_JBMRGI010000025.1:0-65923 GCF_049384345.1 Stenotrophomonas sp. CASM110
GGGGGGCCGATGCTGGGCTGCTTTTCGCGCCAGACGCCGCCGAGCATCGGCTCGGCTCTATAACAGCCTGTCAACGCAGGAACGGCGTGACCTTGCGCTTCAGCAGTTCCACCAGCACCGGGTCCATGTACTCGTAGTCATCCGGAATATCCAGGCAGATCACCCGCTTGCCGTTCAACCAGGCCTTGTAGCGGCTGGACAGCCGGTTGCGGTGGGCGCGCTCCATCACGAACACGATATCGGCCCACTGCAGCAGCTCGGGGCTGAGCACTTCCTCGGCGTCGGCCAGCAGCCCGGCCGAGGCGGTCTCGATGCCCGGCCAATCGGCGAATACCTGCTCGGCCGTCGGGCTGCGCAGGCGGTTCTGGCTGCAGAGGAAGAGCACATTGCGGGTCATGAGCGCAGCCTAATGGGGGCAGAGCCCTTTTCCAACGGAAAAGGCTCCGGCCCCAACCACGTGCATTCCGCGATGGGGTCAGAGCCCTCCCTGCGGGAGGGATCCGACCCCTCGACGGCGATCAGATCACCGTCAGGTTGGCGTAGGCCATCACCAGCCACTTGCTGCCGGCATCAGCAAACTCGACCTGCACGCGGGCGTGCGCGCCGCTGCCTTCGTAGTCGGTCACCATGCCTTCGCCGAACTTGGGATGGGTGACCAGCGCGCCGAGCTTGACCGGCGGCGCCTCGATCGAGGCATGGCCCATCACCCGGCTGGCGCCCATGGAGGCCGGCCGCGAGACCTGCACCTTCGGGCGCACTTCGTGCAGCAGTTCGCGCGGAATCTCGCGCAGGAAGCGTGACGGCAGGCTGTAGTTGTCCTGGCCGTGGATGCGGCGCGATTCGGCATAGCTCAGCACCAGCTTCTGGCGCGCGCGGGTGATGCCGACATAGGCCAGGCGGCGCTCTTCTTCCAGCCGCCCGCTTTCCTCCAGCGAGCGTGCGCTGGGGAACAGGCCTTCTTCCAGGCCGGCCAGGAACACCAGCGGGAATTCCAGGCCCTTGGCCGAGTGCAGGGTCATCAGCTGCACGCCCTCTTCGCCCGCCTGCGCCTGGCCCTCACCGGCCTCCAGCGCGGCATAGGCCAGGAACGCGACCAGCTCGTCCATGTCCTCGCCCACTTCCTCGATGTCGTCAGCCCGGCGCACGAAGCGCGAGGCCACCGAGACCAGTTCGTCGAGGTTGTCGGTGCGCGACTCCGAGTCCAGCGCATTGCGGCTTTCCTTGCTCCAGTGCTCGCGCAGCTGCGAGCGGGCCAGCACGTGGTCCACGCGCTCGGCCAGGGTCATGTGCACAGTCTGCGCCTGCAGCTCGTTGACCAGCCCCAGGAAGCCGGCCAGCGCATTGCGCGCGCGTGCGGCCAGCGCGTTGCCCTGGGTGACCAGCATCGTTGCTTCCCACAGCGAGATACCCTGCGCGCGTGCCTCGCGGCGCACTTCGTCCAGCGTGCGGTCGCCGATGCCCCGGGTGGGCGTGTTGACCGCGCGCTCGAACGCGGCGTCATCGTTGCGGTTGGACAGCAGGCGCAGGTAGGCCAGCGCGTCCTTGATTTCGGCACGCTCGAAGAAGCGCATGCCGCCATACACGCGGTACGGCACCTGCTCGCTCAGCAGCGCCTCTTCCAGCGCGCGCGACTGCGCGTTGCTGCGGTAGAGCACGGCCACTTCGGTGTAGCTGCCACCGTCGCGCACCCACTGGCGGGCGCGCTCGACGATGTAGCGCGCCTCGTCCATCTCGTTGTACGCGGCGTACAGGTCGATCGGCTCGCCGTCACCGCTGTCGGTCCACAACTGCTTGCCGATGCGGTCGGGGTTGTGCGCGATCACCGCGTTGGCAGCGCCGAGGATGTTGGCGGTGGAGCGGTAGTTCTGCTCCAGGCGGATGGTCTGCGCGCCCGGGAAATCGCGCAGGAAGCCCTGCACGTTCTCGACCTTGGCACCGCGCCAGCCGTAGATGGCCTGGTCGTCGTCGCCGACCACGAACACGTGGCCGGAATCACCGGCCAGCACGCGCACGAAGGCGTACTGGATGGCATTGGTGTCCTGGAACTCGTCCACCAGGATCTCGCGGAAGCGGGCGCGGTAGTGCGACAGCAGCGCCGGGTTGTCGCGCAGCAGTTCGTGCGCGCGCAGCAGCAGCTCGGCGAAGTCGACCAGGCCGGCGCGGTCGCAGCGCGCCTGGTACTCGATGTAGGCCTGGCGCATGGTCTCCAGCCACGCGTCGTGCGGTTCGGGCTGGATGTGCTGCGGGCGGCGGCCCTCGTCCTTCTGCGCGTTGATCCACCACGCGATCTGCTTGGGCGGGTACTTGCCGTCGTCCAGCTCCAGCGCCTGCACCACGCGCTTGACCAGCCGCAGCTGGTCATCCGAATCCATCACCTGGAAGCCTTCGGGCAGCTTCGCGTCCTGCCAGTGCAGGCGCAGCAGGCGGTTGGCCAGGCCGTGGAAGGTACCGATCCACATGCCACGGCTGCCATGGGGCAGCTGGGCATCGATGCGGTGGCGCATTTCGCCAGCCGCCTTGTTGGTGAAGGTCACCGCGAAAATGCCATGGGTCGGCACGCCATCGACTTCATGCAGCCAGGCGATGCGGTGGGTGAGTACGCGGGTCTTGCCGGAACCGGCACCGGCCAGCACCAGGTGGTGGCCGGGGGGAGCGGAGACGGCTTCGCGCTGGGCCGGGTTCAGGCCATCAAGCAGGTGGGAGACATCCATGCCCCCATTTTACGGCATCGCCGTCGCGGCTCCTGCGACCACCTGGGTGGCCAGTGCCTGCGCCTGCTGACGCAGTTCAGGCACCGCCAGGCTTTCCCACAGGCTGCCGATGCGCAGGCTGCCGAGTACGCCCAGCCGCGCCTGCGGCTGGCCACCGGCGGCACGCAGGCGGTCGCCCGGCACTGTGCTGTCCAGGCCCAGCCCGTGCGGGCCGGGGCGGGCCAGGCCATCGCTCTGCAGCTGTTGCAGCAAGGGATTGCGCAGCGCGCTGGCGCGGGTTTCCACGCCGGTGGCGTTGATCACGCCGCCGATCGTCCAGTGCTGATCCTTGCCGGAGGCGTCGCGACCCGACAGCCGCAGGGCATCGCCTTCGCGGCCGATGCGTTGCAGGCGGGACCGGTGAATACGCAGTTGGCCGCTTTCGATCAGCGCCTGCAGCTGTGCGTCGACCTCTTCGGCGATGCGGTGGCGGTGCACGTCCCAGTAGCGCACCACATGGCGCAGGAAGCGGCGCTGGTCGGCCGCGTCGAGGCTGCACCACAGTGCCTGCCCGTGCGGACGAATGCGGTCCATCACCCCCTGCCACGGCAGACCATCGGCCTGCGCCTGGCGCGCGAACCCGCGCAACGCGCGCAGGCGCTGGCGCAGGCTCATCGGCAGCAGCGCAGCCGGGTCGAACGAGGGCAGGCCGCCATGCGCATGCGGCAACGGCAGCAGCCCATGGCGCGAGATCACGTGCAGCGGGCCGGTGTGGCCGGCAGCGACCAATGCCAGCACGGTGTCAGCCATGCTCAGGCCGGAGCCGACGATGGCCACGGCCTGCTCACCGGCCAGGGTGCGTATGCCGTCGTAGTCCCAGGCCTCGATCACGTCATCGGCGGGCAGTGCCTCGGCACCGGCTACCGGCAGCGGCCGCATGCTGTTGCCGGTGGCGAGCACTGCCTGTGCGGCGTGCAGCGTCTGGCCATCGCCGAGTGCCAGCTGGTAGCCGTGGTCATCCGGCTGCAGGCCCAGTACCGGCTGCGCGATCACCTGCAGCTGTGCCGGGCTGGCCGCGGCGGCCTCCTGCAGGCGCCGCTGCAGGTACGCTGCAAAGTAGTGGCGGCACACGTAACGCTCGCCCAGCACCTCGCGCGCCTCGCCCGGGTAGGCGTTGGCGGCCATCAGGTAGTCGAGGAAATCGCCGGGCTGGTCGGCAAACGCACTCATCTTCGCCGCCGGCACGTTCAGCAGGTGCTCCGGCCACGGCGTGGCATAGGCGATGCCCTGCGCCAGCTGCGAAGCCGGTTCGAAGATGGCCAGCGCCAGCGGCGCCTGGGCCTGGCGCAACACCTGGATCGCCACCAGCACCCCGGCCGCACCACCACCGATGATTGCCAGGTCCAGTTCGCCATTACGCGGTGAATCAGTCATGCGCCGATTGTAGGCCATCGGCGATGACGGGCCGGATTGCCGAAGCGGGCGGTTGCCGCCGTTTCACATCAACGCATCGGCCAGCCGTGCGATACCTTCGCGGCTGCGCCGCCACGTGGGACGGCTGCGCCACTGCTCCAGGTCCAGCTGCCGCGACTCGCGCAGGTAGCCATCCTCGATCGCGCACAGCTGCTGCACCAGCGCACGGTCGTAGCAGACCAGGCCGATTTCGGCATTCAGCGCGAACGAGCGGATGTCCATGTTGATCGAGCCGAGCACGGCGATGTCCTCGTCCACGCTCATGTGCTTGGCATGCAGGAACTGCGGCTCGTACAGCGCGATGCGCACGCCACAGCGCAGCAGCTCGTCGTAGTAGGCCTCCTGCGCCCACGACGTCAGTCGCTGGTTGTTGCTGGCCGACAGGATCAGCTGCACCTGCACGCCGGACAAGGCCGCAATGCGCAAGGCGCTGAGCGTGGCTTCGTCGGGCACGAAATACGGGGTGACCATCACCAGCCGGCGCCGCGCCAGGTGGATCAGCGCCGCCACCGCATCGCGTGCGTTGCTGTAGGGATAGGCGGGGCCGCTGGGCAGCAACTGGGTGGCGATGTCGTCGCTGCACTCGGGCACATCGGCGATCACGTCCAGGCGCTGGCCGGTTTCCATGTACCAGTCGCTGGCGAACACCGCTTCCAGATGCGCCACCGCCGGGCCGCGCACGCGCGCCACCAGCTCGCGGTTCGGGTGGCCAGGCACGAACTGCGGGCCGGCCAGGTTCTGCGAACCGACATAGGCCACTTCGTTGTCGATCACCGCGATCTTGCGATGGTTGCGCAGGTCCATGCGCCCGCTGCGGCGCCAGCGCAGGCCACCGGGCAGCATCGCGCGCACTTCGATGTCGCGCGCCTGCAGGCGCTTGCGATAGGCACGCAGGCCGCGCTTGGCGCCCACCGCGTCGAGCAGCACGCGGCACTGCACGCCACGTGCAGCCGCACGCTGCAGGGCCTCGACGATCGCCTCGCCCACCGCGTCGTCGAACATCAGGTAGTACAGCAGGTGCACGCGGTCTTCGGCCTGGTCGATGTCGGCGATCAGCGTGTGCAGTGATTCGTCGTAGTCGGTCAGCAGATCGACGGCGTTGCCGTGCACCGGCATGAAGTCGCCCTGGCGCTGCACCAGCGGCACGATCTCGGCGCTGGCGGTGTCCGGCTGCGGTGTCCAGCGCAGGCGATGCTGCAGCGCCTGTTCCTCGCGGATGACCTGCGAGGCCTCGGCCTGGCGGCGGATGCGCTCGCGCGACAGCCATGGGTGGCCGAACAGCAGGTACAGCGGCAGGCCCAGCAGCGGCACGAAGCCGACCAGCAGCAGCCAGCTACGCGCCGCCCCCGGCGTGGTGCGGGTGGGGATCCAGCACAGTGCAACCAGCCGGATCAGCCAGTCGATCAGCAGCAGGTACGAACCCAGCAACCACTCGAACAGCATCGTGTCGCCCGTCGGGAGGTGATGGGCCATTCTGCCCACCGGCCCTTGTGGAGTCGAGCCGCGCTCGACGGCCTTCCGGTCCGACCGCACAGCAGCCGAGCGTGGGCTCGGCTCTACAGGATGGCTCAATGCCGCACCGGCACCTCGCACAGCCGCCGCACCGCGTCGGCATGGCGGCGGCCGTTGAGCGCCATGCAGGCGATCGCCTGTGCGGCCCGCTCCAGCTGCGCCTCCGGCAGCGGCGACGGCGCGCCGTTGGCCAGTGCCAGATGGTGGTCGCACAGCAGCAGCGCCATGCCCTCGATCCCTTGCAGCATGCGCTGCAGGCGCAGCCAGCCCAGTTCCAGGTCCTGCCGGTGTGACGGGGTGTTCATGCAACCTCCTTCAACGGATCTGGCCACCGTGAAGGTGGCGGACGATGCGTGGTTGCAATACCGGGAACGGTAGCCACCAAACCGGCGGGCGCGAGGCCCCCACGCACCGTCCGCCAAAGAGGCAGATGGGTCGCCCGCCGTCGGCGGAGTTTTTCCGGCAACGGCGGGCGAGTTTACTGGCTACCGATTCGACGGGATTGCAAGCCCGACCGCTGCAACCGCAGCGGCTTGCCATCATGGGCACGGCCACGCCCGTCGTTCCAATCGATTTGAACCGTGCGAGGCGCCGGAACCGGTAGGAAGAATCACTTATCGCATTCGGCCCATCATTCCGCGCACAGCGCCATTGGCGACAGCCTGCGCGCGGAGAGGGGGCCGACCAAGGTCGGCCGCTACCGAAGTCTAGGCGGCAGACATGAAAAAACCCGCCACAAGGGCGGGTTTCTTCGCGGGGACCAGCAATCCGTGCGGATTACTTGATCTTGCCTTCCTTGTACAGGACGTGCTTGCGCACGACCGGATCGTACTTCAGGAATTCCATCTTCCCCGGGGTGTTCTTCTTGTTCTTGTCGGTCGTGTAGAAGTGGCCGGTACCGGCCGAGGAAATCATACGGACCTTATCGCGCTTGCCTGCCATGATGCTTTACTCCTCAGACCTTTTCGCCGCGCGCACGCAGCTCAGCCAGAACGGAATCGATGCCGTTCTTGTCGATGGTGCGCAGTGCATGCGCGGAAACACGAAGCTTGACCCAGCGGTTCTCGCTGGCCACCCAGAAACGGCGCTCGTGCAGATTCGGCAGGAAACGACGACGGGTCTTGTTGTTGGCGTGCGAGACGTTGTTACCCGTCTGCACTCGCTTGCCGGAAACCTGGCATACGCGGGACATTGCGCACCTCGATAGTAGTAGTTGTCAGCCCGTAGCCCGGGCGACGGCGGCCTCGATGGTTGCCCACCACACGTCAAGAGAATCAAAGGGTTACGCTGGCGTTGGGCGGCCGGGGACGTGCTCCCGGGGGCGCCGCCCGGTAGAAAACCGGACACAGCGAGCCGCGCATTATGCACGGGTTCAAGCACTTGCGCAAGTTACCCACAGGCGGGGACTGGACCGGCGGGCGGGGGGACTTCGCCAACCGGCATACTGGCCCGGATCACTGCGGAGCTTTCCATGCGGCTGCTGGCCCTGACCTACGGAACCGAAGGCGATACGCGTCCGCTGGCCATGCTCTGCCATGGGCTGATCAGCGCAGGCCACGCGGTGACACTGCTGGCCGATGGCGGCACCCTGGGCAGCGCGCAGGCCCTGGATGTGCCCCACGCGGCCCTTGAGGGTGACATCCATGACGAAGTGGTCGCCCTTGTCTCGCGGGGCAACGGTGTTGCCGCCGCCAGTACCGGTCTGGCACGGATGGCGCTGCAGCATGTCAGCGGCTGGATGCGCCAGGCCGATGCCGCCGCCGAAGGCTGCGATGCGATTCTGACCGGCGGACTGGCGGCCCTTGTCGGCATGAGCGTGGGCGAACGTCGGGGTCTGCCGGTCATCGGCACCGGCATGATTCCGCTGACCCCGACGCGGGCCTTCCGCTCTCCGTTCCTGCCGCCCGGACGCTCGCCGGGCTGGTTGAACCGGGCCAGTTACGGGTGGGTCAACGGCCTGATCTGGCGCCAGTTCCGTCGGCCGATCAACGCGGCACGCCAGCAACTGGGGCAATCGCCGCGTCGCGCGCTGTGGTCCGGCCTGCCGATGCTCTATGGCATCTCGCCGCAGCTGCTGCCGCCACCGGCGGACTGGCCGGTCGACCACATCGCCTGTGGCCAGTGGCGGCTTCCTGATGCGCCCTGGACGCCCCCGGTCGATCTGCAGGCCTTCCTCGATGCCGGGCCCCCGCCGGTGTACCTGGGCTTTGGCAGCATGACCGGGTTTGATCGCGAGCGCGTGCTGCCGGCCCTGCTGCAGGCGCTGGCGCCGCGCCGGGTGCTGCTGTTTCCGGGGTGGGCCGGGCTGCCGACGGGCGCGCTGCCAGCAGATGTGTTCGTGCTCGGCCCGACGCCACACGAAGCACTGTTCCCGCATTGCGCACTCGCCATCCACCATGGTGGCAGCGGCACCACGCATTCGGCCTGCCGCGCCGGCATTCCCTCGCTGGTGATGCCGTTCGCCGCGGATCAGTTCTTCTGGGCCGATCGCCTGTATCGGTTGGGCGTGGCACCGGCACCGTTGTCATCGAAGCGACTGGATGCAGCAACGCTGGCGGCAGCCATCACCTTCGTTGAAACCGACGCAACACGCGCACGCGCGGCAGCCCTGGGCGCGGCGATGAGCCATGAGGACGGGGTGGCACGTGGCGTGGCGATGATCGAGCGCTGGTTGCGGCCGGTGTAACAGCGGCCAGGCCTCAGCGCAGGTGCGGAATCACCTGCGCCAGCAGATGGGCATCCTTGAGCGCGCCGTGCAGGCCGCGCTGGCTGGGAATGCGCAGGCGCTGCAGCACATCATCCAGCTTGTTGCCCTGGCCGGGCCAGCGCCCGCGCGCCAGCTTCAGGCTGCAGGTGATGCGGCAGTGCTGGGCCAGCGTGCCGGGGATACCGGACAGACGCAGCTCGTTGTCCAGGAAGCCCACATCGAAGGTGGCGTTGTGCGCGACCATCTCGCTGCCGCGCAGGAAGTCGAGCAGTTCAGCAGCCTTGCTGGAAAACAGTGGCTTGCCCACCAGCATCGCATCACTGATGCCGTGCACGCGCTGTGCACCCCAGTCGACCCTGCGCTGCGGCTGCAGGTAGGTGTGGAACTGGCGGCCGGTGAGCTGGCCATCGATCAGTTCGACGGCACCGATTTCGATCACCCGGTGCCCCAGGCGGTGGGAGATGCCGGTGGTTTCGGTATCCAGTGCGACGATGCGACTCATGCGTGGCGATGTTTCCTGTTACGTGCTGTGGTGATTTTCGCATGCCGGTAGAGCCGGGCCCACGCTCGGCTGGCGCGCGTAGCGCGGGCTTGGTGATGCCAGAAGCAGCCGAGCGTGGGCTCGGCTCTACAGATGCGCGCGCGCGATCAACCCAACGCCTCCACCACCCAATCGATGAACACCCGCAGCCGCTGGCTCATGTGCCGGTTCGGCGGGAACATCACATGCATCGGCATCGGCGGCAGCTGCCAGTCCGGCAACACCGGCAACAGCTCGCCGCGCGCCACGTGCGGCTCGGCCATGTAGCTGGGCAGCGCCACCACGCCCAACCCCGCCAACGCAGCGGCCAGATAGGCGTTTCCATCATCGAAGCCGACCGTATAGCGGCCCTGCACTTCAACGCGTTCATCGCCGCGCTGTGCAATGAACACGCGTGCGCGGCCACTGCGCGGGCTGAGGAAGCCAACCATGTGGTGATCGGGCCCTTGCAGCGCGCGCGGATCGGCCGGCAACCCGAAACGCTGCACATAGCCGGGGCTTGCGCGGAAGCCGATCGGCAGCGCCGCCAGCGGCCGCGCTACCAGCGCCGGGTCGGCCGGGGTGCCACCCCGGATCACGCAGTCGACGTTGTCGGTGATGACATCGACTTCGCGGTCACTCACGCCGATGTCCAGCTGGATCTCCGGGTAGCGCGCCTGGAAGTCCGGCAGCGCCGGCACCAGCCGCAGCCGCGCGTAGGGCCCGGGCACATCCACGCGCAGCCGCCCGCGCGGCTGGGTGGCCGCGTCGCCCAGCCCGCCCTCCACTTCTTCCAGCTCGGCCAGCAGGCGGGCGATGCGCGGGTAGTAGGCCGCGCCGTCAGCGGTCACACTGACCCGGCGCGTGGTGCGGTTGAGAAGGCGCAGCCGCAGGTGTGCCTCCAGTTGCTGCACCAGCTGGGTGGCCGTGGTGCGGCTGATCTGCAGGGTCTGCGCGGCGCGGGTGAAGCTGCCGGTTTCCACCACCCGGGCAAAGGCCCGCATCGCCTCGAAACGGTCCATGGCGGGCCATGATTGTTTGGAATTGACAATCAATCTAGGCCGATCATCGCGGTTTATCCAGACAGCGCTGACGGGGAGGATGGCGTTCTCTCCCACGGGATCTTCCCCATGTCACAGCGTGATGTCGTTTTCCCCGCCGGCCGCCAGGCCCTGTACGAGCGCAACCGCTACTCGCCTGCGATCCGTTCCAACGGCTTCCTGTTCGTATCCGGCCAGGTCGGCAGCCGTGAGGACGGCTCGCCCGAGCCAGACTTCGAAACGCAGGTGCGCCGCGCTTTCGAGAATCTCAATGCGGTGTTGGCTGCTGCCGGCTGCACGTTCGATGACGTGATCGACGTGACCGTGTTCCTGGTCGATCCAGAGAAGAACTTTGAGAAGGCCTGGGCAATCGTGCCGGAGTATTGGGGCGAGGCGCCGCACCCGACCCTGACCGGTATCGGCGTGACCTGGCTGTATGGGTTCCAGTTCGAGATCAAGGTGATCGCGAAGCTGCCGTGATACGGGTAGTGCCGGCCGCTGGCCGGCAACGCGGTGGGGTCGAAAAGCGTGTCGACCAAGGTCGACACCTACCAGAGCACATGTGCGCGGCGCACCCGAACGGTGTGGTGGGGTCAGAGCCCTTTCCGGAGGAAAGGGATCCGACCCCGCGCCCGGCCCAGCTGAACGGGAGATTCCGACGAATTCCCGAAGCGTCCATTGATATTGTATCCGGCGAAAACCGCTTGCTAGCCTGCCGTCCATGCGCTGGATCACCCACCACCTCCGTTCGACCCTGCTGATGCTGCTGATGGCGGCATTCGTGGTCGTGCCGGTGGCCGACGCGCTGGCCTGCACGGTGGAACCGCATGCCAGCACGGTGCATGTGGAGTCCGCACCGGATGCCGATGGCGATGCCGACGGCAAGCACGTCGGTGCCTGTGGCCACAACCACTGCCACCACTCCAATCTGAGCCTGCCGGCCAGTACCTTCGCCGCCTTCGGTGCGCCGCTTCCGGCGCGCTGGATGAATGCCGGCGACGCGGCGACCTATGCGGTCGCCCAAGATGAACTGACGCGTCCTCCCCGGGCGTGAGTTGAGCGCGTCCCGCATTCGCGGGCTTCGGTTCCCCTCACCTCCGGAAATTCTTCATGTCGACCCTGACACGTCGGCCGCTGCGTGCGGCCGGGCGGGTCGTCGCCGTGTTGCTGGGCCTGGCCCCGGCGGCATCGGTGATGGCGCAAGCCGCCCCTTCCTACGACACCCTGCTTGAACGCCTGGACCAGCTGCCCGGCACCCGCGTCGGTGCGGCGCTGGCCGAGGCCGCCGACGCGCGCGCCGACCAGGCCCGTGCGTTGCCCAACCCTTCCCTCTCTTACTCCGCCGAAAACGCCTGGGGCACCGGCTCCTATGGCGGCATGGGCAAGGCCGATACCGTGCTCACCCTGTCCCAGCCGCTGGAGGTCTGGGGCCAGCGTGGCGCGCGTGTCCGTGCCGCCCGTGCCGAGGCACAGGCCGCCAACCTGCGTGGTGCCCAAAGCCGCAGCGACGTGGCCAGCCAGCTGGCGGTGGTCTATGCACAGGCGGAAAGTGCACTGCGCCGCTACACCCTGGCCGAAGAAGCACTGAGCCTCACCCGCGCTGACGCCAACGCGGTCAACGCGATGGTCAAGCAGGGCCGCGAGCCGCAGCTGCGCGCCGTGCAGGCGCAGAGCGAAGTCGCCAACGCCAGCGCCGCGCTGGATGAGGCGCAGGCCTTCCGCGATGCCGCGCTGGCCCGCCTGGCCGGTGCCGCGCTGCTGGATGCGCCGGTGCAGTCGATCGCCGACAGCCTGCTCGACCGCGCGCCGCCGTTGCCACGCGGTGCCACCGATACCGCACTGGCGGTGCGCATCGCTGAAGCCGAAGCCGATGCGGCGGGCAAGCTGGTCGAGGTGGAGCGCAAGCGCGCCCTGCCCGACCTGAGCGTCACTGCCGCGCAGACCCGCTTCCGCGAGGGGGGCGAGCGCGCCTACAACCTCGGGGTCAGCCTCAGCATCCCGCTGTTCGACCGCAACCGCGGGGGCATACGCGCCGCCAATGCCGACCAGCGCGCGGCCGAGGCACGCCTGGACCAGCAGCGCCGCGACAGCGAGGCGGCACGCCTCTCCGCGGTGGCCGGTTTGAAGGCCGCCGGCAGCCGTACCCGCGCCGCCGATGAAAGCGTGGTCGCCGCCGAAGAGGCGTATCGCCTGGCCCGCATCGGCTTCGACGCCGGGCGCATCTCGCAGCTGGAACTGCGCAGCACGCGCAGCGCCCTCATCGCCGCCCGCGGCACCGCCGTGGATGCGCGCCTGTCGCGCGTCGCCGCGGAAATCGATCTTGCCCGCCTTGAAGGGCGCGCACCTTTTGTGGAGGTCCCATGACGCTCTCCCGTACTTTCCCGCTGATCGGCGGCGTGCTGCTGGCCGCGCTGCTGGCCGGCTGCGCTGGCAACGCGCAGACACCTGCCAATGAAGACCCGGCTGCGGCCAAGGCCGGCACCGACGATGGCCACGGCCATGCCGCCGACAGCAAGGAGGCCAAGGCCGAATCCGCAAAGGCGCCCGCCGATGGCGATGAGGGTGTCGTGCAGCTGACTCCTGAGCAGATCAAGGCGTCCGGTATCGAAGTGGTCGCGGTCGGTCGTGGTGGCGGTAGCTCCACGCGCCTGTCCGGCCGGGTCGAACCGTCGGTCGGTGCACGCGCCTCGGTGGCCTCGACCGTGACCGGCCGCGTCGAACGCGTGCTGGTCGCACCGGGCACCGCGGTGAAGCAGAACCAGGCACTGGCGATCGTGGTCAGCGGCGAAGCGGCGGTGTTCCGCGCCAATGCGCTGGCCGCCTCGGCCGAGGCCGAGGCCGCGCGCCTGGCCTATGGCCGCGACAAGGCGCTGGTCGACCAGGGCGTGGTTGCCCGCCAGGAGATGGAAGCCTCGCGCGCACGGTCGCTGGCGGCACAGGCCCAGGCCGCTGCCGCGCAGGCCCAGGCCGCTGCCAACGGTGCGCCCGATGCCAGTGGCCGCGTGCGCATCACCAGCCCGGTGGCCGGCATCGTCGGCAACGTGCAGGTCACTCCGGGCGGTGTAGTCGCCGCCGGCAGTGCAGTCGCCGATGTCGCCGACCCGACAATGAACGAGCTGGTGTTCACCGCACCGCCGGCGCTGGCCGCACAGGTCACGCCCGGCATGACGCTGGAAGTGAGCGTGCCGGGTGGCAGCTTCACCGCCACCGTCACCGGTTCGGCCGCCGATGTGCGCCAGCAGGGCGGCGTCGCGGTGATCCGTGCCACGCCGGTGGATGCGTCGCTGCCGCCGGCCGGTTCGCCGGTCTCGGCCGTGGTGGTCACCGAAGGCCAGGACGGCTCGCTCAGCGTCCCGGCCGATGCAGTGCAGAAGGTTGATGGCAGCAGCGCGGTGTTTGTCGCCGTCGAAGGTGGCTTCAAGGCGCAGCCGGTCCTGGCCGGGCGCCGTGCCGGTGACCGCATCGAGATCCTCGCTGGGCTGACCGGCAGCGAGCGCATCGTCGGTGCCAATGCCTTCCTGCTCAAGGCCGAGCTGGCCAAGGGCGAAGCCGAGCACGGCCACTGAGGAGGCGACCATGTTCAAGCTGATCATTGAAACAGCGGTGCGCCACCGCTGGCTGGTGGTGTTCATGGCCGCACTGATCGCCGCGGTGGGCCTGTTCCAGCTGGGCAAGCTGCCGATCGACGCGGTGCCGGACATCACCAACCGTCAGGTACAGATCAACACGGTGGCACCGGCGCTGACACCGGAGCAGATCGAGCGGCAGGTGACCTATCCGCTGGAAACCGCGCTGGCCGGCATCCCCGGCCTGACCACCACGCGTTCGCTGTCGCGCAATGGTTTCTCGCAGGTCACCGCGATCTTCACCGATGCCACCGACATCTACTTCGCCCGCCAGCAGGTGGCCGAACGCATGCGCGAGGCATCGGAAGACCTGCCCGATGGTGCATCACCGATGCTGTCGCCGGTCACCACCGGCCTTGGCGAGGTGCTGATGTGGACGGTGGACTTCACCGCGTTCGATCCGGCCAAACTGGCCAAACCCGATGAAGCGGGCTGGCAGGCCGGCGAGGTCTACCGCACACCGGAAGGCAACCTGCTGCGTACGCCCGAAGAACGTGCGACCTACCTGCGCACCGTGCAGGACTGGATCATCGCGCCGCAGATGCGTTCCAGCCCGGGGCTGGCCGGCGTCGATACGGTTGGCGGCTACGTCAAGGAATACGGCGTGCATCCGGACAGCGCCAGACTGGCCGCGCATGGCCTCGGCCTGGCCGACCTGGTCACTGCCCTGCAGCGTTCCAACGTGCAGGCCGGTGCCGGCTTCGTACAGCGTGCCGGCGAGGGCCTGGTGGTACGTGCCGACGGCCTGGCGCTGACCACCGACGACCTGGCACAGGCCCCGGTGGCGACCCGCAATGGCGTGGTGGTACGCGTAGCCGATGTGGCCACGGTGGAACTGAGCCGCGCGCCGCGGCTGGGTGCGGCCAGCCGCAACGGCCATGAAGCCGTGCTGGGCACCGCGCTGATGATTGCCGGTGGCAACAGCCGCACCGTGGCCCAGGCAGCGGCCGCGCGCCTGGAACAGGTAAACAAGTCACTGCCGGCCGACATCGTGGCGGCACCGGTGCTGGACCGCAGCGTGCTGGTCAATTCCACCATCAAGACCGTCGCCAGGAACCTCACCGAGGGCGCGCTGCTGGTGGTGGTGGTGCTGTTCCTGCTGCTGGGCAACCTGCGTGCGGCAACGATCACCGCGCTGGTGATTCCGCTGTCGTTCCTGTTCGCAGTGATCGGCATGAACCGCTTCGGCATCAGTGGCAACCTGATGAGCCTGGGTGCGCTGGACTTCGGCATCCTGGTGGACGGTGCGGTGATCGTGGTCGAGTCGACACTGCTGATGCTGGGCCAGCGCCGCGCCGAACTGGGCCGCGCGCTGACCGCGATGGAACGCCTGCGCGTAGCCGCCGATTCGGCCATTAAGATGGCGCGCCCTGCGGCCTTCGGCCAGCTGATCATCCTGCTGGTGTTCGCGCCGATCCTCACGCTGGAGGGCGTGGAGGGCAAGACGTTCCACCCGATGGCGGCCACGTTCATGCTGGCCCTGGTCGGTGCCTTCCTGTTTTCCTTCACCTTCGTGCCGGCGATGGCCGCGCTGCTGGTGCGCGAGCCCAAGGTGAAGGACGGCGATGCGCACGCGGACGACGGCGAGCACGAAACCAGGCTGATCCGCGTGCTGCGTGCGCGCATCGAACCGGTGGTGCGCAAGGCCGTCGCGCACCCGCGCACGGTGCTGGCCGGTGCGGTGATGATGGTGGTGGTGGGCATCGGCGCGTTCTCGCTGCTGGGCCGCGAGTTCATGCCGACCCTGGATGAAGGCAACGTGGCGATGCAGGCCCTGCGCGTGCCATCGACCTCGCTGGAGCAGTCACTGGCAATGCAGCTGGCGCTGGAAAAGGCGATTGCCAAGCAGCCGGAAGTGGAAACCGTGTTCTCGCGCACCGGTACCGCCGAGGCGGCGATCGACCCGATGCCGACCAACATTTCCGACAGCGTGATCGTGTTGAAGCCACGCAAGGACTGGCCCGATCCGACGCTGGCCAAGGACGCACTGGTGGCGCGCTTCGAGAAACTGGCCGGGCAGCAGCTGGGCAACAGCTTCGAGTTCAGCCAGCCGATCGAGCTGCGCTTCAACGAACTGATTTCCGGCGTGCGTACCGACCTGGCCGTAATGATCTTCGGTGATGACTTCAGCCAGCTGCAGAAGGTGGCCGACCAGGTGGCGTTGAAGCTGCGTGCGGTGGATGGCGCGGCCGACGTGCGGGTAGAACAGATCTCCGGCCTGCCCACGCTCAACGTGGCGATCGACCACGTGGCGGCGGCACAGTACGGGTTGAGCGCTGCAGATGTGAGTGATGCGCTGTCCACCGGCATCGGCGGTACCACGGCCGGCAAGATCTTCGAAGGCGACCGCCGCTTCAACGTGGTGGTGCGCCTGGACGATGCCTCGCGCAACGATCCGGACCAGCTGGCCTCGCTGCCGATCGCCACGCCATCGGGGCTCGTGATTCCGTTGTCGTCGGTGGCGCGCATTACCGTGAGCGAAGGGCCGAACCAGATCAGCCGCAACAACGGCAGCCGCCGCGTGGTGGTGCAGGCCAACGTGCGCGGTCGCGATCTGGGCGGCTTCGTCGGCGAGGCGCAGGCCGCGGTGGCCGACGTGGCGCTGCCGCCGGGCGCCTACCTGACCTGGGGCGGTCAGTTCGAGAACCTGCAGCGCGCGGAGAAGCGGTTGGCAACCGTGGTGCCGGTGGTGTTCCTGCTGATCGGCAGCCTGCTGTTCATGGCCCTGCGCAGCGGCAAGGAAGCCATTCTGGTGTTCAGCTGCGTGCCGTTGGCGCTGGTCGGTGGCATCCTCGCGCTGCTGCTGCGAGGCATGCCGTTCTCGGTATCGGCGGCAGTTGGCTTCATCGCCGTCTCCGGCGTGGCCACGTTGAACGGCCTGGTGCTGATGCAGGCGATCCGCGAACGCCTGGATGCCGGCGACCTGCCGCTGCAGGCGGCGATCAACGGTGCCTCCAGCCGCATCCGCGCGGTGCTGACCACGGCGCTGGTGGCGATCGTCGGCTTCATCCCGATGGCGATTGCCAGCGGTTCCGGTGCGGAGGTGCAGAAGCCGCTGGCCACGGTGGTGATCGGTGGCCTGATCACCGCCACCGTGCTGACCCTGCTGGTGCTGCCGACCTTCGCAGCACGGGTGGCCAAGCCGCGGCCGGTGGGGTGAGGCGAGAGGGGGTCGGAGCCCTTTCCACAGGAAAGGGATCCGACCCCGTGACCGGGTCGGGTTGCCGGCCAGCGGCCGGCACTACCCTTGCACGGTCAGGCCTTCTTGCGCTCGGCGATGTAGGCCTGGATCTGCTGTTCCAACACCGGCAGCGGCACCGAGCCCTGCTTGAGCAGGGTGTCGTGGAAGCCCTTGATGTCGAACTTGTCGCCCAGCTCCTTCTCGGCCTGCGCACGCAGGCGCACGATGGCGATCTCGCCCAGCTTGTAGCTCAGCGCCTGGCCAGGCCAGGAGATGTAGCGGTCCACCTCGGTGGTCACTTCATGCTCGCTCAGCGCGGTGTGGTCACGCAGGTAGGCCAACGCCTGCTCGCGGGTCCAGCCCTTGCTGTGCACGCCGGTGTCGATCACCAGGCGCGCGGCACGCCACATCTCGTAGGTCAGGCGGCCGAAGTCCTCGTACGGGGTTTCGTAGATGCCCATCTCCACGCCCAGTTTCTCGCAGTACAGCGCCCAGCCTTCGCCATAGGCGGAGATGTAGGCGTTGCGGCGGAACTCCGGCAGGTTCTTCTGCTCGGCGGCGATCGCGCCCTGCAGCGAGTGGCCCGGATCGGATTCATGCAGGGTCAGCGCCGGCAGGTTGTACAGCGGGCGCGACGGCAGGTTGTAGGTGTTGAGCCAGTAGGTGCCCATGCCACCGCGGCCGGCCGTCCAGAACGGTGCGATGTCCGGCGGCACCGGCACGATGGTGAAGCGCGCGCGCGGCAACGTCATGTACTTGCCCAGCTGGCCATCCGCCCGCTTGGAGATCCACGCGGCACGCGACAGCAGCTCTTCCGGTGTCTTTGCATAGAACTGCGGATCGGTACGCAGGAAGGTCAGGAACTCGGCAAAGCTGCCCTTGAACTTCACCTGCTTGATGATGTCGTTCATTTCCTTCTGGATGCGCGCGACCTCATCCAGGCCGATGCGGTGGATCTCGTCCGGCGACAGGTCCAGCGTGGTGTACTCGTGGATCTGCTGCCGGTAGTACGCCTTGCCATCGGGCATCGCTTCGGCGGCCAGGGTGGTACGCGCCTGCGGCACGTACTCGTTGACGAAGAAGGTGCGCAGCTGCTGGAACGCCGGCACCACCTTGCCGCTGATTGCTTCGCGCGCCTGCGCCTGCAGCCTGGCCTGCTCGGCGGCCGGGATGGTGGTGGGCAGCTTCTTGAACGGCGCGTACAGCGGCGACTCGGTCGGGTCCTTCAGCTCGGCGACGGTGGCGATGGACACTTCGCGGCCATCGAGCACCGCGCGCGGCACGCTGAAACCACGCTTCAGGCCGGCGCGCATGTTCTCGGTCTGCTGGCCGAAGTAGCGCGGTACATCATTCAGGCGTGCGATGTAGTTCTGGTAGTCCTGCACGGTCTTCATCTCGCGCCGGGCCATGAAGGACAGGTTGGACCAGAACGAGGAATCGGCGTTGAACGGCATCTCGTAGCCGCGCAGGCGCGTCTCTTCGGCCAGGTTGAACACCTGGTCGTGGTAGATCGCGTAGTTGACCTGGTTGTCGGCCGACAGGGTCTTCGGGTCGATCTTCTTCAGCGCGGCCAGGGTCTCATCCCACACCTTCAGGCGCGCCTGCTGCGCGGCCGGGCCGACGTCGGGCATGCGGGTGGCGTTGGCCGGGGCGTCCTCGTCCTCGCTGGCCTCGCCACCGCCCTGCTGGCGCCACTTCCATTCCTTCTCGTACAGCGCGCGGAAGGCGGCGTCGGCGGGCGATTCAGTGGCCACGCCGGACGGTGCGGCGGTGGCGGGCGGCGCGGCCAGGGCCACGGCAGGGGCGGACAGGGCGATCAGCAGGGCAACGGCAAGACGGGTTTTCACGAGCACAGGTTCCCGGGAAGGCAGACCCCGATCATGGCACCCCCCATCGCCCGTGGCATGGGACGAAGGTCCTGCCTGCGCAGCAGACCGGGGCCCCGGTAGCCAGGTACGCAGTAGACCCACGTCATGCGTGGATGCGCCGCGGATCCGGACGGGGTGATCCGGACGGGGTCAGAGCCCTTTCCCATGAAAAGGGATCCGACCCCGGGGCCTCAGTGGCTGGCCTTGTCGCGCTTCCAGCCGCGGTGCTTGATGTCCAGGTGCAGGCTGTACAGCGCGGTGAACGCCGGGAACAGGTTCTGCAGCACGCCCACCGAGTCCTGCTTGGCCGAGAACAGGAAGTAGCTCAGCGTCATCAGGCTGCCGAGCACGCTCATGTACCAGAACAGGCGCGGGATCACCGGCTTGCCGGCGCGCTTGGACGCGACGAACTGGACCAGCCAGCGGCCGCCGAACATCAGCGCGCCGGTATAGCCGATCAGCTTCCAGCCGGTCACGTGCAGGCCGGTCCAGTACAGCCAGGTCAGCGGCTGGTCGAGCCAATGCAGCTCCAGATCCATCAGCGCTCCTCCACCGCGGTGCGCTTGCTGCGGGTGATCAGCCAGGCCACGCCACGCAGGTCGCGGATGCCGACCAGCGCGCGGCCGAGGTTGTTGTACTTGGACACGCCAGCGGTACGGTGGCGGTGGTTGACCGGCACGCTGGTGGTCTTCCAGCCGGCGCGCTGCATCAGCGCCGGCAGGTAGCGGTGCATGTGGTCGAAGTACGGCAGGTCGAGGAACGCGCTGCGTTCGAACAGCTTGATGCCGCAGCCGGTATCGGGCGTATCGTCGCGCAGCATGCGTGCACGGATGGCGTTGGCCCATTTGCTGGCCCAGCGCTTGCTGCCGCTGTCCTGGCGGTTGACGCGCCAGCCGGCGAACAGCTTCACCTGCGCCTCGGCGGCGTCGCGTGCGGCGAGCAGCTTGGGGATATCGGCCGGATCGTTCTGGCCATCGCCATCCAGGGTCGCGATCCACGGCGCGCGCGCGTGCTTGACGCCGGTGCGCACCGCGGTGCTCTGCCCGCTCTGGTTCACATGGTGCAGCACGCGCAGTTCCGGGGTGGTCGCCTTCAGTCCCTGCAGCACCGCCAGGGTGTCATCGCGCGAGTGATCGTCGATGTAGACGATTTCGAACGGCAGCCGGCCACGCAGCGCGGCGGTGATTTCGGCGACCAGCGGGGCGACATTGTCGCGCTCGTTGAATACCGGGACGACAACGGAAAGCTCGGGTTGGCTCATAAGGCACTCGGCCAAAGGGGGGACAAAGACCGCGCATTCTCCGCTGCCGAGGTTATCCGAAGATGAACCCCGCGGCGTGAGGATCCATCCTCAGGCGCGATCGCCAAAATACTCGCGGCACCACTGCACCACAGGCGGCAGGCCTTCTTCGATCGGGGTCACCGCATCGAAGCCGAAAGCGTCATGTGCGCGCCGGGTATCGGCCATCGTGCGCACCATGTCGCCGGGCTGCATGGGCTTGTACACCTTCTGCGCGGGGCGGCCGGCGGCCTGCTCGATCACGCTGATGAAGCGCTCCAGCTCGACCGGCGTATGGTTGCCGAGGTTGAACACCCGGTGCGGCACCGGGCCGTCGGCCGGATGCGCGAGGGCGCCGAGGATACCGGACACAATGTCGGAGACATGTGTGAAATCGCGCTGCATGCGGCCTTCGTTGAACACGTCGATCGGCCGCCCGGCCAGCACCGCGCGGGAGAACAGCAGCGGTGCCATGTCCGGCCGGCCCCACGGGCCATACACGGTGAAGAAGCGCAGGCCGGTGGCATGCAGGCCGTACAGCTGCGCGTAGGTGTAGGCCATCAGCTCATTGGCCGCCTTGGTCGCCGCGTACAGCGAACGCGGCTGGTCTACGCGCTGGTCCTCGGAGAACGGCGGCGTGGCCGAATCGCCGTAGACCGAGCTGCTGGAGGCATACACCAGGTGCTGCACGCCGCGGTGGCGGCACAGTTCGAGCATGTTGACGAAGCCGACCAGGTTGCTGTCGACGTAGGCGTGCGGGTTTTCCAGCGAATAGCGCACGCCGGCCTGGGCGGCCAGATGGATCACCGCCGTCGGCTGCACTTCATCGAACAGCGCAGCCAGGCCCTCGCGGTCGGTCAGGTCCAGCGCGCGCAGGTCCAGCGACGGGCACAGCGCGGCCACGCGGTCGCGCTTGATCTGCGGGTCGTAGTAATCGTTGAAGTTGTCCAGGCCGACCACGGCCTGGCCGGCCTCCAGCAGTGCGCGGGCGGTGTAGGCACCGATGAAGCCGGCAGCGCCGGTGAGCAGGATGGTCATGGCAGGGGCCTGGAAACGAAGTTCAGGCCCCTGATGTTACCGGTCTCAGAACAAACCGAAACGCTTCTTCGCCACGTTGGTGCGGCCGGGTTCGATTACATCCTGGATCTTCTTCGCGTCGAAGCGGTCGAGCAGCGCCTCGGCGCCCTTCCTCAGCTTCAGGTCCATCTCTTCGGGGTACAGCGGGACCAGGCTCATGAAGCTGATGGTCTTGCCGTCGTCCAGTTCCAGCGTGGCAAAGTCCTCCGGGGTGGTTACCGGCGGCAGCACGATGGCGCCGTCGAAGCCCACGCCCGGCGCATAGGGCTCGCTGGGATGGCCGTTGGGAATGGTGTGGCCGAAGCCCAGCCAGGTGTCGTACTCGTGCGGCAACCGCGCCATGCCCTTCAGCAGGCGCACCGGCCAGTAATTGCGCTCGTCCTCGAAGGCGTCCTGGGAGATGGGCCAGTCCGCCGGCAGGGTCACCATCAGTTCCATGTAGCGCGGCACGTCCGCGTCCACCTCGGCGGGCACGGTCATCGGCAGGTCGCTCATGCCGGAGGTGACCAGGCGCAGGTAAGGGCAGTGGTCATTGGCCGGCACCACGTGCACGTCGATGTGCACCAGGTCGGAGATGATCTCGTGGAAGACACCGGACACCGGGCCCAGATGGCGTTCGAGGTGGGCGCTGATCGCCTCGATGTGGCGTTCTTCGCCGGTGGCGAGCACGAAGTCCTTTTCGCGGCGATGTACCAGTATCTGGGTGCCGTCCGGGCTGACGTCCTCGTATTCGTTGCTCATGTCCTGCTCCCTGGATGAGGCCACGGACCGGAAGGCAGTGCATTCCCACGGCGCGCGCGGCGGTACGTTCCCTGTCATTGGCGGGACACGGCAGGAACGGGCCGCGCCCCCTGTCACTGCGCCGGGCTCAGCCCTGGCGCGTGCGCAGCTTTTCCAGCACGCCGTCCAGGGTATCCAGGTCGGTGTAGTGGATGATCAGCTTGCCCTTGCCACCGCGGCCATGATTGATCGCCACCTTGGCGCCCAATGCTTCGGACAGTTCGGTTTCCAGCGAGGCGATGTCGGCCTGCTGCACCTTCGGCGTGGCCGCCGGGCGGTTGCTCGGCACCTTGCCGGCGGCGAAGGCCTGCGCACGGCGCTCGACCTCGCGCACCGACCAGCCTTCATCGGCTGCTTCCTGGGCCAGCTTGCCGGCCAGCTCGGGAGCCAGGGTCAGCAGCGCGCGGGCGTGGCCCATTTCCAGGCGGCGGGTTTCCAGCAGCAGGCGGATCGCCACCGGCAGCTCCAGCAGGCGCAGCAGGTTGGACACCGCCGCGCGCGAGCGGCCGACGGCCTCGGCGGCCTCGGCATGGGTCAGGGTGAACTCGCTGATCAGGCGCTGCAGCGCCTCGGCTTCTTCCAGCGGGTTGAGGTCTTCGCGCTGGATGTTCTCGATCAGCGCCATCGCGATGACGGTGCGGTCTTCCAGCTCGCGCACCACCACCGGCACTTCGTCCAGGCCGGCCAGCTGCGATGCGCGCCAACGGCGTTCACCGGCGACGATTTCGTAGTTGCCTGCCGGCAGCTGGCGCACCAGGATCGGCTGGATCACGCCCTGCGACTTGATCGAGTCGGCCAGCTCGGACAGCTTGCCCTCGTCCATCTCGCGGCGCGGCTGGTACTTGCCCGGCTGCAGCTGGCCGACCGGCAACTTGCGCAGCACTTCACCCGGCAGCGGCTCGATCACCGCGGTGGTGGCCTGCACCTGGCTGACCGCGCCTTTCGGGCCCAACAGCGCATCCAGGCCACGGCCGAGGCCTCGCTTCTTGGCTGCCGGCTTGCTGCTGGTCATCAGACGATCTCCACGGCCTTGCCGGCCTTGTTGCGTTCGTTGTTGCGGCGGATGATCTCGCCGGCCAGGCCCAGGTAGGCCACGCCACCGCGCGAGGCGCGGTCGTAGCCGACGATGCTCTGGCCATGGCTGGGTGCCTCGGCCAGGCGCACGTTGCGCGGCACGATGGTGCGGAACACGCGGTCGCCGAAGTGCTCGGTGAGCTCGGCCGACACTGCGTTGGCCAGGTTGTTGCGCACGTCGAACATGGTGCGCAGCACGCCTTCGATCTCCAGCGCCGGGTTCAGGCTGGTGCGCAGCGCTTCGATGGTTTCCACCAGCGCGCTCAGGCCTTCCAGCGCGTAGTACTCGCACTGCATCGGCACGATCACCGAGTCGGCGGCGGCCAGCGCGTTGAGTGTCAGCAGCGACAGCGCCGGCGGGCAGTCGATCAGGATGTAGTCGTACTCGTCGCGGATCGGCGCCAGCGCGCGCTTCAGGCGCTGCTCGCGCTCGCTCTGGCCCATCAGCTGGATCTCGGCGGCGGTCAGGTCGATATTGCCGGGCAGCAGGTCGTAACCCTCGGCAGTCTGCACGCGTACATCGGCAGCGCTGTTCTCGCCGAGCAGCAGGTCACAGGTGGAGGCGGCCAGCTCGCGTTTGTCCACGCCACTGCCCATGGTCGCGTTGCCCTGCGAATCCAGGTCGACCAACAGCACGCGCTTGGGTGCGTTGGCCAGGGAAGCGGCCAGGTTGACGGCGGTCGTGGTCTTGCCGACGCCACCCTTCTGGTTGGCGATGGCGATGATGCGGGCCATGCGGGTGTGCCTCGTCGACGTGTGCTGGGACCGGTCATTATGCGTACAACCGGCCCCTTGCGGAAATCGTGGATCGCCAACCCGTTGTTCCACAAGGGGCTGGCGGCGGGAATCAGGGGCCTGTAACAGTGACCAGGTGGCGTTCGCCGGCCAGGCCGGGCACGCTCAACGGGGTCACCTCACGCACCTGCCAGCCCGCCGGCAGGTCCGCGATCTCCTCATGCGGGTAGACGCCCTTCATGGCCAGCAACACGCCGCCGGGGCGCAGCAGGTGGCCACCGACGCGGACGATGCCGGCCAGGGTGTCCATCGCGCGCGCGGTCAACTGGTCGTAGCGGCCGGCCTCGTCCAGCGCCTCGGCGCGCGACTCGGCCACGCGGGCGTTGCCCAGGCCGAGCTGGCGCACGGCTTCGCGCATGAAGCGCGCCTTCTTGCCGTTGCTCTCGACCAGGGTGACCTGCAGGCCTGGGCAGGCGATCGCCAGCGGGATGCCGGGCAGCCCGGGGCCGGTGCCAAGGTCGGCCAGGCTGCCGTCGGCCACGAACGGCTGCATCGCCAGCGAGTCGAGCAGGTGGCGGGTGACCATCTCCTGCGGGTCGCGGATGGCGGTGAGGTTGTAGGTGCCGTTCCAGCGGTGCAGCAGGGCCAGGTAGCGCAGCAACGGCGGCGCCAGCGCGGCGTCCAGGCCCATGCTGGCCAGGCCCTGTTCCAGCGTGGCAGACACGCTGGCGGGAAGTGGGTGTTCGCTCATGCCGGCATTATCGCCGGTTTTGCGCGCCGATTCCCCGCTTCAGTGTGGATACCAGGCCAATGCGGCGCGGAACTGGCCGCTGGCCTGCCACTCGTGCAGGTGCCAGCGCGCGGCCTCGCCCAGTTCCGGGTCGCACCAGCGCAGGTGCAGGGCGCCATCGGGCCCGGGCGCCAGCTGCAGGCGGTGCAGGCCGAACGAGATGCCCTGCCCATGCGCCTTCAGGATGGCCTCCTTGACGCACCACACGCGGAAGAACCAGTGCTCGCGCCCGGCCTCATCCAGGCGTTCCAGCCAGGCCACCTCCTGCGGGTGGAAGAAGCGCCGCACGATTTCCAGCAGGCGCGGTCGCGGCCGCAGCAGCTCCAGGTCCACGCCCAGCCGGACGCCTTCGCCCAGCGCCACCAGCAGCACCTCGCCGCTATGGCTCCAGCCGGTGCCGTAGTGGGCCAACGGGCCGCTCAGTTCCGGCCGGCCCTTGTCATCGCGGACCAGCGGCAGCGTCTGCGGGTCGGCGCCCAATGCCTGCGCCAGCACCTGCCGCGCCTGCGGTTCACCACGCTGGCCCGGCACATGCGGGCGCCGCCAGACCGTCACCGGACC
The DNA here is from genome assembly GCF_049384345.1 of Stenotrophomonas sp. CASM110. Taxonomy (NCBI): domain Bacteria; kingdom Pseudomonadati; phylum Pseudomonadota; class Gammaproteobacteria; order Lysobacterales; family Lysobacteraceae; genus Stenotrophomonas; species Stenotrophomonas sp. CASM110. The sequence continues at coordinate 24,914 of NZ_JBMRGI010000025.1, forward strand.
GAAGCGCCACGGGCCATCGAGGGTGGCTGGCAGGCTCATCCGCACACGCCCATCACGCAATTCCACGACGGGTTCACAGCCCTGCGCGTCAACTGGTCACAGTTCCCCACCGGAGGTTCGATCATGGGCATCATCATCTGGCTGATCGTCGGCGGCATCGTAGGCTGGCTGGCCAGCATCATCATGAAGCGCGATGCCCAGCAGGGCATCATCCTCAACATCGTGGTCGGCATCGTCGGCGCGCTGATTTCCGGCTGGCTGTTCGGCGGCGGCATCAACGAAGCGATCACCCTCCGCACCTTCCTGTTCTCGCTGATCGGTGCGGTGATCCTGCTGGCGATCGTCAACCTGTTCACCCGCAAGAGCATACGGTGATCTGAGGGTAGTGCCGGCCACTGGCCGGCAGATGTTCCAGAACGGGCCCGGCAATCGTCGGGCCCTGTTCGTTCAACCGATCTGCACCCAGGCCGGCGCATGGTCACTCGGGCGTTCCCAGGTGCGCGGCTCGCGGTCGATGCCCGAGGCCACCGCACTGTCCTTCAGCGCATCGGAGACCAGGGTCAGGTCGATGCGCAGGCCCAGGTTGCGGCGGAAGCCGGCGGCACGGTAGTCCCACCAGCTGAAGGTACCCGCCTCGTCATTGTGCAGGCGGAAGCCATCGTGCAGGCCCAGCTGCAGCAGCTTGTTCAATGCGCCGCGCTCGGCGGTGGAGGTCAGGATGTGGTTGTCGTTCCACACCGCCGGGTCGTGCACGTCGCGCGCGTCCGGGGCGATGTTGAAGTCGCCCATCACGATCAGCTTCGGGTGGCGCTGCAGCTCTTCGGCGATCCAGGCATGCACCGCTTCCAGCCAGCGCAGCTTGTAGTCGTACTTGTCGGTACCGATGTCCTGGCCGTTGACCACGTACAGGTTGATCACCCGCAGGTCGCCGAAGGTGCCGGCGATGACGCGCTTCTGCTCGTCCTCGAAACCGGGAATGCCGATCTGCACGTCCTGCGCCGGCTCACGCGACAGCAGCGCCACGCCGTTGTAGGTCTTCTGGCCGGCGAACACGCTGCGATAGCCCGCGGCGATCAGCGCCGAATCGGGGAACTTGTGGTCCTCCAGCTTGGTTTCCTGGATACCGACGATGTCCGGGCCGAACTCCCTGAGCCATTGCTCCAGGTGCGGCAGGCGGACATTGAGCGAATTGACGTTCCACGAGGCGATTTTCATGCGGGCATTCTACCCGGCTGGGCCACCCATGCCCGGTAGTCGCCAACCTTGGTTGGCGCCGAGGCCCCCATGTGCCAACCAAGGCTTGCACCCACCGGTAGTGCCGGCCGCTGGCCGGCAACCCCATGAACCGTCGGCAAGACCCTGCAGTTGCCGGCCAGCGGCCGGCACTACCGAAGCAGCAGCTTCAACAACCCCGCAATCTTCGAATACGGCGGCCGCAGCCGGTCGCTGGCCGCCCAGCGCGACTGCCACAGCACCGGCAGCCGCTTGCTCATCGCATCGAACCCGGCGCGGCCGTGGTACGCGCCCATGCCGCTGGCCCCTACCCCGCCAAACGGCAGGCCATCGGCGGCGAAGTGCAGCAGCGTGTCATTCACCGTCACCCCGCCGGCCACCACCTGGCCAAGGATGCGCTCCACCGTCGCCGTGTCGTGGCTGAAGGGATACAGCGCCAGCGGCCGGTCGCGGGACAGCACGTCGCCCAGCGCGGCGTCCAGATCCGGGTAGGCCCGCACCGGAAGGATCGGGCCGAAGATCTCCTCGCGCATCAGGTCCAGGTCGTCCGGCGGGTCCAGCACCACGGTCGGCACCAGCAGGCGCTCGCGGTCGGCGCGCGCGTCATCCACCTGCGCCAACGGAATCACCGGCACCCCGCGTTGCCGCGCCTGTGCCAGATAGCCCTGCAGGCGCCGGTACTGACCTTCATTGATGATGCGGGTGTAGTCGTCGGCATCGCTGAAGTCGCCATAGCGCTCGCGCACCTGCTGCTGCAGCGCCTGTACGAATTCGCGCTGGCGAACGGTATCGATCAGCACGTAATCCGGCGCGATGCAGGTCTGGCCCGCGTTGAACCACTTGCCGGTGGCCAGCCGCGCAGCGGCTTTGTCCAGCGGGAAATCGCGACAGACAATCGCCGGCGACTTGCCGCCCAGCTCCAGTGTGACCGGTACCAGATGCTCAGCGGCGGCGGCCATCACCTTGCGGCCAACCGCCGTCGAGCCGGTGAACAGCAGATGGTCCAGCGGCAGCGACGACACCGCTGCGGCCACATCCGCCCCGCCCTGCACCACCGCCACCCGATCGGGCGGTAACACGCTGGCCAGCAGATCGGCCAGGAACGCGCTGGTGCGCGGCGTGTGCTCAGACGGCTTCAGCAGCACGTGGTTGCCCGCAGCGATGGCGGTGGCCAAAGGCACCAATGCCAGCGTGACCGGGTAGTTCCACGGTGAGATCACCCCGACCACGCCGAGCGGCGTCGGCCGCAGCTGCGCGCGCGCCGGCCACAGCTTCCAGCCGGCCGATACGCGCTGCGGCTTCGACCAGCGCCGCAGGTGGCGCCGCAGGTGGTCGATGGCCGACAGCACACTCATGCCATCGGCCAGTTTCGATTCAACGTGGGCGCGATGCCCGAAGTCCTCGGCGATGGCCTGGGCCATTTCGTCCAGGCGCGGCTTCAATGCCTCGCGCAGACGGCGCAGGTCGGCTTCGCGCTGGTCGAGCGTGGGGCGCTGGGCCTGCCAGGCGCTGCGCAGGGTGTGCAGGAGGGCGGGAAGGTCGGCCGGCGTGGTGGTGGTCATGGGCCGACTATACGGGGTGCTGCGCAACGCAATGGTAGTGCCGGCCGCTGGCCGGCAAGGGCTTCATGTCCGCGGCGATTCAGGAGGTTGCCGGCCAGCGGCCGGCACTACCGGATGCGGGCCGAGTGGGCACGGCCCACAAGCAGAAAGGCCGCGGTCTGCACCGCGGCCTTTCCTTCACTGCATGGAACCCACCGGTTACTTGGTGATATCCACGTTCTTGGTCTCGCGCAGGAACAGGCCGCCGATCACCACCGACATCAGTGCGATCGCGATCGGGTACCACAGGCCGTAGTACAGGTTGCCGGTACCGGCCACCAGCGCGAACGAGATCGCCGGCAGGAAGCCACCGAACCAGCCGTTGCCGATGTGGTACGGCAGCGACATCGAGGTGTAGCGGATGCGGGTCGGGAACAGTTCGACCAGGTAGGCGGCGATCGGGCCGTAGACCATGGTCACGTACAGCACCAGCAGCCACAGCATGAAGATGGTGCCGGCGATGTTGATGCGGGCGCCATCGGCCTTGGCCGGGTAGCCGGCGGTGGTCAGGGCGGTCTTCAGTTCCGCACCGAACGCATCGGCCTTGGCCTTGCCTTCTTCCTTGGTCAGGCCGGCGGCCTCATACGAGGTGACGCTGGCGCTGCCCACGTTCACCATCGCCAGCGAACCGGCGGCGGCGGGCTGCACGTCGTACGGCACACCGGCCTTGGTCAGCGCGGCGGTGGCCACGTCGCAGGAGCTGGTGAACTTGCGCAGGCCGACCGGATCGAACTGGAACGAGCAGGTAGCCGGATCGGCCACGACCAGGGCCGGCGAGCTGCTGCGGGCTTCTTCGATGGCCGGGTTGGCGAAGTGGGTCAGGCCCTTGAAGATCGGGATGTAGGTGATGGCCGCCAGCAGGCAGCCGGCCAGGATGATCTTCTTGCGACCGATGCGGTCGGACAGCCAGCCGAAGAAGATGAAGAACGGCGTGCCCAGTGCCAGCGCAGCGGCGATCAGCAGGTAGGAGGTGGTGGCATCGACCTTCAGCATGCTGCTGAGGAAGAACAGCGCGTAGAACTGGCCGCCGTACCAGACCACCGCCTGGCCAGCCGCCGCACCGAGCAGGACCAGCAGCATCAGCTTCAGGTTGCCACCCTTCAGGCTGTCGCGGAACGGGGTCTTGGAGCCCTTGCCTTCAGCCTTCATCTGCTGGAACAGCGGCGATTCGCTCAGCTGCAGGCGGATCCATACCGAAATGCCCAGCAGCAGGATCGAGACCAGGAACGGGATGCGCCAGCCCCAGGCTTCGAAGGCCTCGTTGCCCAGCGTCATGCGGCAGGCCAGGATGATCAGCAGCGACAGGAACAGGCCGAGCGTGGCGGTGCACTGGATGAAGCTGGTGTACAGGCCGCGCTTGTCGTCCGGCGCGTGCTCGGCCACGTAGGTGGCGGCACCGCCGTACTCGCCGCCCATCGCCAGGCCCTGGGCCAGGCGCAGGATGATCAGGATCACCGGTGCGGCGAAACCGATCGAGGCGTAGTTGGGCAGCACGCCGACCAGGAAGGTCGAGATGCCCATGATCAGGATGGTGACCAGGAAGGTGTACTTGCGGCCGATGCGGTCGCCGAGGCTGCCGAAGAAGGCCGCGCCGAACGGACGCACGAAGAAGCCGGCAGCGAACGCCAGCAGGGCGAAGATCATGCCCGTGGTTTCATTGACGCCACTGAAGAACTGCTTGGCGATGATGGCCGCGAGCGAGCCGTACAGGAAGAAGTCATACCACTCGAAGACCGTGCCGAGGCTCGAGGCGAAGATGACTTTCTTGTGGCCCTTGGTCAGGGTGCCCGCCGCATGGTGCGGGCCTGGTGCAGTGCTGGACATAAGACGCTTCCCCTCCGAAGCAATCGTTGTGGGTGGGTGCCGACCGTTGGCCGGCACTCAATTCGGTAGGTGCCAACCTTGGTCGGCGCCCCATCTCGGTAGGTGCCGGCCGCTGGCCGGCACGCTCTTAGAAGCTGTACTTCGTGGTGAACTGCAACCGGGTGATGTCACCCTTGTTGCCGTTCTCCACTTCGCGGCGGCCGTACATCAGCTCGGCGCCGATATCGACCTTGGGCAGCGGCGAATAGAAGATGTTGCCGCGGATGCTCTGCACGCTCTTGGTCACCAGCGGGCCGAGGATGCTGTCGTTGTCGTAGTCGCTGCGCGCGTAGATCAGGTTGGTGCGCAGCTTCGGCGAGAACGCATGCCGCCAGCCCACGTAGCCGGCCAGCACGCCGGTCGGGTTGAGCTCGTCGCGGGCCACGTCGTAGGCGCTGTCGGCGGTGATGCCCAGGCCGATGTAGCGGGCGATGCCTTCGCCGCCGGTCAGCTGGTAGTGCAGCGAATCGCTGCCACCCATCACCCACTTGCCGCCCAGGGTCAGGCCGCCAGCCACCTTGTCGGCCTTCGCGCCGGTGGACTGGTTGTCCACCTTCAACTGGCGGACGATGCCACCGACACCAAAGGTGCCCCAGTCGCCCTTCCAGCCATAACGCATGGTCAGGTCGGGCAGGCTGCCACGGTCGGAGTTGGCGCTGGCGTTGGTCCAGGCCCCGGTGACCGGGTTGCGGGTACCGGTGAGGGTGGTGGTTTCCGGGTTTTCCAGTGCGACGCTGAAGCCGCCCTGGGTGTAGCGCACCTGGGCCTGGCGCACGAAGATCACGCCGTCGGTGGGGCCGACGAAGTCGACCGCCTCCGGCAGCGCGGCCGCGTCCATGAAGTTGGACCAGGTCTGGCCGGCCATCCAGTTGTTCCAGTACATGTAGGCGTGGCGCAGGGTCACGCCATAGGTATTGGTGGCGGTCTGGTTGCCCAGCGAGTTGCCGAAGAAGTCCATCTCGAAGAACGCACCGGCCTTGTTGCCCGATTCGCTCACGTTGTCGATGCCCAGGTTGAAGCGCGAGAACTTGGCGTGGGCGTTGAAGTCGGTGCCCGAACGCTTGCCGCTGCCGCCGGCGCCTTCCACCGGGGTCTGGCCCGGCAGGTACAGCGAACGGCCGGTGGCGTCGTCGGCCAGCTGGCCATCGCTGGTCTGGGTGGCCAGGAAGTCGGCCTTGATGAAGCCACCGATCTTGACCGTGGTGCCGGGCGCGGCGCCCGGAGTGATGGTGGTGACCTGGATCGGCTGCTTGCCCGCCGGCACCGAGGCGACCGGCTTCTGCCCGGCCTGCACCGTGCGCACTTCGGTCACCGCCTGCTGGGTCTGGCTGATCTGGGTCTGTTGTTGTTGCTGCGAAGACAGCAGCAGCTGGACCTGGCGTTCCAGTTCGGCAACGCGTGCTTCCAGTGCCTTCTCTTTGGCGGTCTCTGCGAACGCCATGCCCGGTGCGACCAGGGCGACCAACAGGCAGGCCGCCAAAGGTGTGCGCACGGCTTTCAACGTACGGTGGCTCATGTTGCCCTCTCTCCCAAGTGGCAAGGTGATGCCGCGCGTGGGGCACGGTCGAGCCGAGACTGCGGGGCGTTCGCGCACAGCGGCTATTGGCCATTGGTCGAACCCGGCCCTGCTGGGCGCTCACTTTCGACCATGGTCTAACCAGGGTGGTGACGCGGCCGGGGGTGGATGGGGCAAACTGAGGGGGATCGGTCGTTGCGATGCTGCGACCGCACATACAAAGTCAACGTGCAAGTGAGGGTGCCATGGCTGATATCTACCCCGTCGATCCGCAGTTCGCCGCCAAGGCACGCATCGACAAGACGTCGTACGAACAGCAGTACCAGGCGTCGGTGACCGACCCGGATGGTTTCTGGGGCAAGGCCGCCGAGCGCCTGCAATGGATGCGCAAGCCGACGAAGATCAAGAACGTCAGCTATGACCTGTCCGACTTCCACATCAAGTGGTTCGAAGATGGCGAGCTCAATGCCAGCGTGAACTGCCTGGATCGCCAGCTGGAAACGCGCGGCGACAAGACCGCCCTGCTGTTCGAGCCGGACGGCCCGGATGCACCGGCCCAGCACGTGACCTATCGCGAGCTGTACGAGCGCACCTGCCGCCTCGGCAACGCGCTGCGCAACCTCGGCGTCAAGAAGGGCGACCGCGTCACCATCTACCTGCCGATGATCGTCGACGCCGCGGTGGCCATGCTGGCCTGTGCGCGCATCGGTGCGATCCACTCGGTGGTGTTCGGTGGCTTCGCGCCGAATTCGATCGCCGACCGCGTCAGCGACTGCCAGAGCAAGCTGATCATCACCGCCGACGAGGGCCTGCGCGGTGGCCGCAGGATTCCGCTGAAGGCCAACGTCGATGCCGCGCTGAAGCTGCCGGGCACGAATACGGTTGAAACCGTGCTGGTGGTGCGCCACACCGGCGGCGCGGTGGACATGCAGGCCCCGCGCGACCGCTGGTTCCACGATGTGGTGGACAGCCAGCCGGCCAGCTGCGAACCGGAACGCATGAACGCGGAAGACCCGCTGTTCATCCTCTACACCTCCGGTTCCACCGGCAAGCCCAAGGGCGTGCTGCACACCACCGGCGGTTACCTGCTGTACGCGGCCTACACCCATGAAGCGGTGTTCGACCTGCGCGAAGACGACGTCTACTGGTGCACCGCCGATGTCGGCTGGGTCACCGGCCACAGCTACATCGTGTACGGGCCGCTGGCCAACGGCGCGACCTCGCTGATGTTCGAAGGCGTGCCGAACTACCCAGATACCTCGCGTTTCTGGAACGTCATCGACAAGCACAAGGTGACCATCTTCTACACCGCCCCGACCGCCATCCGCGCGCTGATGCGCGAAGGCGAGGAGCCGGTGAAGAAGACGTCGCGCGCGTCGCTGCGCCTGCTCGGCAGCGTCGGCGAGCCGATCAATCCGGAAGCCTGGCGCTGGTACTACGAAGTGGTCGGCGACAGCCGCTGCCCGATCGTCGATACCTGGTGGCAGACCGAGACCGGCGGCATCCTGATCTCGCCGCTGGCCGGCGCGATGGACCTCAAGCCCGGTTCGGCCACCCTGCCCTTCTTCGGCGTGCAGCCGGCGCTGGTCAATGCCGATGGCGAGGTCCAGGACGGCCCGACCGAGGGCAACCTGATCATCCGTGATTCCTGGCCGGGCCAGATGCGCACGGTGTACGGCGACCACCAGCGCTTCATCGATACCTATTTCCGCACCTACCCGGGCAGCTACTTCACCGGCGACGGTTGCCGCCGCGACGAGGACGGCTACTACTGGATCACCGGCCGCGTTGACGATGTGATCAACGTGTCCGGCCACCGCATCGGCACCGCCGAAGTGGAAAGCGCGCTGGTCTCGCACCCGAAGGTGGCCGAAGCGGCCGTGGTCGGCTTCCCGCATGACGTGAAGGGCCAGGGCATCTACGCCTACGTCACCCTGGTGGCCGAAGAGGCGCCGAGCGACGAGTTGCACAAGGAACTGGTTGCCTGGGTGCGCAAGGAAATCGGCCCGATCGCCACGCCGGACCACCTGCAGTGGGCGCCGGGCCTGCCGAAGACCCGCTCGGGCAAGATCATGCGCCGCATCCTGCGCAAGATTGCCGAGAACGCGCCGGACCAGCTTGGCGACACCTCGACCCTGGCCGATCCGTCGGTGGTGGCGTCGCTGGTGGACGAGCGCAAGGTGCGCTGACGTACGACCCGGGGTCGGATCCCCGGGGTCGGATCCCGTTCCGCCAGGAACGGGCTATGACCCCGGAGGATCTGGCCCCATGCAGTTTCCCCCCACGGTTCCCCCCGACCATGACCACCCTCCTGATTGCCGATGACCACCCGCTGTTCCGCGAGGCCCTGCGCGGGGCCGTGCAGCGGGTCATCCCCGGCGTGCAGCTGTTCGAGGCCGACAGCGTGGAAGCGCTGTATGCACTGGCCGACCAGCACAATGACGCCGACCTGGTCCTGATGGATCTCAACATGCCGGGTGCGCAGGGTTTCAACGCGCTGGTGCACATGCGCTCGCTGCATCCGCACCTGCCGGTGGTGGTGGTGTCCGCGCGCGAAGAAGCCACGGTGATGCGCCGTGCCCTCGACCACGGCGCGCTGGGCTTCATTCCGAAGTCGGCCGACTCGGACACCATCGGCCACGCACTGGGCACCATCCTCGATGGCGAGACCTGGGCACCGCCGGAAGCGCACAACGTGCCACCCACCGGCAGCGAAGAACGCGAAGTCGGCCAGCGCCTGCGCGAGCTGACCCCGCAGCAGTTCCGCGTGCTGCAGATGCTGGGCGCCGGCCGCTTGAACAAGCAGATCGCCTACGACCTCAACGTCTCCGAAGCGACGATCAAGGCCCACGTCACCGCCATCCTGCGCAAGCTGGGCGTGACCAACCGCACCCAGGCCGTGCTGATGGCCGGCAAGCTGGCCATCGACGACGACGCCATCGTGCTGCCGCCGGAAGAAGATTGATCGTAACGGACTGCGGAGCCGAGCATGTGCTCGGCTCCGCAGCCTTCATGATGCCCCTGTAGAGCCGAGCCCATGCTCGGCTGCTCTTGGCCTCAATACCGATCACCCCCAAAGCCGCCATCGACTCCATACATAGGGGTATTCCCCGATGCGCGTGGCCAGCCGAGCACGCACGGGATTGGCCGCAATGTACATCGCCTGCGTGCGCAGGCACTCATCGCTGCGCAACGCATGGTCGTAGTACCCCGGCTGCCAGATCGGTGCGTTCGCATCAACGCGCCTGGCGATGGATCTTCCACTCCGGGACTTCAGGATCTGCATGCAGCCGGCCAGCGTTCCGGTACGCAACTCGACCAACCAATGCAGGTGGTCCGGCATGACCACCCAGGCGAGGGAGGAGGTCCGCCCCGTCCGCTCTACGGTGCGCAGCGCTTCGATCAGCAGATCGACATTGGCCTTGTCGTCGAACCAGGGACGGCGTGCGCGTGTCACAGCCGTGATCGCGTAGACATTGCCGGTCTGCGACCAGCGACCAAAGCGGAGTGCGGGACTGGCCATGCGAAGAGGCTATGGCACGCATGACAGCCTCTCCATCAGCGAAATGCCGTGCTGCATGTCGGCGAATGCTCCAATGTAGAGCCGAGCCCACGCTCGGTTGCCATGTGAAGCAGCCGAGCATGGGCTCGGCTCTACAGGGGCGGGCGTTACCCCACGCCGTGCAGGTGTTCGTACAGGATCGTTGCGCCGATGATCACCAGGATCACGCCACCGATGATCTCCGCACGCTTGCCGACCATGCTGCCCAGCACGCGGCCGAGCATGATGCCGACGGTGACCATGGTCAGCGTGCACAGGCCGATCACCGCAGCCATCACGCCGATATGTACATCCATGAAGGCCAGGCCGATGCCCACCGCCATCGCGTCGATGCTGGTGGCGAAACCGGTCAGCGCCAGCTTCCAGAAGCCGTGGTGTTGCGACGGATCTTCGTCGTCCTCAGCACTGTCGGGGCGCAGGCCGTTGTAGATCATGTGGATGCCCAGTGCGCCGAGCAGGCCGAAGGCGATCCAGTGGTCGAAGGCTTCGACGTATTGCAGGGCAGCCCGACCGAGCAGCCAGCCGATGATGGGCGTGATCGCCTCGATGACGCCGAAGATGATGCCGGCACGCAATGCATCGCGGAACACCGGCTTGCGCATGGCCGCACCCTTGCCGATTGCAGCGGCGAAGGCATCGGTGGACATGGCAAAGCCGATCAGGAGGATCGAAATGGGGGACATGGGCGGTGGCTGAGGTCGGGCTGGGACGGACGCACGGCCTGCGCTCGCGCCCAACCTGACGTTGCGCGCGCGGGCCGCTGGTCTCGCCAACCATCATGGTTGTCCACGCCACGGCGCACTGGCCGAGTATGTTGACGTGGACGATTCCTGCGAAGGAATCCGGCTACTCCCCAAGGGGACGCGAAGCTTAGCATCGCGATCCGCACGTGGCGCATTTCCAGCGAAACGCGCAGGCAGGGCTGGTTTGTATAGCGATGGCTATATCGGCGCCGCCATGCGTTCGGGAGCCGAGCACGGGCTCGGCTCTACAATTGCCGATCAGGCATCGCTATTGCCGGCATCGCGCAGCGCGCCCAGGAAGGCGCGCAGCGAGGCCGGCTTGATCGGCTTGGTCAGCACGCGGTAGCCGCGTTCGCGTGCCATCCGCTTCAGTTCGTCGCGGCCATCGGCGGTCAACAACGCACCCGGCAGCGGGTAACCGGCGGCTTCACGCAGCGCCACCAGCGCATCCAGGCCGTCCATGCGGTCGTGCAGGTGGTAGTCCACCAGCATCACCTGCGGCCGGTCGGCCACTTTCTCCAGCGCCTGATCCACCGTCGATGCCGTAATCACCTGCACCTGCCAGCGACCGAGCAGCGCGCGCATGCCGTCGAGGATCTCTTCGTCGTTGTCTACGCACAGCACGCGCAGGCCCGCCAGCGAATCGCTGCGCAGCGGCGCGGCTGCGGCCTGTACCGGCGCGGCCAGTTCGGTATAGCCCGGCAGCGGCGCCACCCGCGGCAGGATGATCGAGAACATCGAGCCCTTGCCAACCCGGCTGCGCGCATTGAGGCGATGGTCAAGCAGGCGCGAGATGCGCTGGCAGATCGACAGGCCCAGGCCCAACCCCTGTTCGCCCCAATCGAACGGCTGCTGGTAGCGGTGGAACTCGTCGAAGATCTGCCGCATGTGGTGCTCGGGAATGCCCGGGCCGGTATCCCATACCTGCAGCTCCACTTCGTTGCCACGCTGGCGCACCGCCAGCACGATGCGGCCCTGGCGGGTGTAGCGCAGCGCATTGGCCAGGAAGTTCTGCAGCACGCGGCGCAGCAGGCGGCGATCACTGCGCACCCAGGCCGGACGCGTGAACAGGTCCAGGCGCAGGCCACGGCCGGCGGCGACCGGCGTGTACTGCGCGGCCAGTTCGCGCATCAGCGCGCTCACGTCGAACTCGCCGATCACCGGGTGCAGGCCACCGGCATCCAGCCGCGACACGTCCAGCAGGCCATCAAGCAGTTCTTCGGCAGCACGCAGCGACGCATCCACGCGCTCGGCCAGGTGCTTCTGCTCGTCGCTCACATGGTCGCTGTCGCGCAGCGCCGAAGCAAACAGCCGTGCGGCGTTCAACGGCTGCAGCACGTCATGGCTGATCGCCGCCAGGAAGCGGGTCTTCGACTGCTGGGCGACCTCGGCCTCGTGCGAGCGCTCGGCCACGCGCTGTTCCAGCGTCTCGTTGGCCTCCAGCAGTGCTTTTTCCGCGTGCTTGTAGTCGGTGATGTCGTTGTAGCTGGTCACGTAACCGCCGCCGGGCAGCGCCTGGCCGCGCATCTCGATCACCTTGCCGTCGCTGCGGGTGCGCTCGAACACGTGCGGTGAACCGGCACGCATGTAGCCGATGCGGCGGTTGATCTGCACTTCGATATCGCCCTCGCCCAGCTCGCCGCGCTCGGCGTTGTAGCGGATCAGGTCGGCCACCGGGCGGCCCACGTAGAGCATGCCGTCGGGGTAGCCGAACATGTCCTGGTAGCGGCGGTTCCATGCGGTCAGGCGCATGTCCGGATCAACCACGCTGACCCCGGCGCTGATGTTCTCCAGCGTGGTCGACAGGATCTCGCGGTTGAAGCGCAGCTCCTGCCCCGCTTCGTCCAGCACCGCCACCACTTCGCCCAGGTCCATGCCCGAGCCACGCAGCAGGCTGGTCAGCAGCAGGCGCGCCGATGCCGCGCCGATCGAGGCCGCCAACAGACGCTCGGTGAACTGTACCCACGGCCGGTCCGCAGGCGCCGAGGATTGCAGCTCGCGGCCCAGCGACTGCGCCTGCTCGAAGAACGAACGCCGCGCGTGGCGCTCGCCGACCACGCGCGAGGCCAGTGCCAGCAGGTCGCCCACGTGCACGTGGCCGGGCCAGCCGCCGGCCACCGACGGGCGTTCGGCATACGGGTCGAGGAAGGGGGCAGCGCGCAGGCGCTCGTCGACGCCGGGTCGCCAGCGTGCGGACACCAGCATCATCGTCGCCGCATTGACCAGCAGCGACCAGAACGTGCCATGGGTCAGCGGATCCCAGCCGGTCATGCCGAACAGCTGCTGCGGGCGCAGCCACTCAATGCCGAACGGGCCGTGCTGCACCCAGGCGGCATCGACCCAGCCGGCCATGGTCATCGCCGGCAACAGCAGGGTGTACAGCCAGGTGGCGAAGCCGAGCAGCATGCCCACCTCGACGCCACGCCGGCTGGCACCGCGCCAGTACAGGCCGCCGATCAGGCCGGGCGCGAACTGCGCCACCGCTGCGAACGCCATCAGGCCGTACGAGGCCAGGGTGCTGTCGTTGCTGCTGGTGCGGTAGTAGCTGTAGGCCATCAACGCCAGCAGCAGGATCGCCAGGCGGCGGATCCACAGCACGCGCGAGGCGACGTCGGCGGCCTCCTGGTGGTCACCGCTCCGACGCAGCAGCACCGGCATCACCAGGTCGTTGCTGACCATGGTGGCCAGTGCGATGGACGACACGATGACCATGCCGGTGGCCGCCGAAAAGCCGCCCACGTAGGCGATCAGCGCCAGCGCATTGCGGCCTTCGGCCAGCGGCAGAGCCAGCACCATCGAGTCGTCGGCGACGCTGCCGCCGGTGCCGAACAGGGTCACGCCGGCGGTGGCGATCGGCAGCACCATGCCCGAGATCAGCACCAGGTAGCCGCCGAACATCCAGCGCGCGCGGCGCACGTCGCGCACATCGCCGCACTCGACCACGGCCACGTGGAACTGGCGCGGCAGGCAGATGATGGCCAGGAAACTGAGCAGCGTCTGCGAGATGAAGCCCACCGGCGGCAGGCCGGTGAACAGCGTATGCACCGACTCGACCACCGCGTCGGTGCGGTTGCTCAGCCACAGGTAGGCGAACACGCCCACGGCCAGCATCGCCAGCAGCTTGATCACCGATTCGAAGGCGATGGCCAGCATCATGCCGTGGTGGTGTTCGGTGGCATCGACCTGGCGGGTACCGAACAGGGTGGCGAACAGCGCCATCAGCAGCGCCACGTACAGCGCGGGATCGGTGAAGAAGCCGGTCGGGCCGGTGTTGCCGGTCAGCACCTGCAGGCTCATCGCCACCGCTTTGTACTGCAGCGCCAGGTAGGGAATGATGCCGATCAGCGCGATGATCGCCACCAGCGCCGCCAGCCGCCGCGAGCGACCGAAGCGCGAGGAGATGAAATCGGCGATGGAGACCACGTTCTGGCTGCGCGCGATCAGCGCCAGGCGCTCGATGATGCGCCAGCCGAACAGCAGCAGCAGCAGTGGGCCGATGTAGATGGGCAGGTAGCCCACGCCGTTGCGCACGGCGGTGCCGACCGCGCCGTAGAAGGTCCACGACGAGCAGTACACGGCCAGTGCCAGGCTGTAGACCACCGGCCGCAGCCACGGCCGGTCGGGGTACATCGGCCGACGGTCGCCCCACCACGCCACGCCGAACAGCAGCGCGGCATAGGCAACCGAGACCAGCAGCAGGATCCAGCTGGAGACCACGCGTGCGTTTCCGTCAGGACAGGGGTCAGTAGATCACGACCGCTGGTCGTGCGGGTAGGTCATGGCGGTGGGTCACGACCATTGGTCCGTCTGGTGGGTCACGACCGTTGGTCGTGACGGGGACATCCGTGCCCACTAACAGTGGGCACCTACCGGGAATCAATGGGCACCCACCAGGAAGCGGTGGGCGCCTGCCAGGTACCGGCGTTATTGGGCCGGCACGCCCATTTCCTTCAGCAGCTCGGGCGCCGGGTAGACCTTGGCCAGCAGCCAGCGCAGGTAGCGCATGTCCACGTGCACGGCGCGCTTGTAGCGCGGGTCGAACCACCAGCTGGCGCTGACCGACTCCCAGTTGCTGTCGAAGTTCAGGCCGATCAGTTCGCCCCTGGCGTTGAGCACCGGCGAGCCGGAGTTGCCGCCCGTGGTGTCCAGGTTGGTCAGGAAGTTGACCGTCTGGGTCTTCAGTGCCGGATCGGCGGTGCTGCCGAAGTCACCCTTGGCGATGGCGGCCAGCAGCGGCTTGGGTGCATCGAACGGGTAGGCGTTGGTGTTCTTCTCGACGATGCCGGCCACGGTGGTCACCGGCGAGTAGGTCACGCCATCGCGCGGGTGCAGCGCCTCGACCTTGCCGTAGCTGATGCGCAGGGTGCGGTTGGCATCCGGATACACCGCGCGGCCCTGCTTGGCACGCCAGGCGAACAGCGCCTGCATGTACGCCGGGCGCAGGCGCAGCTGCTCGCCTTCGCGGGTCTTGCTCTCGTTCTCGATGCGCAGCTGCGCGGCCACCAGCGGACCGGCCACGCTGATCAGCGGATCGGCGGCCAGTGCCTTGCCTTCGCGTGCGGCGGCAAAGCGCGACAGGCGCTGCGCTTCCTCACCCAGCTGGGTACCGGCATACAGGGTGTCCAGCGCCTTGGCCAGCTGCTGCGGGGTACGACCAAAGGCCGCGTCGAACTCGGCCACGCGCTGCGCGTCCGGCAGCTGCTGGTAGCGGGTCAGCAGGGTGGTCAGCAGGGCCTTCTCGACCTCCGGCGCGTAACGGCGCTGGACCTGCTTGAGCACCCCTTCGATCATCGCCTGGTCGCGCTGCTGGTAGCCGCTCTCGCGCTGCGCATCCGGCTTGGCCGATTCGATGCGCAGGCGTTCCAGCAGCAGCGCCGAGCGCAGCAGCTGGCTCTGCGCGGCCATCTGCTCCAGCAGCAGGTCACGCTCGCCCACCGCCGCACCCTGCGACAGGTTGGCCAGCAGCGCCTTGATGTCACCCTGGTACCTGCGGTCGGTGGCAGCCAGCATGGCCGTCTCGTCGGCGGCACGCTGGGCCTTCGCATCGCTGCGCAGCAGGCCTTCCAGTTCGCCGGCGGCGCGCTTGCGGTTGTTCTTCAGCGACTGCAGCTGCGAGGCGTAGCGGGTACGCGCCTGCGCGTCCTTGGCGCTGGCGGCCTCGATGGTGTCGATCATCTGCTGGAACACCGATACGCGGCGCGGCAGCACGGTATCGATCTGGCCGGCGAATTCGGCCGCGGTGCGGTGGCGGTAGGTGATGCCCGGGTAACCGGCCAGCATCGCGTAATCGCCTTCCTTCGGGCCTTCCACCGACATCTGCAGGTGTGCCGGCGCCTGGTAGGGCACGTTGTCCTTGCTGTAGGCGGCCGGCTTGCCGTCCTTGCCCACGTAGGCGCGCAGCAGGGTGAAGTCGCCGGTGTGGCGGGGCCACATGAAGTTGTCGATCTCATCGCCGTAGTTGCCGATCGCGCGCGGCGGCGCATACACCAGGCGCACGTCGCTCAGTTCCAGCTGGGCAATGCGGTAGAAATCGGTGCCGTAGTACATGTTGGCCACCGAGCAGCGCACGCTGCCGTCCTTCTCGCACTCGGCCACGATCTGCTTGCTGGCTGCATCCACGGCATCGAAGTAGGCACGGCCGGTCTTGCCACGGGCCTGCGCCAGCACCTGGTCGGTCACCTTGTCGAAGCCGACGGTGACCAGCACGCGGAAGTCCGGGTTGGCCGGGCGCTCGTCGGCACGGTCCCTGGCGATGAAGCCACCAGCGATCAGGTCGTGCTCGGGCGAGCTGTTGTACTGGATCACGCCCATCGCCACGTGGTGGTTGGTCAGCAGCAGGCCGTCGGCGGACACAAACGAACCGGTGCCACCACCGGCGCGCACCACGGCGCTCAGCGGCGGCGCGGTGACGTTGGCCAGGTCGGCCGGATTGCCCTTGAAGCCAGCGGCCTGCAGCGGTTGGGCCAGGTCCGGCAGCTGCGTCGGCATCCACATGCCTTCATCGGCGTGGGCGCCGGTGGCGAGGGTCAGGCCCAGGGCCAGGGCGGTGGGGAGGGCTTTGCGTGGTGACATGAGGCAATCCGGTACGACAGAACAGCCCGGGACCATAGCCCGTGGGGCGCTGTCGGGCAACGCCCGATAGTCAGGCCTGCGCCGCGCTCCTAGAATTGCCGTTTTCTGCACATCGGACGTTCGCAGATGATCGTCGGCATCGATCTTGGCACCACCCATTCCCTCATCGGCAGGCACACGGCAGCAGGGCCGCAGCTGTTCCCCAATGCCCATGGCGAGCTGTTGACCCCTTCGGTGGTCAGCCTCGTCGATGGTGCCGTACTGGTCGGCCAGCCGGCCCGTGACCGCCTGGTCAGCCATCCGCAGCAGACCGTGGCCCATTTCAAGCGCTGGATGGGCAGCGACCGTGAGACCCGGCTGGGTGAGCGCAGTTTCCGTCCCGAGGAGCTCTCGGCCATGGTGCTGCGCTCGCTGCTGGCCGACGCCGAAGCCGCCCTGGGCCACAAGGTGGAGGAAGCGGTGATCAGCGTGCCGGCCTACTTCTCCGACGCCCAGCGCAAGGCCACCCGGGCCGCCGGCGAACTGGCCGGCATCCGCGTCGAGCGCCTGATCAATGAACCCACGGCCGCTGCGCTGGCCTATGGTCTGCAGGAGCGTGACGGCGAAGGCCGCGTGCTGGTGCTGGACCTGGGCGGCGGCACCTTCGACGTCTCCATCCTGGAACTGTTCGATGGCGTGGTCGAAGTGCATGCCAGCGCCGGCGACAATTTCCTGGGCGGCGAGGATTTCCTGCAGGTACTCGTGCAGGCCTTCCACGCCGACCAGGGCACGTCCGCCAGCGACCTGTCCGCTGCCGAGCAGGCGCAGCTGCTGCGTCGGCTGGAACTGTTCAAGCGCGAACTCAGCCAGAGCGGCACTGCCAGCCTGCAGTTGCCCCTGGCCGGCAGCGAACGCCAGTGGCAGCTGGATGAAGCTCGCTACGCCCAGCTCTGCGAGCCACTGCTGCTGCGCATGCGCGCGCCCATCGAGCGCGCGATCCGCGACGCCCGGCTCAAGCCCGAGGCGCTGGACGACATCATCCTGGTCGGCGGTGCGGTACGCATGCCGATGGTCAGCAGGCTTGCGACCCGCATGTTCGGCCGGCTGCCGCTGCGCCATGTCCATCCGGACCAGGCGATTGCCTTGGGTGCCGCCGTTGCAGCGGGATTGAAGGCGCGCGACGAATCGCTGCGCGAAGTCGTGCTGACCGATGTCTGCCCCTACACGCTTGGCACGCAGGTGTCCCGCCAGGATGCTGCCGGTGGCGAGCGCAGCGGCTATTTCCACCCGATCATCCAGCGCAACAGCGTGGTGCCGGTCAGCCGCGAGGATCGCTTCTACCCGCTGCACGAGCGGCAAAGTGCCATCCGCATCGACGTGTTCCAGGGCGAGAGCCCGACGGTGGATCGCAACATCAAGCTCGGTGAGCTGACCGTGCCGCTGACCCATTCTGTCCCGATGCAGGAACGCAGCGTCACCGCCCGCTTCACCTACGACGTGAACGGGCTGCTGCAGGTCGAAGTCACCGAGGATGCCACCGGCAGGCGCCACGAGCTCATCCTGGAACAGAATCCCGGGCTGCTGTCACCCGAAGAGATCCAGCAGCGCCTGCGCGCGCTGGAAGCGCTGAAGATCCACCCGCGTGACGCCCAGCCCAACCTCGCGGTGATCGCCCGCACCGAGCGCCTGTACGAGGAACGCATCCATCACCGTGAACAGTTGCAGTCGTGGCTGAGCAGCTTCCGCCATGTGCTGGAGAGCCAGGATGCCGTTGCCGTCGAGCGTCATCGCCGTCAGCTGGACGAGGCACTCGACGCCCTCGAGCGCGATGCATGAGCTGGGCACTGCACGTCCTGGAGCTGGACCAAACGGCTGACGAGCGCGCGGTCAAGCGCGCCTATGCAAAGCGCCTGCGGGTGACTCGACCCGACGAGGATCCGGTCGCCTTCCAGCACCTGCATGAGGCCTATCAGGCGGCATTGGACTGGGTCCGCCAGGAAGCGCTGGCCGATATCGCGGACGAAGACGAACCGGCGGAGCATGCAACCGACATCGCACCCTGGCCGCCCGACGCAGACGTGGCATGGGCGCCGCCCGAAACGCGTTCGTACTCGCCTCCATGGCCACCTCGCGGCACGCCTGTGCTGCTGCGCACGGCACCAGTGGCGGAACTGGAGGGAGCGGTCCACGTATCGGGCCATGCGCACACGATCCTGCGCATGGCCCATCTGTCTTCCCCTGAAGACTTCGGCCCCTGGCTGGAGGCCACGCCGGTGCTGTGGTCGCTGCGCTACAAGCCATTGGTGGGCGACGCGCTGCTGGATGAACTGGCACGCAGTCACAACAGCGTCAGCGCAGCCAACATGGGTCTGCTGGCACGCTGCTTTGGCTGGGATGATGTACACGATGGCGTGGATCCGGACAGGCTGGCATCGATCCAGTCGCGCGGTCATCGGCGCTGGGCTGCCGAATCCGGCAATGCGGCGGAGCTGTCGGCGCTGCTGGAGGAGGAGGGCAGCCTGCGGCTGGGGAGGGTCACCCTTGCGCGTTGCCTGCGCTACCTGTCGCAGCCATGGCACGCGCGACGATCCCTCTGGCAGGCGCAGCTGCCCGAGCACATCATTGAGGTCAACGCGCTGCTGGATGCGCTGGAACGCGGCGGCCAGGAGCCATTGCCCGCCGCCTGGGATCGGCAGCAGGTGCAGTTCTGGCGCAGCCTTGCCGACGTTTCCCGTCCCAACCGCTGGCGTTGCCAGGTCAATGCGCTGCGGGGCGGCCTGTTGGCTGCCCTGACGCTCGCGATTGCCGGTGGCTCGACTCTCATGAGTCTTGCCCAGCGTGACCTGCGCACCGCCGCCGCGCTCGGCATAGGCGGCGTGCTGCTCGGGGTCCTGCTCGCCCTGGCCGGCGCTCTGTGGGTCCATGTCCGTTGGGCGCTGCGCCAGCTGACGCTGGATCTGTCCCCTTCGCGCTGGGGATGGCTGCTGGCGTTGCCAGCGCCGCTGATCGCCCTCGCCAGCCTGATCCTGGTCCATGGCCTGGATCTGCGGCTGGAAGGTACGTTGCTGCTGTTCCCTGGCCTTGCTCTGGCGACGGCACGCTGGATCCGGCGCGAGGATGGCCGGGGATTCCGGCCGCGCAACCTGATTGGACCGGGCATCGGCATGTTCGTCCCCGAAGTGGGCTGCGCCCTGGTCCTGCTGCTATGGACCACCTGGTTCCTGCGTGACAGGTGCCGTCGCCTGTCGATCGACCTGCCTCCTCCTGCTTCTGGAAACACCGTGTGAACCGGGCACTGGACGCTCTCGGGCTCGACGCCAGCGCCGACGAAAAGGCGATCAAGCGCGCCTATGCGCAGAGACTGCGCGCGGCACGCCCGGACGAAGACCCGGTGGCATTCCAGGCGCTGCACGAGGCTTACCAGCAGGCCCTGCTGTGGGCACGCAGCCGCACGCAATGGCAGGAGGAAAGCAGTGCAGAAGCGCTGTCGACGCCACCTGCAGACAACAGCCCACCCGGCCCACCGGCGCCGTACGACAGCCATTCGCCGATGGACCACATGCCGGTGCTGCATCATCCATGCACGCCCGACACCGACATGCCGGACGATGTGGTGGAGCCATCATTGAACCTGCCCCGGTTTGCGCGCCTGCTGATCAACACCGCCGGCGACGCCGACCCGGCCAGCTTCGAGCACTGGCTGGCCCATCGCCCGGAGCTGTGGTCATTGGCCGACAGGCCGCGTATCGGTGACGTGGTATTGCAGCAGCTGCTGCACCAGGGCCAGCCGCTGTGCGAGTCCAACTTCGATCTGCTGGGTCGATACTTCTGCTGGGATGAGATCCGGGCTGATATCGATCCCTACCGGGTCCGCGCACGGCGCAACCTGCTGCATCGCCGCTGGCAGCTGCAGCCGCGCAACCACACGGCCCTCACCGCAGCCCTGGACCGACCGCATGACCGGGTGTCCGTAACCGAGGCCCATGCCCGCATGGAACGCTTGACCCGACCGTGGCACTGGCTGCAATCGCTGCTGTCGGCCAGCGTGCCCGGGCGTGCTGGCATCATGCGGCAAACGATGCAGCGTCTGGGAGTGCATGGTGTCCGTGACACGCTGGCGCCACTGGACACGGATCAGGTCGCCTTCTGGATGGCGGTATCCCAACCCGGGCACTTCAATCTCATGAAGATGCAGGTGGCCATTGTCCGCTGCCTGCTGGGCGCTCTCGTCGTGCTGGCCGTTCTGGCGGCGCTGGCATTGCTCGGTGATGCCGCTCGCCCTATCGCGATCAGCACGTCCAGCATGAAACACGTGGCAATCCATGCCTCGGTGGTCATCGTGTCTGGCGTCCTCATGCTGACGCCTTTCGTTGGAGGCACCCCATCGCGGACGGCGTCCGCGCCAGCGCCCGTCGAGCCACCGTCGGCGCTTGATGGGCACGGCATGCTCACGCACGGGCCTCGTCCGCGCAGGCCAGCCCCCTCCTTCGCCGTTGTCAGCCAGACCGATCCCGACACAGAGGGTGGTTGAGGGGCAGCGGGTTATTTCTCCCGCCGCCAGTTGATCGACCCGCGGTTTTCCACGGTGCTCGACTCCACTTCCACGTCGAACCCGCGGCGCAGCAGGTACTTCAGCGTGATCACCGAACCGGCACCGACCAGCGACACGCCGTAGCCGACGTACAGCTTGGGCGAGATGTACTTGCCGACACCGATCACCGAGCCGCCCAGCGCGCGCGACTGGCTCACGCCGGCGTCGTCCAGGCCCAGCTTGGCGCCCAGCTGCGAAGCCAGCAGGCCGCTGCCCGCCGAGAGCGCCGCCGAGGCCGCGTTGACCTGCTGCGCCTGGTCGCTGCTGGCACCGGTCAGGCTGCGTCCCAGCACCAGATAGGCCAGTGCCTCGGACTGCGACATCGCCGGATCGGACCACACGTCCGCGCGCGGCTGCTGCGCACGCCCGGTCACGTCGATGCCGGCGGTGACATCACCGATCCGGCGCTCGGCGCGGATGTTGATGCGCGGGTCGGACACCGCGTTGTAGTTCCAGGTGAGGTTGCCGCGGGTGATGGTCAGGTCCTGCCCATACGCCTTGTAGCGGCCGCTCACTTCCAGGCCGCCATTGGCGGTCATTTCACGGCCGGGCTTGGCCCAGACCTGCATCTTGCCGGTCAGCGCGCCCTTCAGGCCGAACCCGGTCATCTTCACCTTGTCGCCGAGGCTGACCGTCAGGTCCATGTCCAGCGGCGAGGTGCGCGACTCTTCCGGATCGGCCGGGTCCAGCACCACCACGTCTTCGGACACCGAGGTGCCACGGTCCAGGCGCTCCAGGTCGATGTCGGCCTCGGGCACGTGCACGGTGCCACGCAGCTCCATCGCCGCCTTGGCCAACGTGAAGTCGAGGTTGGGGTTGGCGACGATGCGCAGCTCGCTGGTGTTGGACAGCAGCACGTTCTCGCCGTGGATCTTCAGCTGCAGCGGCTGTGCATCACCGAACCACGACAGGCCGCCGTCGACATACAGCGTGCCCTGGCCCGAGTTGGCCTGCGCGGTGATCTTGGCCGAGCCGTCGGGCTGGGCCACGAAGCTGCCCTTGCCCTGGTCGAAGGTCAGGCCAAGCGCGGGGAATTCGCCCTTGAAGTTGCTCAGCTGCGCGTCGCCGCCCAGCGACGGCTGCCCGCGCGTACCGCGCAGGCTGACGTGGCCTTCGATCAGGCCGGTCGGGCGCACGATGTCCGGCGAGAACAGCTCCAGCCAGTACAGCCGCGACATGTTGAGGTAGAGCTCACCGTTCAGCGGTGCGCTGGCTTCCCAGCCGGTCTGCATCTTCGCGTCGACGAAACCATTGCCCTGGAAGCCCATGCCCAGGTAGCCCTTGATGCTGGCCGGGGTCATGTCGAGCTTCAGCGAGAACTGGTCATAGCGCACCAGCTCGCCGCGGGTGGTATCGCCCACGGTGTTGCGGTTCTCGCCCAGGCGCACGCCGCCTTCCTTCGAGCGCACTTCCACATGGCCTTCCCAGGCCGCGCCACGCGGGCGGATCTGCGCGTCCAGGCTGACGTCGCCGCGCAGGTAGATGCGGCGGCCGGACTGCGGCGGCAGCCACGGCTGCACCAGCGCCAGCGGCAGCGCGTCACTGCGCAGCACCAGGCCTTCTCGCGGCCAGTTGGCCTGTGCGCACAGCGCGCCGCTGCTGGCGGCGGCCAGGCAGGCTTCGGACAGGGTGTAGGTGCTGCCGTTGATCGCGAACGCCGCCGGTGCACGCAGCGACCACGCATCACCCTTCACCGGTGCGATGCGCAGCGAGGCCAGCTCGCCACGCCACTGCGCCCCCTGCTGGCGCACACTGCCCTGCAGCTCGATCGCGCCCATCTCATTGCGGGTCTGCGCAGCCAGGCGCAGGTTGGACACACTGCCCTGCGCATCCACGTTCAAGCGCTCCAGCAGCATGCCGGCGTTGACCTGCTGGCCCTGCACCGCCAGCGTGCCGCTGTCGCCGCGCCACGGCAGGTGGCCCTTGATGCTCACGCTCTCGGCGCCGTAGCCCTCCCAGTTGAGGTTATTGCCGACCAGGTCGGCGGTGATGTCCGGCGCATCGCGCGGCCCCTTCACCTGCACCTGGCCGCGCAGGCCGCCGTCGGCGCCCGGCAGCAGGTCACTCAGCTGCAGCGGTTCGAAACGTGCATCGATGTCGAGGCGGTCGCCGACCTTGCCCGACGCGGTCACCCGGCTGCTACCCAGCGACAGCTTCAGGTCACCCTGGCCCTGCGCGCCCTGCAGCGCGAACTTGCCCTGTGCATCAAGGTTGCGCTGGCGCAGGATGCCCTTCAGCGACGGCAGGTCGACGGTGGCTTCCAGCGTGCCGGCCGTGCCCGGTGCGGCATTGGCCGGCGGCGGCAGCTGACGGCCCTTGGAGGCCAGGTTGCCGGACAGGCGGCCGTTCCAGCCCGGCACGAAATAGCCGGGGTCGAAGTCCTTCAGCGTGGCCTTGGCGTCCCAGTCCAGCTGCGGCGCCCAGGCCACCTGGCCTTCCACCTGCAGCTGCCCACCCGGCGTCTGCGCCTGCAGCTGGTGGATCGACGCGGCCTGGTCATTGCCGCGTACGTCGAACTGCAGCTGCGCCTTCTGCGCCTCGCGTTCGATCTCGGCACGGCCGATAGCCGCCCAGGCCTTCAGGGTACCGGCCAGGCCGAAGCGTGCTTCCTTCAGGGTGACCGGCACCGGTGCGCTGCCAGCCGTGTTCGGGTCGGGTGCCGGCACGTAGGTCAGATCGCGTGCGACCACCGAGAAATTGAGTTTCTGCTGATCGTCCTGGCTGAAGTCGGCGGTGCCTTCCAGCCGCGCTTCGCCACCGAGGCCCTTCACCAGCAGCGGTGAGACCTTCAGCACCTGGTCCTGCAGCGACACCACCGACGGTGCCAGTTCCAGCTCCTGGTCGCCCTGCTTCACCCTGCCGCGCAGGTTGGCATTGCCGCCCTTGCCGGCGGCGGTGAAGTCCAGCGACAACGGCGCAATCGCCGAGCTCGCCAATGCTGGCGACAACAGCGCCAGATCCAGCTCGTCACTGCGGATGCGGGCGCTCCAGCTCGGGTCGGTGCGGCCATCGAACACCAGCATCGCGTGCAGCGGCTTCGGCGCGCGCCCGGCTACGGCCACTTCCATGTGCGACAGGTCGCCACGTGCGACCAGGCCCACCGTAGCGGTGCGCCCACGCGGTGCTGGCAGCACCGCCGTCACCGTCACATCGGTGTCGTAGTCCTTGGCCGGAATGTAACGGCCCTGGGCGGTGAAATTGCCCATGTCGCTGTCCACGACCAGCTTGTGCGCCTGGAACTCGCCATTGGCGATCTCGATGCCGCCGCGCACCCGGCTGATGTCGATCACCGGTTCGTTGGCCTGGCTGATGCGGAAGCCGTCGATGGCGATGGCATCGGCCTGGATCGCCAGCGGCATTTCGATCTGCGGCAGCGAATCCGGCCACGATGGCAGCTTGAACGGCTCGTCACTCTTGGCCAGGTTCAGCGTGGCGTTAGTCAGCTCCAGCTTGTCCAGCAGCAGCTTGCGGCCCAGCAGCGGGCGCAGGTCCGGCTCCAGGTGCGCACGCTCGGCGTGGAAGTGGATGTCGTCGTAGCGGAAGTCGACGTTGTACAGGGTCAGCGGACCGGCTACCGGGCCTTCCACCTTGTCCCAGGTGAAGCTGGCGCCCACCGGCAGCCGCGCCACCACCTGGGCCAGCAGCACATCGCGGCCGGCCACGGTCTGCAGCAGCCAGTACACCGCCAGCAACGCCAGCAGCACCAGGCCGATCACGCCCACGCCGGACCACGCCCAGAAGCGGCGGCGGCGGTAGAAACGCACGCGCGGCGGCGGCGTGTTCGGGGTGGGTGCGGGCGTGCTCACAGGTCCGCTCCGATGTTGAGGTACAGCTGGAACTGCGAGTCCGGATTGTTCAGGCCGTGCGCGATATCCACCCGCACCGGGCCCACCGGCGATTTCCAGCGCACGCCGAAGCCGACGCCGGTATGCAGGTCAATGGTGTTGTCGAAGGCACTGCCGGTATCGACGAACACGGCCGCGCCCCAGGGGCCGCCATTGAAGTAGTGTTCGTACTCGGCCGAGCCGATCACCAGGTTCTTTGCGCCCAGCGCATATTTGTCGGGTTTGGGCGTGCGCGGACCAACTTCGCGGTAAGCGTAGCCGCGGATGCTGCGGTCTCCGCCGGCGAAGTAGCGCAGGCTCGGTGGCATCGCCACCAGGTCGCTGGTCCAGGTGGTACCCCCCTCACCGCGCAGGATCAGGCGGTTGCTTTCACCCACCGGGATGTACCAGCGCAGCACGGCGTTGGCCTGCACGAAGCTGGTATCCGAGCCGGCGCCTTCCACGCCGGCACGCACCGTCGCCGCGCCGCTGATGCCCTTGCGCGGGAACATCTCGTCGTCGACGTTGACGTAGTCGGCAACCATCTGCGGGTACACCAGCGTCGAGGTGTTGTAGACGGCGTCGGTGAATTCGGTGCCGGACGCGTAGCGCCAGCGCTCGCGCAGTGCGTTGATCGAGGCGATCGCGGTCCAGTGCTCGTTGATCTCGCCGCTGCGGCTGGCGATCAGCTTGAAGTTGCGCAGATCGATGTAGTCGGTCTGCTCGTCGTACGCGCTGGCGGCGAAGGTGTACCAGCCGTCGAGCCAGTTGAAGGCCGGAATGCGGTAACTGGTGACCAGGCTCTTGCGCTTCTGCGCATAGTCCAGCTGCGTGTTCATCTTGTGGCCGCGGTTGTTCAGGAAGCGCCGCTCGATGCCACCGCGTACACCCGGGCCGCTCTCGCTGCCGTAGCTCAGGCCGGCGGTATAGATGGTGCGCTTGGCGCGCGTCAGCTTCACGTCCACCGGCACTTCGCCGTTCTCGTCGGCCTGGTCCGGGCGCGGCTGGATGTCGATCACGCTGAAGTAGTCCAGCTTGGTCAGCGACTCGCGCAGCCGGTCCAGCTTGCCCTCGTGGTAGTAGCTGCCCTGGTCCCAGTAGACCAGTGGATCGAACAGCTTGTCGACGAAGTAGTCCTGCTGGAAGCGCACCGGGCCCATGTTGTAGCGGCGGCCGCTGTCCCAGGTCAGGTCGATGTCGGCGGCGTTGTCGGCGCGGGTGATCTGCACCTGGCGCTGGGTGTAGTCGGCGTCGAAGTAGCCGCGCTCGGCCAGGCGCCGGGTGATGGTGATCTTGCTGGCTTCGTACTGGGTGTGCTCGAAGCGCTGGCCCTTGCGCGGCTTGAACGCGGCCAGGTCATCCTGCAGGTACTGGTCGTACATCGCCGGGCCGGTGATGTCGATGTGCTCGCGGCGCACGGTCACCGGGGTGCCCTTGTCGACATGGATCAGCACGCGCACGTGTTCGTCCTCGCGCGGTGCCTCGACCTTGATCACCGGGTTGTAGTACCCGAACGGTTCCAGTGCCTGGCGGGTCTGCCGCTCGGCCTGCGACAGCAGGTACTCCAGGCGTGATTCGCCCTGTTCCTTGCCGATCGTGTCGTACAGCGACAGCGATTCCTGGATGTTCTCGATGATTGCGGCGTCGTCGCCCTTGTCCAATCCCTTGATGTCCACCTTGTCGATGGTGCCGCGCGCGTGGACCACGGAAGTGGCGGCCAACGACAGGACCATCAGCGGCAGGGCGTATTTCTTTGGCTGCATGCGGGACAGCATACCGACCGAAGGTGACGATGCGAAATGCATCACGTCATTCGGGATCGGTTGTTAAGTGGCGGTCAAAATACGCACCTTTGTGGCGATCATCGTGAATGCAGGCGAGGATGCCGGCATCGTGCGCGATGCCGGCAATGACCCCGATGGACATCCACCGGCGATGCGGTGCGCGGGGGTAATGCCGGCCAGCGGCCGGCACTACCGATACGGGCATCAGCTCGACAGATGCTCGATCGCCGCGACCTTGCCCAGGCGCTCGCCCAGCATCGTCAGCAGCGCCAGGCGGTTGCCACGCAGCGCCAGATCGTCCGCATTGACCATCACCCCGTCGAAGAACGCGTCGACCTGCGGGCGCAGGCGCGCCAGGCGTGCCAGCACGGCCACGTAGTCCTTCTGGTGCAGGCTGGCGCCGGTGTCGTCGATGGCGGCGGTGACCGCTTCGGCCAGCGCGCGCTCGGCGTCTTCCTGCAGCAGCGCCGGGTCGATCTGCGCCGGAATGTCGCCCTCGGCCTTGCGCAGGATGTTGCGGATGCGCTTGTTGGCCGCAGCCAGTGCTTCGGCTTCCGGCAGTGCGGCGAAGGTGCCGATCGCATCCAGGCGGCGGTCGAAGTCGTACAGCGAGGCCGGCTTCAGTTCGGCCACCGCGTTGAAGTGCGTGGCCGGCACGCCCTTGTCGCCGTAATAGCCCTTCAGGCGGTCGAGAATGAAGTCGTACAGCTCGCCGACATCGGCCTGCACGTTGCGCGCGGCCAGGCCGGCGTTGGCGCTGGCCAGCAGCGCGCGCAGGTCCAGCTCGAAGCCGCTTTCGATGATCGTGCGGGCCAGGCCCAGCGCATTGCGGCGCAGCGCGAACGGGTCCTTGTTGCCGGTCGGCTTCAGGCCCGCGGCGAAACCACCGGCCAGCGTGTCGACGCGTTCGGCGATGGCCAGCACCTTGCCCAGCGGCGACAGCGCGATGTCATCACCGCCGAAGCGCGGCTGGTAGGCCTCGTCGATGGCCAGCGCCACCTCGGTCGATTCGCCACCGGCCACGGCGTAGTGGCGGCCGGCGATGCCCTGCAGCTCCGGGAACTCGTTGACCATGCGCGACTGCAGGTCGTTCTTGGCCAATTCGGCAGCCCGCCTGGCCTGCACGGCATCGGCACCCACCTGGGGTGCGATCACTTCGGCCAGGGCGGCCACGCGCGCCACCTTGTCGGCCACGCTGCCCAGCTTGGCCTGGTAGGTCACTGTCTTCAGGCCGTCGCCCATCGACGCCAGGCCCTGCTTCAGGTCCTCGTCGAAGAAGAACTTGGCGTCGGCGAAGCGCGGGCGGATCACCCGCTCGTAGCCCTTGGCCACTTCGGCCACGTCCTTCGATTCGATGTTGGCGATGCCGATGAACTTCTCGGTCAGCGTGCCTGCGGCATCCAGCACCGGGAAGAACTTCTGGTTGATCTCCATCGTTTCGATCAGCGCTTCCTGCGGCACTGCCAGGAACGCACGTTCGAAGCTGCACAGCACCGCCGACGGCCACTCGACCAGGTTCACCACCTGCTCCAGGTTGTCGTCGGTGATGCGGGCGCTGCCACCGGCCCTGGCCGCGGCGGCCTCGACCTCGGCGACGATGCGCGCACGGCGCTCGCGCGGGTCGACCAGCACGAAGGCGGCGCGCAAGGCTTCAACATAGTCCTGCGGCTGGGCCAGCGACACGGGCTGGTCGTGGTGGAAGCGATGGCCACGGCTGACACGGCCGGCCTGCAGGCCGAACAGTTCGGCCTCCACCACCTCGGTACCGTGCAGCAGCACCAGCCAGTGCGCCGGGCGGGCAAAGCCCCAGGTGTGGTCGCCCCAGCGCATCGGCTTGGGAATCGGCATCGCTGCAATCGCCTCGCGCAGGATCTCCGGCAGCAGGCTGGCGGTGCGTGCGCCCGGGGTCACCGCGCGGTGCACGAAGCGCTCACCCTTGTTGTCGGTGGTCTTCTCCAGCGCGGTCCAGTCGATCCCGGCCTTGGCGGCGAAGCCCTGCAACGCCTTGGTCGGCTGGCCTTCGGCGTCCAGTGCGATGTTCAGGTACGGGCCCAGCACTTCGCTGTGCTGTTCCGGCTGTTCCAGGCCCACGCCCGGCAGCAGCACGGCCAGACGGCGGGGGGTCGACAGCGGGCGTGCATCACCCAGTTCCAGCGCGACGCCGCGCGTGCGCAGGCCTTCGACAACACCGTCGAAGAACGCCTGGGCCAGGCCCGGCAGCGCCTTGACCGGCAGCTCCTCGGTGCCCAGTTCGATCAGCAGGGGGGACAGTTGGCTCATCGGTTCGATCCTGTGGTGGGGGCGCAGCGCGCGACGCGTCCGGCGCCCCGGGTAGTTGATGAAAAGCGGGTGGGTGCCGACGGCCCGTCAGGCCTTCTTCGCGCCCGGGAAGCCCAGCTTCTCGCGCTGCTCGTAGTACGCCTTGGCCACCGCCTGGGCCAGCGCGCGCACGCGCAGGATGTAGCGCTGGCGCTCGGTCACGCTGATCGCGCGGCGTGCATCGAGCAGGTTGAAGGTGTGGCTGGCTTTCATCACCTGCTCGTAGGCCGGCAGCGGCAGGCCCACCTCGACCAGCTTCTGCGCTTCACGCTCGCAGGCATCGAAGCGGTGGAACATTTCGTCCACGTCGGCGTATTCGAAGTTGTAGGTGCTCTGCTCGACTTCGTTCTGGTGGTAGACGTCGCCATAGGTCACCGGTTGCCCGTCCGGGCCGTAGGTCCAGACCAGGTCGTAGACGTTGTCGCAGTTCTGCAGGTACATGCACAGGCGTTCGAGACCGTAGGTGATCTCGCCCAGCACCGGGCGGCACTCCAGGCCACCGGCCTGCTGGAAGTAGGTGAACTGGGTCACTTCCATGCCGTTGAGCCAGACTTCCCAGCCCAGGCCCCAGGCGCCCAGCGTCGGCGATTCCCAGTTGTCCTCGACGAAACGCAGGTCGTGCACCAGCGGGTCGATGCCCAGCGCCTTCAGCGAATCCAGGTACAGCTGCTGGATGTTGTCCGGCGCCGGCTTCATCGCCACCTGGTACTGGTAGTAGCGCTGCAGGCGGTTCGGGTTCTCGCCGTAGCGGCCATCGGTCGGGCGGCGCGACGGCTGCACGTAGGCCGCGTTCCAGCGTTCCGGACCGATCGCACGCAGGAAGGTGGCCGGGTGGAAGGTACCGGCGCCCACCTCCAGGTCGAGCGGCTGGATGAGCACGCAGCCCTGCTGTGCCCAGAACTGGTTCAGGGTCTGGATCAGGCCCTGGAAGGTGATCGGAACGGTCGGGGTCGCGGACATGCGTACGAGTCTTGGCCGGCAAGGGGGTGCGTTAGTATAACGGCCGACCTGCGGGGCATTCCGTACCCGGGAGGAGCAGGCAGATGGAACATCGGCTGCCGGTGGGCACGCCCGGCGAGCCAGGCGACATCCCGCTGCCGTGGGGCCGCCTGCATTTCGAACAGGTCTGCGCAGCGCTGCTGGCCGATGGCCTGGTGGCCGAGCACGACGTCGAGCGCATGCGGTTTTCCGCACAGGGCGCGCGCAATGCCAGTGAAGTACACCCGCTGGTGTTGCTGTCCAACCTCAAGCTGGCCGCCCGCGACGGTGGCGAACTGACCCTGGAACGCCTGACCGAATGGCTGGCCCGGCGCACCGGCAGCCGCTACCTGCGCATCGATCCGACCCGGGTCGACGTCGCTGCGGTCACCGCGCTGGTCTCCCACGCCTACGCCCGCCGCCACCGCTTCCTGCCGCTGGCGGTGGATGCCGAACGGGTGCTGGTGGCCACCAGCGAGCCGCTTGTGCAGGAGTGGCGCCGCGACCTGCAGCACCTGACCCGCCGCAGCATCGAGCTGGCGGTGGTCAATCCGCTCGACCTGCACCGCTACACCATGGAGTTCTACGGGGTGACCCGCTCGGTGCGTGGCGCGCGCGGCGATGTCCGCGGCGAAGCCAGCACCACCCTGCCCAGCTTCGAGCAGCTGGTCGAGCTGGGCCGTACCGGCGACGTCAATGCCGACGACCAGCACATCGTGCACATCGTCGACTGGCTGCTGCAATATGCCTACGAACAGCGCGCCTCGGACATCCACCTGGAACCGCGCCGCGAGATGGGGCGCATGCGCTTCCGCATCGATGGCGTGCTGCACAAGGTCTTCGAGGTGCCACCGGCGGTGATGACCGCCGTGGTCAGCCGCATCAAGGTGCTCGGCCGCATGGACCTGGCCGAACGCCGGCGCCCGCAGGACGGCCGCATCAAGACCCGCTCGCCGGGCGGCCGCGAGGTCGAGATGCGCCTGTCGACCATGCCCACCGCCTTCGGCGAGAAGTGCGTGATGCGCATCTTCGACCCGGATGCCGCCTTCAAGAGCATCGACCAGCTGGGTTTCAGCCCGCAGGAGGCCGCCGGCTGGAATGCACTGGTCGAACGCCCGCACGGCATCGTGCTGGTCACCGGCCCGACCGGCTCAGGCAAGACCACCACCCTGTATTCCACGCTGAAGCGGCTGGCCACGCCGGACGTGAACGTGTGCACCGTGGAGGACCCGATCGAGATGATCGCGCCCGAGTTCAACCAGATGCAGGTGCAGGCCAACATCGACCTGGACTTCGCCAGCGGCGTGCGCACCCTGCTGCGGCAGGACCCGGACATCATCATGATCGGCGAGATCCGCGATCTGGAAACCGCGCAGATGGCGGTGCAGGCCTCGCTGACCGGCCATCTGGTGCTGTCCACGCTGCATACCAACGACGCGCCGTCGGCGGTCACCCGCCTGCTCGACCTGGGCGTGCCGCACTACCTGCTGGCCAGCACCCTCAACGGCATCCTCGCCCAGCGCCTGGTGCGCACCCTGTGCCCGCACTGCAAGCAGCCGCACACCCTTGGTGCTGCCGACTGGGCGGTGCTGGCTGATAGCCAAGCTGCATATCCAGATGCCGCCACGCCCTGTCGGCCGGTTGGTTGCCTGGAGTGCCGGCGCACCGGATTCCTCGGCCGCATCGGCCTGTATGAGTTGCTGCCATTGGGCTCGCGGCTGCGTGGGCAGATCCGCGCCGACATGGATCTGGCCGGTTTCACCCGTGCCGCGCGGGCTGAAGGGCTGCGAACCCTGCGCCAGGCCGGGCTTGAAAAGGTGGCGCAGGGGCTGACTACAATCGAGGAAGTCCTGTCAGTCCTGCCGCCCCCGGATGAACCCAGCCCCGTTCCTGATCCTTGAAACCGGCCGCCCGGTGCCGTCGCTGCGCCGCTACGGGCGCTTCCCGCACTGGATCCGGGTGGCCGCCGGGCTGGAAGAGCACGAGACGGTGGTGGTCGATGTCGAACACGGGGATGCCCTGCCCGACCCGCATGCCTTCGCCGGCGTGCTGGTGACCGGCTCGGCCGCCTTCGTCACCGACCACGCCGAATGGAGTGAGCGCAGTGCCGCATGGCTGCGCCAGGCCGCCCACGACGACCTGCCGGTGTTCGGCATCTGCTACGGGCACCAGCTGCTGGCGCACGCGCTGGGCGGGGAGGTGGCCTACAACCCGGCCGGGCGCGAGTCCGGCACGATCGAACTGGAGCTGCAGCCGCAGGCCGCGCAGGACCCGCTGTTCCAGGGCCTGCCGCAGCACTTCGCCGCCCACGCCACCCACCTGCAGACCGTGTTGCGCGCGCCCGACGGCGCCGAAGTACTGGCACGCTCGCCGCTGGATGGCTGCCATGCCTTCCGCTGGGGGCGCCAGGCCTGGGGCGTGCAGTTCCACCCCGAGTTCGCCACCCACCACATGCGCGGCTACGTGCGTGCCCGCGCCGACTGCATCGGCCGCCATGGCGGCTGTGCCCGCAGCATCGAGCGCGCGGTCAGCGCCGCACCGCTGGCGCGCCAGCTGCTGCGCCGCTTCGTTCGCCAGGCGCGGCTGTCTTCAGCCCAGCCGGCGGCAAAACAGGGATAATCGGCGGCACGGGCAAGCGCCCGGCCCCTCCTGTCCTTCCCGGATGTCCATGAAAGAGATTCGCAAGCTGCCGGCCTCGGCGGGCGCCCAGTGGTTGCTGGATACGTTCTCGCTGTATCGGCGTGCGCCGCTGCAGCTGGCCCGGATCGGCCTGGCCTGGCTGCTGGTGAGCTGGGTGGTCACCCTGTTGTCGACGCTGATTCCCGGCGCCGCCGGCATGGCCGTGCAGCTGATGACCCTGGCCATCTCGCCGATCATGTTCGGCGGCATGCTGTACGCCGTGGGTGAGATCGACGAAGGTCGCCCGGGCCTGGCCTCGCACCTGCTGCAGCCGATCCGCGACCACCGCGTCAGCCACCTGCTGGTGCCGCTGGCGATCCAGGTGCTGGCGGTGCTGCTGCTGGGCGCGCTGCTGTTCCTGATGATCGGCCGCGAAGGCTTCACCGCCTTCAGCGAGGTCATGACCAAGATGGAAGAGATCAGCCGCAGTGGCCAGCAGATCAAGCCGGACGATGCTGCGGCGCTGGTGGCCAACCTGCCGGCCAAGCGCATCGCACTGTGGATGCTGCTGGTGTTCCTGAGCGCGGTCGCACTGTCGCTGGCAATGTTCACCCAGCCGGCGCTGGTGGTGTTCGACAAGCAGAGCGGCATGCACGCGCTGCGCCTGAGCCTGCAGGGCTGCATCGAGAACATCGGCGCAATGATCGTGTTCGCCGTGCTCGGCCTGATCGCCGCGTTCTGCATCTACATCCTGTTCGTGATCGTGATCCAGATCGCGATGCTGATCGGCGGCCCGCTGGCCGCCGCCTTCATCGCCCAGCTGGTGCTGACCACGGTGCTGATGCCGCTGTATGTCGGCGCGGTCTACGCCGCGTGGAAGCAGATGTTCGTGCACCGTGGCAGCCGCGCCGCACCGCCGATCCCGACCACGCCGACCTCGAGCGACATCTTCCACGCCTGATGAAAAAAGGGGACGGAGGGGATTAAGTCGTTAGCTGCACACACTGGGCATAAACGACTTAATCCCCTCCGTCCCCTTTTTTCTTTCAGGCGGCGGGCTTCTTGACTGCCGACGACGGCACCAGCCAGCGTGCGGCGTGGATGCCCAGCTCATAGAGCAGGCACATCGGGATCGCCAGCATCAGCTGCGAAACCACGTCCGGCGGGGTCAGCACCGCCGCCAGCACGAAGATGCCGACGATCGCGTAGCCGCGGCCTTCCTTGAACTGCTGCGGCGTCACCCAGCCCAGCAGCACCAGGATCACCATCGCCACCGGCAGTTCGAAGCTGCCGCCGAAGGCGAAGAAGATCGCCAGCACGAAATCCAGGTAGGCATTTGCATCCGGGGTGATCGCAATCACGTCCGGGCTGAAGGTGGTGAGGAAGTGGAACACCGCCGGCAGCACCAGGAAGTAGGCAAAGGCACAGCCGGTGTAGAACAGCAGCACCGAGGACACCAGCAGCGGCACCGCCAGGCGCTTCTCGCGCGCATACAGGCCGGGCGCGACGAAGGCCCACAGCTGGTACAGCAGCCACGGCACCGCCACGAACAGGGCAACGAAGAAGGTCAGCTTCAACGGCGCGAAGAAGGCGCCGGCCGGATTGGTGGCAATCATCGTCTGCCCGTTCGGCAGCTGCGAGACCAGCGGCTCGGCCAACGCGTTGTACAGCTTCTGGGTGAACGGCAGCAGCGCCAGCAGCACCACGCCCAGGCCCAGCAATGCGCGCACCAGGCGGCCGCGCAGTTCCACCAGATGTTCGACCAGCGAGCTCTCGCCGAAATCCTGTTCACTCATGGCTGGCGCTCCGTGCGCGGCGGCGGCGGCGCACCGGCTTCAGGGGGTGTCGCCGGCGTCGGCTCGGGAGCGACGCCCTCCTGTACCGGTGCATCGGCACGGGTCAGGCCGCTCATATGCGGCGGCAGATCCGCAGGCGCCGGTGCGCGTACCTCCTGCGCCAGCGTATCGCCCTGCTGCTGCGCCTCCTGCGCTTCGCGACGGATCGCTTCGCCGCTGGCACGCAGCTGGTTCTCGGTGTCCTGCATGCCCTGGCGAACGTCCTGCATCTGCCGCTTGATCTCCTCGGCCTGCAGTTCGCGCTCCAGTTCCTGTTTCACCGAATCCCATTGATTGCGGGCGCGACGCACCCACAGGCCGGCAAAGCGGGCCGCCTTGGGCAGGCGCTCGGGACCGAGCACCACCAGGGCGACCACGGCGATCACCAGCAATTCGCTGAAGCCGATATCAAACACCGCGACCGCTCCGGATCAGCGAGGGGTGCGGTCGTGCTCGTCCTGCGCGGTGCGCGAGGCGTCCTGGCTGCGCGACTCGTCGCCCAGCTGCGCGTTCGGCTTGTCGTCGTCGCGCATGCCCTTCTTGAATTCCTTGACCGCCGAACCGAGGTCCTTGGCGCCACTGGTCAGGCGCTTGGTGCCGAACACCAGCAGGACGATGGCCAGCACGACCAACCAATGCCAGATGCTGAAACTGCCCATAAAGACGCTCGTTACGTTAGTGATCAGGCTGTCGAGCATAGCGCACCGGCTGTTAGCCGGCGCGCGTGACGAAAGTCAGTTTCCGCCCAGCGTTTCCGTGCGGATTTCGCCGTCGTTGACCGGCTGGAAGCCCTGCTGCTGCGGCGGCGGGTTCTGCGGAATGTTCTGCAGCGGCGCGGTGGTGGCTTCGGCCGGGGCCGCCGGTGCTGCCTGAACAGGCGCAGGCACAGGGGCGGCAGCCGGGGCCGGCGCCGGGCGCGGCGCATTGCCACCGTTGCCGTTGCGGTTGTTGCGGGCGGCGTAGGTGGCCTCTTCCAGACGATCGCGGAAGGCGACCACGTCCATCGACGGCGAACCGACGGCGCGACCTTCGAAGATCATGCGCGGCGTGGTGTTGCTGCCGTAGGCGTCAAGGTTGGCGGCATCGTCGATCTGCAGCACCGCGCCATCCAGCGCAACACCGGCGAACAGGCCGCGCGCGCGCGACCACGACCAGATCTCGGCCTTCAGCTGGCCGTCGGTGGCGGCGGCGGCATTGCGGCCGACCGGACCAGCGGCAACGCCGGCATCGGCGCCAAGCGTGAACTTGCCATTGACCAGGTTGTCCAGGCTGCGGTCGTTGCGGAACACCAGCACCACGTCCGAAGACTGGACGCCGGCCTGGAAGCCGATGCTGCCACCGGTCAGCTTGACGAATACCGGGCTGGACCAGGCGCCATTGGGCATGCGCACCGACATCAGCCCGTGGCCGCGACGACCGCCAATGACCAGGCCGGCCTTGATCGTGTCGGGAATGACGATGACCGCGCGGCCTTCGTCGAGCAACTTGTCCGGAATTCCCTGTTCAGGGATTTCCTGGATCTCCGCCAGCACGCGCACGGCATTGCGGGCGCGCTGGTCTTCCTGCGGTCCGGCCATGGCCTGGCTGGACAGCAGGCTGGCGGCGATCAGCAGGGCTTGGATCGGGCGACGCATGGCAGGCTCCAGAAGTCAGTCCATAGGAAGATATAGCAAGTGACTGAAATTAGTAGTGTTGTCATGAATCCCCAATGAGCGTTCTCTGCTCACATAGATGCGCGCTATGCCAGCAATCCGAACCCTGCATCCCGGCGCGGCACCGGATCGGCGACAATGCACCCCATGCTCGACGCACCCGATACCGCCGTGCTGGCGGTCAACCTAGGCACGCCCGATACGCCGACGGCCCCCGCCGTACGCCGTTACCTGGCCGAATTCCTGTCCGACCGCCGCGTGGTCGCGATCCCGCCACTGCTGTGGCAGCCGCTGCTGCGCGGACTGATCCTGCCGCTGCGCAGCAGCCGTTCGGCGGCCAAGTACGCCCAGGTCTGGCTGCCGGATGGCTCACCGCTGATGGTCCATACCCGGCAGCTGGCGCAGGCGATGCAGGCCCTGCTGCCAACCCTGAAAGTGCGCCACGCAATGCGCTATGGCGAACCGGCCCTGGCCCACGAGCTCGACCGCCTCGCCGCCGAAGGCGCACGCCGCATCGTGGTGCTGCCGCTGTACCCGCAGTACTCCACCACCACCACCGCCTCGGTCGAGGACCGCGTCGACGCCTGGCAGCGGCGCAACCCGGGCGTGACCGTCAGTCTGGTACGCGACTACTCGGTCGACCCGGGCTGGGTCGAGGCCGTTGCCGGCTCGATCCGCCGCTACTGGGAACAGCACGGCCGCAGCCAGAAACTGATGTTCTCCTTCCACGGCATCCCGCAGCGCCTGGCCGACGCGGGTGATCCGTATCCGCAGCGCTGCGAGGCCAGCGCGCAGGCCATCGCCAACGCGCTGGGCCTGGGCAAGGACGACTGGCAGATGGGTTACCAGTCGCGCTTCGGCCGCGAGCGCTGGCTGCAGCCTTACGCTGAGCCGAGCCTGTGGGCGTTGGCCGAATCCGGTGTGAAGCAGATCGACGTGGTCTGCCCCGGCTTCGCCACCGATTGCCTGGAAACGCTGGAAGAAGTCGCGATGGGCTTCACCGAAACGCTGGCCGAACGTGGCGCGACGATGCGCTACATCCCCTGCCTCAATGCCGAACCGGAACACGCGCGCGCCCTGGCACGACTGGCCGTGGCCTCGCTGGCATGAGTCTGCAACCCTTTGAACTCGAGGTGGGCGGCACCCGCGTCGCCGGCCTGCGCAACAGCGGCGACGGCCCGCGCGTGCTGGCCCTGCATGGCTGGCTCGACAATGCCGCCAGCTTCGTGCCGCTGGCGCCGCACCTGGCGTCGCTGCAGCTGGTGGCGATCGACCTGCCCGGCCATGGCCACAGCGCGCACCTGCCGGCCGGTGCCAGCTACACCACGGCGGCCGCGATCTGCCACGTGCTTGATGTGGCCGACGCCCTGGGCTGGGACCGCTTCAGCCTGCTCGGCCATTCGATGGGCGCCGGCATCGCCAGCCTCACCGCCTCGGTCAGCGACCGCGTCGAGCGCCTGGTGGCGATCGAAGCTCTCGGCGGCCTGCGCGGCCCCGAAGAAGAGACCGCCCATCGCCTGCGCGAGCACGTGAACGCAACCCGTGCGTTGGCGCGCAAGCAGCTGCGCGTGTTCCCCGACCTGGCCGCGCCGATCCGCGCACGGATGATGACCAACCAGCTCAGCGAACCGTGCGCACGACTGCTGGTCGAGCGCGGCGTGGAACCGGTCGAAGGCGGGTATCGCTGGTGCAGCGATCCGCGCCTGATGCTGCCCACCGCGATCCGCCTCAGCGAGGGCCAGATCGACAACCTGCTGCAGGCCATCGCGTGCCCGACACAGGTGATCTATGCCACGCCGGCGCAGTCGTATTATCCCGAGCCGATGCGCAGCGATCGCCTGCAGCACCTGCGGGATGGCCGGCTGGCAGTATTTCCCGGCAACCATCACCTGCACATGGAAGATCCGGAACAGATCGCAGGCGTGATCCTGCACTTCTTCAGCAACGACAACGCCGTCTGAGCGCAGGCGTCCGCGCGCTTCACTCCGCGCGTTTGCGGCCGATACATCAGTTGCGGGCCCCTGCGCCCGCTGCACGCGGGCCCGGTCGGTCCTGCGGCATGTGTCTGGTTCTGCAAGGAAGTCCGCATGCCCGCTCTGCTGCACCGTCACCCACAGGATGTGGCCGCGGTGTCCCGTCTCCGCGTCGCTGATCGCGCCGCATCCCTCGAATTCCCGGCACCCGCCCTCGTCACGCCCTGCTGCGTGCGTTGCGGCGTGCTCGTTGTCGTCTGCTGACCCAGGAGCCTCCGATGTCCATTGCATCCGCCCGTCCCCCCGATACCGCCCGCCTGTCGCACCTGCAACAGCTCGCCCGCGGTGCTGACCGCCGCCTGCTGACCGGCAGCGCGGCACTGGCCGTGACCGGGCTGGTGCTGGCCCTGCGCGGTCCGCACGGTGTGGCCGCCGCGTTGGCCGCGGGCGCTGTGCTGCCCGCCTTGTGGCTGGCCGGTCCGCTGGCAGGCCGCGGCATCGCCCGCAACGCCCTGGCAATCCTGGTGGCGCTGCAGCTGGCCCTGTTGTCCGCGATCACCGGCCTGTCGCCGGCGTTGCCGATCGCCCTGCTGCTGGGCGTGCTGCTGGGCCATCGCGATCGTCTGCCGGTGTGGCTGGCCGGTAGCATCGGCACGCTTGCACTGCTGGCCCCGCTGCCGGCCGGTGCTGCGGTGGGGCCGGCGCTGCTGCAGGCCGCGATGCTGGCCGGCCTGACCCTGTTCCTTGGCCAGGTCGCACTGCGGCTCCGCCAGCAGACCGAAGCACTTGGCCACGGTCCCCGCCGGCTGGCCGCGCTGGCGCGCGACATCGCCACCGGCGCCGATCTTGGTGCACATGCTGACACCACCGCCTACGCACCGGGTTCGCTGGCCCATGCGCTGGCCGACACCGCACGCCATGTGCAGGCCCAGCGTGGACGCGAAGCGGAGGCACACGCCGAGAACGCGCAGATCCGCCAGGCCCTCGATGCCTCGCGCACCGCGATGATGATTGCCGACAACGATCACGTGATCCGCTACGTGAACCGCTCGGTGGTGGCCCTGCTGCGCAACCAGCAGGCAACGTTGCGCCAGGCCTTCCCCGATTTCGATGCCGAGCGCCTGGTCGGTAGCAGCATTCATCGCTTCCACGCCAACCCGGACCGGATCCGCGCCATCCTCAATGGCCTGCAGGTCAGCCACAACGGCAAGGTACAGATCGGCCCGGTGCACTTCGCACAGGTGGTTACTCCGGTCTTCGACGCACAGGGCGTGCGCCTGGGCTTTGCCGTGGAGTGGCATGACCGTACCCATGAGCTCGCCTTGGAGAACGCCGTCGCCGGCATCGTCGCGGCCGCCGCCGCCGGCGACCTCGACCAGCGCCTGCAGGCAACCGAAGGTGCCAGCTTCCTCGATGGCCTCACCGGTGGCATCAACCAGCTGCTGGATACGTTGGGCAGTACGGTTGACGAGGTGCGGCAGATGCTCTCGGCGCTGGCCAGCGGCGATCTCGATCGACGCATGCATGGCGAGTATCACGGCGCCTTTGCCGCGATCCAGCGCGATGCCAACGCCACCGCCGGCCAGCTGGCGCGCATGGTGGGCCGTATCCAGCAGTGCGCGTCCTCGATCAGCACCGCTGCCAGCGAAATCGCTGCGGGCAATGGCGCGCTGTCCGAGCGCAGCGAGCG
The DNA here is from genome assembly GCF_049384345.1 of Stenotrophomonas sp. CASM110. Lineage (NCBI taxonomy): Bacteria > Pseudomonadati > Pseudomonadota > Gammaproteobacteria > Lysobacterales > Lysobacteraceae > Stenotrophomonas > Stenotrophomonas sp. CASM110. Next base: position 64,748 of record NZ_JBMRGI010000025.1, read on the forward strand.
CCAGGCAGCGCACCTGCAGGAAACCGCCGCTTCGATGGAAGAGCTGACTGCCACCGTGCGCCAGAACGCTGCCCATGCGCGCGAGGCGAGCCAGCTGGCGATCACCACCCAGAGCGCCGCCAGCGACGGCAACGTCGCCATGCAGCGGGTCGTCGACACCATGCAGGCGATCGAGGGAGCCTCGAAGCGGATCGGCGACATCACTGGCGTGATCGATGGCATCGCCTTCCAGACCAATATCCTCGCGCTCAACGCGGCAGTGGAGGCCGCCCGTGCCGGCGAGCAGGGCCGTGGCTTCGCGGTGGTGGCCAGCGAGGTGCGCGTGCTGGCGCAGCGCTCCGCCGCTGCGGCTCAAGAAATCAAGAAGCTGATCGATGAGGCAGGTCGCCAGGTGGGCGAAGGCGCCCAGCTGGTGGCCGATGCGGGCCAGCGGATGCAGGGCATTGTCGGGGGCGTTGAGAATGTCAGCCACCTGATGCACGAGATCTCGGCGGCCTCGCAGGAGCAGTCGGTCGGCATCGAGCAGATCAACCAGACCGTGGTGCAGATGGACCAGGCGACGCAGCAGAATGCCGCGCTTGTGGAGGAAGCCACCGCGGCCGCACGCGAGCTGCAATTGCAGGCGGGTACGCTTACCGAGGCGGTATCGGTGTTCCGCCAGCAGGAACCGCACGAGGTCTCGCGGGCCGCCTGATCCGGGCCTGCGGTTCCATCCCGGTCAAGACGGCGCCCGCAGGGCGCCGTTTTTTTTGCCTGCTTTTGCGTGATGGGTCAGGAAAGTCCGCTTCCGGACCTGCCGTGAGGAGCGACCAACCCTGGCTGGCGCCGCATCCACACACGGCGTGGATCTACTGTGCGCCCGCATGCCCTCGGTAGTCGCCAACCTTGGTTGGCGCTGGGGCTGCCCGCGGAGAATATCCACGCATGGCGTGCATCTACCGGCCGGTGTGCAGCTATGGCGGTGCCGGCCGGCGGCCGGCGGCCGGCACTACCCGCATGTTCTGCGCACAAAGAAAAACCCCGCTGCGCAAGCAGCGGGGTTTTGGGTGTAAACCCTGGCGATGACCTACTCTCGCATGGCTTGAGCCACACTACCATCGGCGCAGCTGCGTTTCACTTCCGAGTTCGGGATGGGATCGGGTGGTTCCACAGCGCTAATTTCACCAGGGAGGCTTT